>CAZMLV010000064.1:2328-9377 GCA_964567235.1 uncultured Chloroflexota bacterium | reverse complement strand
ACCATCAGGCCGATCGCCCCGACCATCACGGCCTGCGGCGAGAACGCGGTGAGCAGCGCGGATGCGGCGAACGGCGCGACCGTGCCGCGCATCCCCATGAGCGAGGATTGCGCCACGGCGTAGTCGCCGACCCGCTCGCGCGGTGCCAGCTGAACGATGTTCGTGAAGAACGTGATGTCGCCGCCCGCGTTGGTGATCCCCGCGATCACGGCGACCGGCAGCAGGAACACGGTGCTCGGGGCGAGCAGATAGCCGAGCGGCATGAGCAGGACGAGCGCGGTGTTGATCACCGTGAGGCGCAGCGACGAGCCGCGGTCGATGAACCGGCCCCACACGAAATACGCGACCACCGCGCTGCCGGCCTGGAGCGCGGTCATATAGCCGACGAAGCTGTTCGGCGCGTTGAAGTGGTCGACGAGCAGGATCGGGTAGAGCGCCGCGTTCATCAGGTTGCCGAACCCGAAGATCGTGAACGACAGGAGCAGGCGGCGGAACCGGTGGTCGCGCCACACGTCGCGCGCGATCCGGGACGGGCGATGCCGCACGGTCGGGATCGCCGGCGGATCGTGCCGGATCCGTCCGAACGCGATCGCGCCGGGCAGCGAGATGGCGGTCGCCACCGCGAAGACGATCGTCGCAGGCACGGCGTCGATGAACATGCCGGCGAGCGTCGCGCTCGCGATGCTCGCGATCGAAGAGCCGATGCGGACCTTACCCATGGCCGATCCGCGCTCGCTATCGGGGTAGATCCCCTGCATGAGGGTCGCGTACGACGCCATGTTCGCGACGGCGATGATCCACATCGTCACGGACACGAACGCGAGCGCGAACGGCGTCGCGACGACGAGCACGCCGACGAGGAAGAGCGTGCGGGCGACGGTCGCAGTGGCCGCCGTGATCGCGACCGGACGGAACCGCGCGAGCAGGTAGCCGAAGACCGGCGAGAACAGGTGACCGATGAACGGTCCGGCGACGACGAGCGCGACGTCCTCGGTCGAACCGCCCATCCGCCGGATCACCACCGGGAGGAACGCGACGATGACGCCGAGGTAGACGCCCGCCATCACGCCCGAGAAGGCGTCGATGCGGAAGTTGTTGCGGACCCGCTCCGCGGACCAGTTGCGTTCGGCCGTCGTCACGTGAGCAAAAATTAGCCGCGAAGTGTCCGCTCGTCGCCCCCTTTTCGGTGGCAATGAGCGCGAATGTGACGCTCCGAACTATTGGTTGGGGCCGAAGCCTCCCGGGCGGGGCGGCCGGACGCCACCCGGACGTGGTGGATAGGGCCGCCGGCCGGCGAATCCGCCTGGCCCACCTGGCCGGGGGCCGTTCCGGAAGCCACCGGGGCGCGGTGGACGGAAAGCGATCGGCCCGCGCGCGCCTGGCGCGGTCGAGCTGATCACGACGCGACGGTTGGGGTCCATGCCCACCGACTCGGTCTTGATGCCGGGCTGCTCCTGCACGGCGAGGTGCACGATCCGCCGCTCGTACGCGAGCATCGGCTCGAGCGTCACCGCCTGTCCGGTCGTCTTCACGCGGCTGGCCACGCGGCGCGCGATCTCGCGCAGCTGATCCTCGCGCCGCTTGCGATAGCCCTCGACGTCCACCGGGACGTGCACCGTGTGGCCGACCGACTTCGAGGTGATCGCCGAGACGATCTGCTGAAGCGCGACCAGGTTCTCGCCGCCCCGGCCGATGAGCGCGCCGAGCTCCGCACCCTCGACCTCGAGCCCTTCCATCCCGGCACGGTCATCCACGGTGACGTCAGCCTCGACGTCCATCTTCTCGAGGAGCGCGACGAGCACGGTCCGGCCGAGCGCCAGGTCCTCCGCAAGGAGCGGCGTGGCCGCCTCCGCCTCGTCCGCGGCACGATCGGCCGCGCGCTCGGCCGCGGCCCGCACCGCATCCGGGCGCCGCGGCACCTCGCGCTCGTCGATCACGGGCTCGGGCTCGATCGCACGCTCCTCTTCGGTGAACGAGAGCAGCACACGCGCGTCGACCCCGCCCATGCCGAGCATGTTCGCGGGCTTGCCGCGCTCCAGGATCTCGATGTCCACGTCCGATCGCTTGCGACCCAGCTCGAGCAATCCGCGCTCGATCGCCTCTTCGACGGTGCGTCCGGTGAATTCCTCGCCACGCAGCGGCATCGCGTCCCCCCTCGCGCCCCCTTCGCCTCATGGCGAAGGGAGCTTGCTACTTCTTCTTGTTGTTGTTCGCCTTCCGCTGACGGCGCGCCTCGCGGGTGTTCTGCGCGCCGGGACCATTCGGTGCAAGCGCGGCCTTCGCCGACATGTCGCGCCGCTCCTCCTCGAGGGCCGCCTGCTGCCGCGCTGCGAGCGTGCGGTCGGCCGGAGACGGGATGTTCCGGAGGAACGGGAGGAATCGCGGCAGCTGCCCCCACCCGCTCACGAAGTATTGCTGGACGATCCCGAAGCACGTCGTGGTGACCCAGTACAGGCCGAGGCCTGCGGGCAGGCTCCACGCGATGAAGACCGTGATCAGCGGGAAGTAGTACTGCATCGACTGCATCATCTTTTGCTGCGAGTCGACGGTCTTTGGCTGCGCCATCGGCTGGAACATGACCGACGAGATCAGCTGCGTGGCGCCCGCGAGGATCGGCAGAACGTGCCAGGGGTCCGGCGCGCCGAGGCCGCAGGCTTGCCCGATCGCCGCGTTGGCGCACGACACCATCCACGGCAACCAGTGCGCGGTGAGGTCCAGCAGCTGGTCCGGCGCCAGTGGATTTGGAATGAATGGAATGAGGTCCGGAGCCAGCGTCGCGCCGGTCAGGTGCGGCGTCTGGATGAAGGCCTGGTACATGGCGAGGAGCAATGGCATCTGCAACAGGATCGGGAGACAGCCCATCGCGGGGTTGTAGCCGCGCTCCTGGTAGAGCTTCATCTGCTCCTGGCTGAGGCGCTGCTTGTCGGCGCCGTACTTGGACTTGAGGTCCGCCATCGCCGGCGCGAGCTCCTGCATCGCCCGCTGGTTGCGGATCTGGATCTTGAACAGCGGGTAGAGCGCGAGGCGGATGGCGATCGTCACGAGGATGATGGCGAGCCCGAAATCGCGGACCAGGTCGTACGCGCCGACGAGCAGTGAGATGAGCGGATGGACGAGGAGGAAATTCCAGTACGGCGCGAGGAAGTCGAGCACCTAGCGACCCGCGGCTTTCTGCGGGACCGGGTCGTACCCACCGCGCGCGAACGGGTTGCACGACAGCACGCGCCGGATCGCCATCAGCGAGCCGCGCCATGCGCCGTACCGCTCGACGGCCTCCATCGCGTACTCGGAGCACGTGGGTGAGTAGCGGCAGGCGGCCGGCAACGACGGGCTGATCTGGGCCTTGTAGAACCGGAGCGCGCCGAGCAGCGCCCGCTTCACGCGAACACCGCGTCGAGGTGACGCTCGACCGCGCCGCGCACCAGCACGGCCGGGGCGTCGAGCGCGCCCTTCCGCACCATCACGACGAGATCGATACCGCGCGGTGCGTCCGGTCGCGTGGCCAGGGCCAGCCGGACGGCCTCGCGCACGCGCCGCCGGGCGCGGTTGCGCTGGACGGCGCCGCCAACAGCGCGCGACGCGGCGACCGTGACGCGCACGGCCGGTCCATCGGTCGCCAGTGCGCGGAGGGAGAACAGCGTGTCGTTTCGCGCCACACCTTCGGCTCGAACGCGTGCGATGTCTTCCCCTCGCCGCAATCGCGCGGCGTGCATCACTGCGTGCTTAGACGACGGTGAGTCGCTTGCGACCACGGGCTCGCCGCGCAGCGAGGACCCTGCGGCCGCCCGTCGTCTTCATGCGAGCACGAAATCCGTGTACGCGCGACCGGCGACGGGTCTTCGGCTGGTATGTGCGCTTCACGATCGAGTCCCCTTCTCGAAAAGCTGACGCTGATCACGTCGGATGTGTGAGCGAAAGTCTATCAGCCCGAGTCCGTTGTCCATTCCTTGCCTTGCCGCGCGTTCCGACACGGGGGTATAGTTCGCGGGCTTCCAGGGGAGCCATCATCCTGCGACCGGCATCGCGATCCGCAACACGATCCGTGCGAGTTACGTTCTATGGCAGGCGCGCATCTCGAGTGGGGAGCATCCGTGACGTCTGACTCGCAGCTGGGAGCAGAGACTCGCATCAACCTCAAGGAGCTGTGGCGCGCCGCCCTCGGTGAGCTGCAGCTCGCGATGCCGAAGGCGAACTACGACACCTGGTTCAAGGAGACGTACGTCGTCAGCGAGGAGGACGACGTCTTCTGCATCGGCGTCCCGAACGCGTTCGCTCGCGAGTGGCTCGAGAACAAGTACCGCAGTCACGTGCGCGCGTCGCTCCAGCGGCTCGTGGGACGGACCGTGGACGTACGGTTCATCACCGTACCTGGCGGCGCGGGGCCGGCGGCCGGGACCGGGCAGCGGCCCGCGAATCCCGCGTATTCCGGCCAGAATGTCGACGGTTCGAGCGCCTCGGTCACGCCGGTGGCCCCGCCGTCCGAGCGCCGGAGTGAGGGTGCGCCGGTCACGGCGATCCTCAACCCCCGCTACACGTTCGCCACGTTCGTCGTCGGTTCCAACAACCGGCTCGCGCATGCCGCTGCCCTCTCCGTCGCCGAGCGTCCGGGGCACTCGTACAACCCGCTGTTCGTGTACGGCGGGAGTGGCCTCGGCAAGACGCACCTCATGCACGCGATCGGTCACGCCGTCCTGTCGCGCCACCCGAAGAAGCGCGTCGCGTACGCGACGAGCGAGAAGTTCACGAACGAGTTCATCAACTCGATCCGCGGACAGAAGTCCGAGGAGTTCCGCGAGCGCTACCGGCGGATCGACGTGTTGCTCATCGACGACATCCAGTTCATCGCCGGCAAGGAAGGCACCCAGGAGGAGTTCTTCCACACGTTCAACGCGATCCACGAAGAGGGCAAGCAGATCATCATGTCGAGCGATCGGCCGCCGAAGGCAATCCCGCAGCTGGAGGACCGCCTCCGGTCACGATTCGAGTGGGGCCTCATCGCCGACATCTCGGCTCCGGACCTCGAAACGCGCACCGCCATCCTTCGGGCGAAGGCTGAGGCCGCGAATGTCGCGGTGCCGCCGCCGGTCATCGACTTCCTTGCGCAGCGGATCGTGTCGAACATTCGCGAGCTCGAGGGCGCGCTCACGCGGATCGTGGCCTACGCGACATTGAACGCGGTCGCGGTCACGACCGAGCTCGCTCAGACCATGCTCCAGAACATCCTGTACAACCCTCGCCGGCAGTCGCTCTCGCCTGAGCGGATCGTCGAGACCGTCGCGAAGTACTACGGCGTGCCCTCGGACCAGCTGCGGGGCAAAGCCCGCGACAAACAGATCGTGCTGCCGCGCCAGATCGCGATGTACCTGATGCGCGAGGAGACCGAGGCTCCGCTCCTGCGGATCGGCGAGGCCCTGGGTGGCCGCGACCATTCGACCATCCTTCACGGCTGCGAAAAGATCGAGCGCGAGATGGGCGAGAACGACGACTTCCGCCGCGACATCAACTCGCTTCGCGAGCTGCTTTACGCCGAGTAACGGCCGATACACGCGCCTGGCTGTGTGGATAAGCGACCGGGACGTGTGGATAAGGACCTGCATTCGTGGACAACCGGCCCCTTAAGGTGTCCACGGGCGTCCGGCCTGTAGCATTTCCCGACAACACCGAACCGGCTGTCCCGGGCCGTCCGCAGCGTGTCCCCGGGCTGTCCACGAGACCGAATGCGGATCCGTTCAAGCGGGGCGGGGCGATCCGGCGCGACACGTCATAGTCCACACCGCTACTACTGCGACTGGCGTTCTGATCAACTTCTAGCTACGAGGACGTGGAGGGGGAACTCACGTGAAGGTCAGCTGTCTGCAAGAGAACCTCGCGCGCGGTCTGTCGATCGTGGGCCGCGGGGTCTCGACGAGAGGCACGCTGCCGATCCTGGGCAACGTGCTCCTGCGGACCGACAGCGGCCGGCTCAAGCTCACCGCGACGAACCTCGAGATCGGGGTCAATTGCTGGGTGCCGGCGAAGATCGAGGATGAAGGTGCGATCACCGTGCCGGCGAAGCTCTTCACCGACTTCGTGAACTCCCTCCCCGCCGGGCCGATCGAGATCGCGCTCAACGTGCGCACGAAGACGATCCACCTGAAGAGCGCCACCACCGAAGCCAACCTCAAGGGGCTCGACGCGGAGGAGTTCCCGATCATCCCGGCCATCCCGGACAAGCCGACCACCCGGATGTCCCAGGGCGTCCTGCGCCGGATGATCAATGAGGTGGCGTTCGTCGCCGCGACCGACGATTCGCGTCCCGTATTGACCGGGGTGCTCACCACCTTCGAGGGCACCGAGGTCACGATGGCCGCGGCGGATCCGTACCGCCTTTCCGTGCGGCGGGCGCCCCTCCTCACAAAAGTCGACCCAAAGGTCGAGATCATCATCCCGGCCCGGAGCCTGTTCGAGGTCGCTCGCATCGTCGACGACTCCGACTCGCCGGTCGACATCCTGGTGACGCCCAACGGCAGCCAGGTGATCTTCCACACCGAGGAGGCCGACCTCGTGTCGCGGATCATCGAGGGTCAATTCCCGAACTACCGGCAGGTCATCCCGACGAGTCATTCGACGAAGGTCACGGTGTCACGCGACGAGCTGCTCAAGGCCACAAAGCTCGCCTCGTATTTCGCCCGCGACGCGGCCAACATCGTGCGGTTCGCGGTCGATCCCGCGCAGGAGGTCCCGCTCGTCGTGAGCGCGACCGCTGCCGAGGTCGGGGACAACACCTCGCGCGTCGACGCCACGGTCGAGGGTCAGGCGACCGCGATCGCCTTCAACTCCCGCTTCGTCGCCGATGCCCTCGGCAGCCTGGCGGCATCCGAGGTCGCCCTCGAGCTCGGCGGACCGCTGGCCCCCGGCGTCGTGCGCATCGTCGGCGACGACAGCTACCTGCACGTGGTGATGCCGCTCCGCATTCCGTCGTAGGGGGCTCGGCCAGGCCCGCGGAGCCCGCCCCGGCCCCCCCTAAAGACGCAAATAGCGTCGCCACACGTGGTATAGCAGACATGACC
>CAZMLV010000064.1:0-2318 GCA_964567235.1 uncultured Chloroflexota bacterium | reverse complement strand
GCGCCCCGCCCCAACCCCTTGTTTAGGGGGGCGGGCCGGGGGCGGGGGTCGCGGGCCCGGCCGCACGATAGGGACGACATGCGTGTCGCCAGGATCCTGCTCGAAGACTTCCGGAGTTACGCGAGGACGGAACGCGTTCTCACCCCGGGAGTCACCGCCCTGGTGGGTCGGAACGGTGCCGGGAAGACGAACGTCCTCGAGGCGATCCACCTCATTGCCCGCGGCGATTCACCGCGCGCCCGTGACGACTCGGAGCTCGTTCGCTGGGGCGCGAACACCGCCCGGGTATCCGCCCGCGTCGAGCGCGTCGACGACGCGCGCACCGTTGATGTGCTCCTGTTCGCCCCACCGGCCGGCGAGCGCCGCCGGCCCCGGCGGTACCTCCTCGATGGGGCCGGCAAGCGCGCAGACGAGGCGATCGGGGAGCTCGCGGTCGTGTCGTTCTTCCCCGAGGACGTGCAGCTGCTCGCCGAAGCCCCGAGCGCCCGGCGGCGCTACCTCGACGCGATGGTGGGCCAGGTGCACAAGCGGCATCGCGCCGAGTCGCGCGAGTACGGGCGTGTGCTCGAGCAGCGCAACGCGCTCCTCCGCGTGTTGCGGGACGAAGGCCGGCCGACGTCCGAGCTTGCGTTCTGGGACAGCGAGCTCGTGCGGCTCGCGGCCTCGATCTCGCTCCGCCGGCTCGAGGCCGTCCGGGAGCTCGTCGCGCCGTTCCGCGAGGCCGCGACGCAATTCAGCGGCGCCGACGCGCTCTCACTTGCGTACGCGGCGCAGGTGGAGGGAGACACGTTCGAGGAGCGCCAGGCCGCGTACCTCACGCTGCTCGACTCCAAGCGCGATCGCGAGATCTGGCAGGGGACCACGCTCGTCGGCCCACACCGCGAGGACCTCGCGGTCAGCGCGCTCGGCCGGGCACTTCCCACGTTCGCGTCGCGCGGCGAGCAGCGGAGCGCCGTGCTGTCGCTCAAGCTCGCGGAGGCGGCGTGGATCCGCGAGCGCGTCGGCGAGCTCCCCGTCTTCCTGCTCGACGACGTGCTGAGCGAGCTCGATCCGGGGCGGCGCGACGCGCTGGTCGACGCGCTGCCCGACGACGCGCAGACGCTGCTGACCGCGGCGTTCGAGGCCGGCGTTCCGGAACGGCTCATCGAGCGAGCGGATGTGCTGCGGGTGAAGGACGGGGTCATCGGATGAGGCCGATCGGTGGCGCGATCGATCGAGCGCTCCGCAAGCTTGGCCTCGAGCGGGACATCGCCCGTGTATCGGCGCTCGACGCGTGGCCCGGCGCCGCGCGCGACGTGTTCGGACCTTCGGCCGGTGCGACGCGGGCCGTCGGCTTGAGCGAGCGCGCGCTCATCGTCGCGGTGCCGGATGCGACGTGGTCCGGCGAGATCAGGCTGCGCGAGGCCGAGCTCGTCGCCGCGATCGCGCGGCGCGCGGCCAGCGACATTGACCACATTCGCACGGTTCCCGCGACGGAACGGGGCCACTAGCGGCCGAGCGACTCCTGAGTCGGTGGTCATTGGCAGCATGTGCCGGGTGCAGCCGGTCTCCAGAGTCATCGGCGTGACTGTCTTGGCGTGTGCCGCGATGGCCCTCAACTCAGCGCAGGCCCTCGCCGATGGGGGACCGGTCAAGCCCACCCCGACCCCGCGGCCAACGGCGGTCACCCAGAGCATCACGCCGCAGGAGTACGCGCAGGCCCAGGCGATCGCCCAGGCGACCTCGCTCAGCGTCCGCATCGATGCCGAGCGCGCGCTGGCCGCGAGCGAGCGCGCGTTCCTCGATCAACGCATCGTGCAGGTGCGCGCGGAGCGCGAGCAGATCATCGCGCGCATCGTGGCGCTCCAAGCCGAAGCAGCGCAGCGGCAGGCGGAGCTCGACCGGCTCGTTCAGCAGCAATACCGGGCGTCACAGCACACCCCGCTCGAGGTGCTCATCGCGACCGGCTCGGTGCTGAGCGCGATCCAGGCCACGGACGCGCTCGGCTCGCTGGCCGATGCGCAGCACGCCGCGCTCGTGGAGCTCCAGCGGGTCCAGGCCGATCTCGAGTCGCAGCGCGCCGACCTTGCGGCACACGAGGCCGATCTTCTGTCCATGAACGGCTCGCTCGCGGCCAAGGACGCCCAGCTGGCGAAGCTCGCGGCGCAAGCCGACCGCCTCGCCGCCGCCGGCTCCGCCGCGGAGATCGGCGTGCTCGCGGACCTGGTCGAGACCGAGCTGGCCGCGACCGCGAAGGTCGACCAGCTCATCGCGGCGGGGGGGGGCGGCCCGCGCGGCCGCCGGCGGCGGGCCGGCCGCGGGGGGGGGTGGCGGGGGGC
>CAZMLV010000063.1:0-9389 GCA_964567235.1 uncultured Chloroflexota bacterium | reverse complement strand
CTTCGACCGCGATGTGCTCGCGGTGCGGGTCGACGACGAACAGCGCGCTCGGCGGACGCTTCAGCTCACGCACGCCCTGGAAGTACCGATCGAGATGCTGGAGCTCGTCCTCGAGGCGCTGGGCGTCCTTCTTGGGGAGCGTGAGGAAATCGCCGCGCTCCTTGCGCTCGACCAGCTCGTTCAAGCGCTGGATCCGCTTCTGGATCGTGATGAAGTTGGTCAGGAAGCCGCCCAGCCAGCGCTGGTTGACGTAGTGCATGTTCGCGCGCTTCGCCTCTTCGGCGATGGACTCCTGGGCTTGCTTCTTGGTGCCGACGAAGAGGATCTGCCCGCCATCGGAGGCGAGGTCGCGCACGAAGGCGTAGGCCTCCTCGACCCGGACGAGCGTCTGCTGGAGGTCGATGATGTGGATCCCGTTGCGCTCCATGAAGATGAATCGCTTCATCTTCGGGTTCCACCGCCGAGCCTGGTGCCCGAAGTGGACACCCGACTCCAAGAGCTGCTTCATCGTGACGACGGCCAACGCGTTCTCCCTTGATGCCTCCGCCTCGCGGCCACGACGCACCCTGGCGGGCACCGTCGCAGGGATCTCACGAAGCGTGCGAAGTATCGAGCCCGAATGACCCGATCCACGAACAACTGTAACAAGAACGGACACCCTGGCGCTTGAGCGGCATAAAAAAGAGCCCGGGCGGAGGCCCGGGCTCTTTTCGTACGGCGAAGGCTCTAGGTGAGGTTGTTGCCGATGTTGCTGAAGATGTTCTGGAGCTGGCCGCGGAGGAAGATCATGGCGACGATGACGGCAATGGCGATAACAGCAATGATGAGAGCGTACTCAACCAGGCCCTGGCCTTCGTCGTCACGGAAGAATGCGAGCATTTTGTGCCTCCTTTCATCCCAAGATCGGCAGAGAGGCGTCTGCCACCTAGGCGAAGTTTAGGAAGCCCCAACCGGTCTACAAGCCCCCCGGTCGGCCCATTACGGGTGCCGGGGTATCGACCGGATATCGGCTGATTTGCGCCTAGCGGAAGTCGGGGTGGCCTTCGGACCCGACCCGCGACCTGAGCTCCTCGAGCGGGCTCGCGGGCCGCGGCGGGCGCAGGTGCGACACATCACCGAGGGTCGCGGCGATCGCGTCGCGGAGCTCGACGAGGCTGCAGCCGAACAGCTCGCCCGAGGTCTCGAACTCCGCCCGCAGCCGGAGGAACCCGAACTGGTTGTGGCGCGAGACATCCATGCCCGCGCACAGCTCGTCGAGCAGGAGGAACAGCCGTTCGCGGTTCTCGCGCGGCACCGTCTCGAGCCACGATCGGACCCGCGCGGCGGAGGGCTGCTCCACGCCCGCCATTATCCGCGCGCGCAGTGCTCCGCGACGATCACGCCGATGCCATCGCTCGGGATGCGCTGGACGCGGACCGCCGGCAACGACGCGAGGAACGTCGGCCCGTAGTCCTGGAGGATCACGCGCCGGTCGAGCAACACGACCGCGCCGCGATCGGTCTTCGAGCGGATCAGCCGGCCGTACCCCTGACGCAGGCGCAGCGCCGCGAGGGGCAGCTGATATTCGCGGAACGGATCGTCGTACCGCTCGGAGCGTCCCTGGATGAGCGGGTCGTCCGGCACCGGGAAGGGAAGCTTCGCGATCACCACGCACCGCAGCTGGTCGCCCGGCAGATCGACGCCCTCCCAGAACGACTGGGTACCGAGCAGCACCGAGCCGCCCGCGGCGAATCGTTCGAGGATCGCCCGCCGCGAGCCGTCCACGCCCTGGGTGAGAACGGCGATGCCGGTCTCCTCGAGGCCGGCCAGCTGCGCTCCCACCTCGCGCATTGCGGCGTGCGAGGTGAACAGCACGAGCGTGCGGCCGCCGAGCGCGCGCGCCACGTCGCCCACGATGACCGCGGCCTCCTCGGCGAAGTGCTCGTCGTGCGGCAGCGCGATATCGGACGGCACGATGAGCACCGCCTGGTTCGCGTGGTCGAACGGCGACCCCACGCGCAGCGTGCCCGCGATGTCGCTCACCCCGAGGCGATCCATCGTGAACGTCATCGTCCCCGCGACCCCGAGCGTCGCCGAGGTCATGATCACCGAGCGGTGCCGATCGATGAGCGTGCGCCGCAGCGCGCTCCCGACGTGCGCCGGCGCGACGAACAGGCTGATGCCGTCGTCGCTCCGCTCGAGCCACGCGATCTCTCCGGGCTTCGGGCGGTGGATCCCGTGCTCGATCGCGCCCTGCTCCCCGATGAGCTCCTTCAGGGCGCTCTCGTGCTCGGTGAGCTCGTTCTCATCGCCGCTCCGCGCGGCCAGCCGGTCACCCGCGACGCGAATGCTGGTGAGCGCATCGGCCAGCCGCTCGGCCGCAAGCTCGATCGGTAGCCAGCGATCGTCGCTCGCCCGGAAGCCGCCGGTGATCCGGAGGCGGTCCGTCCCCTCGGGGAGCAGCGTTGCCAGCGCGTCGAACGTCTCGCCCGACGTTCCGCGCGCTCGCGCGACCTCCTCGCGCAGCGCCTGGGCCGCCTCGACCTGCGCCGGGTCAGCCGACTTCAGGGCCGTCATCACAAGCGGCGAGTGCGCGATGCGATCGAGATCGCGGTTCGTCCGCCAGGTCTCGAGCTTGAACCCGAAGGCGTCCGACGCGACGTCCTCGAGGCGATGGGCTTCGTCGACGACGACGTGGTCGGCCTCGGGAAGCAGGTTGCCGCCACCGCGGGCGTCGTGCAGAAGCAGCGCGTGGTTCACGACGACGATGCCGGCATCCGCGGCGGCGGAGCGCGCTCGCTCGAGGTAGCAGCCGCCGCGCGTCGCGGCGCAGCGCCGGCTCGTGCAGGTCTCATCGTCCGCGGACACGCGCGACCAGAGGGCGCTCTCACCGCCAAGGAGGTTCAGCTCGGCGCGATCGCCGCTCGTCGTGGTGGTGCGCCAGATGAGCGTCTTCAGCGCGAGGCGCGCCTCCTCGCGCGTGGCGACCTGCGTGCGGAACAGCTGCCAGCGGCGGGGGCAGAGGTAGTTCGAACGGCCTTTCAGCACCGCCACCGGGACGTTCGTCCCGAGCGCCGCCTGCAGATCGGGAAGATCCTTGCGCACGAGCTGGTCCTGCAGGGGCAGCGTGTGCGTGCTCACGATGACCCGCTCGCCGTCGAGCGCCCGGCCGAGCGCGGGCAGCAGATACGCGATCGACTTCCCCACTCCCGTGCCGGCCTCGGCCATGAGCACGCCGCCCGTGGCCATGGTCCGCTCGATCTCGATCGCAAGCTGCCGCTGCTCAGGCCGGTCCTCGAAGCGGTCGAGGGACCGCGCGAGGGGACCGTCCATCCCGAGCGCGCTCGCGGCATCGAGCGGCGCGTGCGGCGTGGCCGGCGGGTTCGCCGCGGGCGAAAGCGTGGGGAGCAGGTCGCCGGACCACGCATGGCGGACCGATGAGGCGAGCGCGTCGGCGAAGAACCGCTCGGCCGCGGGCCCGATGACCGTGGCGTACGACCGGGCCTCTTCGAGCAACGGCGGGGCGAGCGAGCGTGCCCGGGACGCGAGCGTCCCGAGCACTGCGGCGCAGGTCAGCGCGTCGTCGAGCGCGCGATGGGCGCTCTCCGGAACGATCCCTTCGTCGGCGGCGAGGCGTTGCAGGGCGTACGACGGTGCTGTGGGCAGCAGCATCGACGCGAGATCCGCCGTGTCGAGGCGCTGGGCACCCGGCGCGAAGCCGTTCTGCTCGAGGAACGACAGGTCGAAGCCGACGTTGTGGCCGACGAAGACCCCGTCGCCGGCGAACGCCGCGAACCGCGCGACCGCGTCCGCGGCGGACGGTGCACCGGCGAGATCGAGGTCACGGATCCCCGTGAGCCGCGTGATCGCCCTACCGATGTCGCGCCCGGGGTCGACGAGCGTGCTGAAGGTCTCGCCCGGCTCGGCGCCGTCCGCGGTCAGGCGGACGCGCACCGCGCCGATCTCGATGATCCGATCCATCTCGGGATCGAACCCCGTCGTCTCCAGGTCGACCGCGATGAGCTCTTGCAGCCAGGTCGCCGATCTAGGCCGCCCGAGGGCGGCACGCGTTTAGGGGTATATGCCTCGCGTCAGGGTCGCCTCGGCCACGCGCGCGACCGCGACCATGTACGCGGCCGTCCGCATGTGGACCTTGTGCTTCAACGACATCTGCAGGACGTCGTTGAACGACTTCACCATGACCTCTTTGAGCCGCGCGTTGATCGTGGCCTCCCGCCAGAACAGGTTCTGCAGGTCCTGGACCCACTCGAAGTACGAGACCGTCACGCCGCCGGCGTTGCAGAGGATGTCCGGGATCAGGAAGACGCCCTTGTCGAAGAGGATCCGGTCGGCCTCGGGGCTGGTCGGCCCGTTCGCGGCCTCGGCCACGAGCTTGGCCCTGATCCGGGGCGCGTTGTGCTCCCCGATCTGGTTCTCGATCGCGGCGGGGATCAGGATCTCGCAGTCGAGCTCGAGCAGCTCGCTGTTGCTCACCGTCTCCGATCCGGGGAAGCCCACGACGCTGCCGGTCTCGCGCTTGTACGCGTCGACCTTGTTCGGATCGATGCCCTTCGCGTTGTGGATGCCGCCCTGGGTGTCCGACAGGCCGACGACGACCGCACCGAGCTCGGCCATGAGCTTGGCCGAGAACGAGCCGGCGTTGCCGAAGCCCTGCACCACGACCCGGGCGCCCTCGAGGTCGAGCCCGAGATGCTTCGACGCTTCGATGATCGTATAGACCGCGCCGCGCGCAGTCGCCTCGTTGCGACCCTCGCTGCCGCCGATCGAGAGCGGCTTGCCGGTGACGACCGCGGGGACGGTGTGCCCCGCGTGCATCGAATAGGTGTCCATGATCCAGGCCATCGTCTGGGCGTTCGTGTTCACGTCCGGTGCCGGGATGTCGCGCTCCGGACCGATGAGCAGCGCGATCTCCGTCGTGTAGCGGCGGGTCAGCGTCTCGAGCTGCTGCAGGGTCATGGTCTTCGGGTCGCAGATCACGGCGCCCTTGGCGCCGCCATACGGGATGCCGACGACCGCGCATTTCCACGTCATCCACATCGCGAGGGCCTTGACCTCGCCGAGCGTCGCAGCCGGGTGGTACCGGATCCCGCCCTTCCCCGGGCCGCGCGAGGTGTTGTGCTGGACGCGGTAGCCGGTGAAGACCTTCACCGCGCCCTCCTGCATCCGCACCGGGAAGTGGACGGTCAGCTCACGCTGACACTCGCGGAGGATGCCACGCATGTTCGGGTCGAGGTGGAGCTTGTCGGCCGCGGTGTCGAACTGCTCGATCGCGACCTCCCACGGGTCGCGCTGGGTGTGATCAATGGTCGCTGCGGACCTCATGCGCCGGCTCTCCTTCTGTCGTTCATTTCAGCTTCGGTGGATTGAGCTTGTCGATGGACAGCCACGAGGCCGCTGTCTGGCCTGGCGAGTATGGGCTGTTCCAGTCCTTGAGGACGACGCGCTTGAAGCCGAGGCCGGTCAGGGTCTCGCGCCACGCGCGGAGTCCGCGGGTCACGTACGCGGTGAGCCGGACATTCATGCTCGGCGTCACGAGTCCCTCGAGGTGGCGCTTGCGCTCGAGCAGTGGCACGCCCAGCAGCGGATCGCCGTCGACCTCCAGCAGGTCGAAGGCGCTGAAGATCTGGCGGCGCGGCGACTCGCGGGTGAAGGCGTTGCCCTGCGGGTCGATCTCGAGATCGCGGTCGTCCTCCCAGTTCGCGACGAGCACGCCGTCGAGGATCGCGGTCGTCGAGTGGGTCTCCGCCTGGATCGCGTCGAAGAGCTCGCGCGGCCCGTCGACCGGCCCGTCGTAGCCAAGGAACGGCGGGCCGCCGTGGCCGATGCGCACGAGCACCCGGGTGCCCTGCCAGGCCGGCTCGAGGATGTGGTTCGGCAGCTCGACCTGCTCCCGAACGGCCTTCGGTCGCTGGGGCGCCAGATCCACGCCGAGAGCCGTCGACTCCACCGGTTCCGAGTATTTCACGGCGATTCTTGCCCTCTTGACAGTTCGAACACCCGTTCTATGATGCCCGAACACCTGTTCGAGCGGGAGCCTTGGAGCAGGTGAAATCCGCCGTCACGAGGTGTCACCGTGGCCATCGCCATCGCCTTTCCCCTCCCTTCGTCAGCGGGCGGCGCGCGAGCAGCCCTCCGCGCGCCGCTCCGCGACATCCCGCCGCGCGTGTACTCGCCGTTCGGCCAGCGCCGGCTGGCCCGGCCGATGGCGATCCGGCTCGCGGAAGCGGACCGCGGGGACAGCGCGCCTCCTGGCCGGTCGCGCCGTCCCTTCGTCCGCCTCCGCGGGCGGTAAGAGCTAGGTCTTCGCCGGCGGCTCGGCCGCACTTCTCGCCATCGCGGCGAGGGGTGCGGCGAGCGCGCTGAACTCGGTCGGGATGATGAACTTCGTTGCCGGCGAGGCGCCGAGGGCCTTCAGGGCCTCGAAGTACTGGAGCGTGATCGTCCGGGCATCGGCGCCCATCGCGGTCTCGTTGATCTTCCCGAGCGCCAGGGCGAAGCCTTCGGCCCGGAGGATCGCGGACTGGCGGGCGCCTTCGGCCTGCAGGATGTTCGACTGCTTGTCGCCCTCGGCCACGAGGATCGCGGACGCCCGCTTCCCCTCCGCCTCGGTCACCGACGCCCGGCGGATCCGCTCGGCGGTCATCTGCCGGGTCATCGCCTCCTGGATCTCCCGCGGCGGGACGATCTCGCGGATCTCGACCCGGTTCACCTTCACGCCCCAGCGGTGGGTCTCGTCATCGAGCTTGATCCGCAGGACCTCGTTCATCTGCTCGCGCTTGGCGAACGCGTCATCCAGCACCAGGTCACCGATGACCGCGCGGAGCGTGGTCGACGCGATCTGCTGCACCTGCTGGCGGAAGTTCTGGACCTTGATCACCGAATCGGACGCCTCGACGACCTGCTGGAAGATCAGGAAGTCGATCGAGATCGTCGCGTTGTCCTTCGTGATGCAGGTCTGCTGCGGGATCTCGACGCTGAATTCACGGAGGTCCACCGTCACCGAGCTCTGGATCGGAGGTGGGAGCAGCAGCACGAGCCCCGGCCCGCTCGTCTTCTGGTAGCGGCCGAGAGCGAACACGACGAGCCGCTGGTACTCGGGGACGATGTGCACGACCGTCCGCAGGACCAGGAGGGCGACGACCAGCAGGAACGCGAGGATCACGAGCTCGGTTGACATCAGCTTTCCCTTCTTCCGGAGGGCGAGGCCTCCGGGCCGACGATAAGTCGCAAGCCATCGACACGCCGCACGCGGACCGCGGCGCCTTGTGGGATCGGACCGCCCTCGCTCACCGCGCTCCACTCGTCGCTTCCGGCGCGGACGATGCCGGACGGCGCGAGCTCCGTCTTCGCCACTCCGAGTGACCCGACCAGCAACGAGGCGCCGCTGGCCACCGGCAGCCGCTGGAAGCCGACGGCCAGCCGGACGACGACCACGAAGAACAGCGCGGCCGTGCCGACGATCAGGAGCAGCGTGATCGGGTCGGCGGTATTTCGCAGACCCGGGAAGGTGGGCCGCCCAGGCGGGAACACGATGATCGCGCCGAGCAGCAGCGACGCGATGCCACCCGCGAGCAGGAGCCCGTGGCTCACGACCTTCACCTCGGCGATGAACAGGACGAGGGCGAAGATCATCAGCGCGATGCCGGCGGCGTTCGCGTCGAGCGTCCCGAACGAGAAGAGCGCGATGACGATCGCGATCACCCCGATGATCCCGGGAAAGATGAGCCCCGGGTTCGACAGCTCGAAGATCAGACCGTACGTGCCGATCGTGAACAGCAGCAGCGCGATCTGCGGATCGACGACGAAGTGGAGGAAGGTCTCGAACGGGCTCATCCCGTCGTCGTCGATCGCCGCTGCCTTCGTCGCCAGGGTGACGGACTGGCCGTTCACCTGCACGCTCTTCCCGTCGATCTTGGCCAGCAGATCCGGTAGATCGGTCGCGATGACATCGACGACCTTGAGCCCGATGGCCTGGTCGTCGCGGATGCTCACGCTGTTGCGCACGGCGTCCTCGGCCCACAGCTCGTTGCGCCCGCGGGCTTTGGCGATCTTGGTGATCTGGGCCACGGCATCGTTCTCGGCCTTCAGCCGGAGATCGCCCTGGATGTCGGCGCCGGAGCTGTCGACCGGGTGTGCCGCTCCGATGTTCGTCGCCGGGGCCATCGCCGCGATCGCGCCGGCCATCGTGATGAACGTCCCGGCCGAGGCCGCCCGCGCGCCCGACGGCGCGACGTACGTCACCACGGGGAGCGGCGCGTTCAGGAAGTCGGTCGTGATCTGGTATGTCGAGTCGATGAGCCCGCCCGGCGTGTTGATCACGAAGACCACCGCCGGAGCGCCGGCCGACTGCGCGTCCGCGATCACGCGCTCGACGTAGCGGGCCGTGATCGGGTTGATCGCGTCCTCGATGTGGCCGACGACGACCGGCGCACCGGGCGCCGCTCGGGTGACCGGCGTCAGTCGGGGGCCGCTCGCGACGCCGAGATCTTTGGTCAGGTCCGTCTGGCCGAGCAGGGCGCCGGCTGCGCCGAGCGCGATGAGCGCGACCGCGAGGGCGAGCTGGAAGGTGAAGGTCCGCTTCACCTCCGGCTTCGATCGCGCGGCCAGACGGGACGACGCGAAGGGCGTCTCGCGCACCCGCTGCGTATCGATGGCGCGCGCGAGCGCTCGGCCGAGACCGTTCTGATCGCGCTCGTTCACGGTCGCAGCGCCCCGCGTACGAGCTGCCGCGCGGCATGGGCCGCCCGGAGCCTGGCGAGCGCCTGCGAGAGCGTCGCGCCGACCGTGCCGCTCCGGATGGCGAAGGCCTTGGCGATCTCCTCGTACGAGAGGTCGTAGTAGTAGCGGGCGACGACGACGGCGCGCTGGCGCTCCGGAAGCTGCCGGAGCGCGACAAGCAGGTCCGCGCGCTCGATCGCGAAGTCGATGTCGTCACGCGCGATCGGGAGCGTCTCCACCGCGACGTCCGTCACGCGGCGGCGCCGGTCGCGGAACAGCACACGCGTCGCGACCACCACGAGCCACGCCCCCGGACGGTCGAGCGACGCGAGGCCCTGCTTGAATGCCCGCACGAATGCCTCCTGGACCGCGTCCTCGGCGGCGCCTTCGTCGCCGGCGATGGCGGTCAGCGCGCGCAGCAGCCGGGGGTACTCCTGTTCGTAGAGGTCTTCCCAGGCGGCGTCCGCGCTCACGTCTTCCCTTCAACGAGCCGCTGGGCCCTGGCTTTCTTTAGCCCGCCCAGAACGGCCCGATATCCGGTGTACCACCAGCGGCTACGTTTGCGGACCGATGACCTGGGTCGAGGCGCCGGACTACTGGCTCGCGCGGCTGGTGATCGAGCGCGGCATCGGGGCGATCTACCTCGTCGCGTTCCTCGTCGCCCTGAATCA
>CAZMLV010000062.1:7345-9582 GCA_964567235.1 uncultured Chloroflexota bacterium | reverse complement strand
GTGGGCTCTACTGGGCTCGAACCAGTGACCTCTGCCATGTCAAGGCAACGCTCTAACCAACTGAGCTAAGAGCCCGCGGTCCGTCAGTTTATCGCCCGGTCGGGCTCGGCGCGGCGACCTCTATCGTCGCCACCTCGACGGCGAGCTCCTCGTCCGCCACGCCGCGGAACGTCCCGCGGGTCGGCGGCACATCGTGATAGTCGCGGCCGATGGCCATCTTCACGTGGTGCTCGCTCGCCAGCACGTCGTTCGTCGGATCGAACCCGCGCCAGCCGTGCGTCGGGGTGAACGCCTCGACCCAGGCGTGCGACGCGGCCGCACCGCGCTTCGGCGCGTCGGGATCGGCGCCGACGAGGATGTACCCACTCACGTAGCGCGCGGGGATGCGGATCGCGCGGCAGAGCGCGACGAGCACGTGCGCGAAGTCCTGGCATACGCCGGACGAGTGCGTGAGCACCTCGGTGACGCTCGTCTCGACGGTCGTCACGTCGGGCCGGTAGTCGAGGCGCTCGTGGACGAGATGCATGAGCGCCTGAACGGCCTCGAACGGCGGCGTCCGGGCGAAGGGCTCGGCCATCGTCGCGAGCTCCGCGACGCGCGGGATCAGCGGTGACGGAGACAGGAAGTCCATCGCGTCGCCCGGCCCAAGGACGGTGGGCCGCGCGCGCCGCGGCTGGAACGGATCGACGAGCGTCGTCTCGATCTCGCCGCGCATAACGAGGTCGATCGTGCGGTGCGGCCGGGCGATCGTGATGAGATGGGCGGCGTTGCCGAAGCCGTCGTTGTATCGCCGCACCGACGCCGTCGGCTCGACCCGCAGATCGAATGAGATCCAGCGCTGGTGCTCGTCCGTACGCGGCCCGAGGCGCGAGTCCATGACGCTCTCGACCACGTCGTCGCTGTACGACAGCTGGGTGCGGTGCTCGACCGTGATCCTCATTGCTGTTGCTGTTGCGCGGCCATGATCATCGTGGCCCGCGCGACCCCGACGAGGCGGCCGGGCACCGGCTCGTCGCGCAGGTAGGTCGCCGAGAGCTCCTCCGAGGCCTGCGCGATGAGCTCCTGGATGTTCGACAGGAACCCCTCGAGGCCCCGCTCGAAGACCTCGTCGATGGCCGTGAGCTCCACCTGCGCGCGAGCCCGGCCGAGCGTCCGGACGGCCGGGCCGGGCTCGTTGCCGGCCGCCGACCGCAGGGCGGCGAGCGCATCGAGCGACAGGCACGCCCCGGTCAGCGAGAACCGCACGGACTGCGGGAAGATCGGGTTCAGCAGGAGGAACTCGACCAGACGGGCCGGCTCGACCCGCAGCGAGTAGTAGCGCGCGTACGCCTCGGCCGATCCGCAGCTCCGTAGCACCGCGAGCCACCGGACGACGTCGGGACCGGTCGGGTCCTTGGTCTGGCTGCCGGCGGCGAGCAGGTGCGACTGGCGGTTCAGCACCCGGGCCACGTCGTCGGCGCGCTCCACGAACTTGCCGAGCTCGAGGAAGTGCCAGGGCTCGTCGCGCGCGAGCGTCGACTCGGCCAGGCCCTGGAACGACTGCAGCCGCTCGCGCACGAGCCGCGCGAAGGAGACCGCTTCGCCGCGCGGACGCGCGACCGTCGGCGCGGCGAGCGAGCCGTACAGCGAGTTCAGCTCCTCCCACATCTCGCTCGACATCGCCTCACGGATGCCGCGGGACAGGGTGCGAGCCGCGCGCACGCACGAGACCAGGGAGTCGGGATTCATCGTGTCGCTCGTGAGGTAGAAGCGGACGTCGTCGCCGGCCAGGTCGATCGCGCCGACGAGCGGCGCCCAGAAGTCCTCGGTGCCGGCGTCGAGCTCGAGGTGCCGGGTCACATCCACGAGCCGGGACACGGCGATCCCGCGCTCGACGTAGCGCGCGACCCAGTAGAGATCGTCGGCGACCCGGCTCAGCACGGCTCGGCCTCCAGTACCCAGGTGTCCTTGGCCCCGCCGCCCTGGGAGCTGTTCACGACGAGCGACCCGCTGCGCAGGGCGACGCGGGTGAGCCCGCCTGGGGTGACCTTGACGTCGCGGCCGAACAGGATGAACGGCCGCAGGTCCACGTGGCGGCCCTCGAGATGGTCGACGCTCCAGGTCGGGTGACGCGACAGCGCGAGCGTCGGCTGGGCGATGTAGCCGCGCGGGTCGTCGCGCACGCGCGCACGGTACGCGTCGAGGTCCTTCTTCGGCGCGTGCGGGCCGATGAGCATCCCGTACCCGCCGCTCTCGTT
>CAZMLV010000062.1:0-7245 GCA_964567235.1 uncultured Chloroflexota bacterium | reverse complement strand
AGGAGCGAATCGGCGCGGAACGCGAGCGGATCGAGGAAGTCGTCGTCGACCCGGCGGTAGATGACGTCGACCCGTCGCCGGCCCCGCGTCGTCCGCATGTACACGGCCGCGTCGTCGACGAACAGGTCCGATCCCTGCACGAGATCGATGCCCATGGACTTCGCCAGGAACGCGTGCTCGAAGAACGCGGAGTTGTGCACGCCAGGCGTGAGCAGCACGACGGTCGGATCGTCGGAGCCGGGCGCGACGGCGCGCAGCACCTCGAGCAGGTCCTGGGGATAGCCTTCCACCGGGCGCACGCGGTAGTCGGTGAAGATCTGGGGCCACACGCGTTTCAGGACGCGGCGGTTCTCGACCACGTACGAGACGCCCGACGGCACGCGCAGGTTGTCCTCGAGCACGAACCAGGTCCCCCGCCCGTCGCGCACGAGGTCGCTGCCCACGACGTGCGTGTAGACCCCGAGCGGCACATCGACGTTGCGGAACTCGCGGCGGTACCCTCGCGCGCCGAGCACGAGCTCAGCCGGGATGAGGTCGGTACGCAGGATGCGCTGCTCGTGATAGATGTCGTGCAGGAACAGGTTGAGCGCCCGGACGCGCTGCTCGAGCCCGCGTTCGATCCGCGTCCATTCCTCCGCGGTCACGATCCGCGGGACGAGATCGAACGGCATCGTCTTCTCGGGGCCGCTCGGATCCTGGTTCACCGAGAAGGTGATCCCCTGCGCTTGGAACGACAGCTCGGCCGCACGCTGGCGCTTCTGGACATCCGCGGAGCTGAGCGTCGTCAGGCGGCGGGCGAGGTCCGCGTAGTGCGGCCGCACCTGGCCGGGGGCCGCGAACATCTCGTCCCAGAATTCCCCCGGCGCGTACGAGGGCAGCACGCTCGCGCGCGAGCCGGTGGTCATGCGACCGCCGCGGTCACGCCGTCGAGCTCGAGGACCTCGGCCCGCTTCGTGGCCGCCAGCCGGCCGATGGCCGGCCCGCTGTACGTGCCCGACGTCGGCGAGACGTCGGCGTAGTCGCGCCCGACAGCGACGGTGAGGTAATCCAGCCGCGTGCGGCGCGAGTGCGTCGGGTCGAAGCCAATGACCTCGACGCGGCCATCGCGCCGCTCGACGAACGCCTCGACCCACGCGTGCGGCGCGCCCTCGCCGATGAGGTGCCCCGACACGTAGCGGGCCGGCACGTTCAGGAGCCGAAGGACGGCCAGCAGGATGTGCGCGTAGTCCTGGCAGACCCCACGGCCGAGATGGAGGGCCATCGCCGCCGGAGTGCTGTACCCGGTGATCCCGAACTGGTAGGTGATTGCCGTGGCCGCCCAGCGGTGCGCGCGCTCGGCGCGCTCGCCGGCATCGGCCGCCTCATGGGCGATGTCCAGAGCCGCCTCGATGAGCCGCTTGTCCGGTGCGGTGAGCGCGGTCGGTCGGAGGTACGCCAGACGCTCCGCGTCGTTCCGCCAGGGCGGGCCATCGATCGCGCCCGGCTCCGCCGTGCGCTCGAGCCGGAAGGTCGCCTCGAAGTCGATCGCCTGCGGCACCCGGTTCGCGGTGACACGCGCGACCCGGTTCCCGAACTCGTCGCGCTCCCAGGTCAGGCGGTGGTCGCCTTCGGTGCCGCGTACGACGAGCTCGTGATGGAGCAGCCGCTGACCGCGATAGGAATCGCGGGGCACCATCAGGAGCCGCTGGTGGAGATCCCACACCGCGCCCGTGTACGTGTACCGGTAGTGCTGCCGCACGCGAAAGACGGCGCGCTGGACCCGAGGCCAGTCCGGCCGGCCGCTCAGGACTGTGCCCGCGCGGCGGCCTCCGCGTTGTCAGCGTCCTCTTCCTGCGGCGGGCCGCCCGGCCGCTCGGCGGTGATCTCGTCAGACCAGACGGTGAACTTCGCGAGGCGTGCGTTGCCGTACGCGGTCGAGAGCGCGCAGTCGACCGCATCCCGGCCGCGCCCGATGACGACGCGCCCGACGCGCGGCGTGTTGTGGCGCGCGTCGAACGTGTACCACCGCCCGCCGACGTAGGCCTCGAACCAGGTGTGGAAATCCATCGGGACGTCCGGCGGCTCGATCGCGATGTCCGGCAGGTAGCCGAACGTGTAGCGCGCGGGGATGTTCAACGCGCGGCAGAACGCGACCGAGAGCAGCGCGAAGTCGCGGCAGACGCCCATCCGCTGCTGATAGACGTCGTACGCCGTCGTGGCCGGCGTGGACGACCCGTTCACGAACTGGATGTTGTGGTGCACCCAGTCGCACACGGCCTGGATCCGCTCCCAGGTCGGCGCGGTGTTGCCGAACAGCTCCCATGCGACATCGAGGAGCTTGTCCGACTCCACGTACCGGCTCGGGAGGGTGAACACGATCGCATCGTCCGGCAGGTCCTCGACCGCGTGGAGCGCGGCGTGCGGCACGACCGGGTCCGGTGTTTCCGGGATCTCCACGACGGCGTCGTAGCGGACGGCCGACGTGCCCTCCGGCGCGACGAAGCGCCAGCAGTTGTTGCCGAAGAGGTCCTTGTACTCGTGGATCGAGAGCTGGGGGTCGCTCCAGGTCGATTCATAGACGGCGAGGTGATCGGCGTCGGCGCGCGGCTTGACGAGCATGAGCATCGGGACCGGGACGGTGGTCTCCCAGACGAACTCACAGCCGACGCGGATGCGCATGGCGGAAGTCTACCGAGCCAGGATGCGCATCCCCGCGGCCGGCGCGTCCTTGGCAAAGACCAGCACGGTGTACGCGCCGAGGCCGTTCGGCTCGACGAGCACGTCGATCGCGGAGCGCTTGCTCGCCGCGCGCAGCTGGTCGAGCGGATCGGTGGGCCGGCCGTACTGCTCGCGCACGCCGAGGCCGAGGAGCGCGTCGCGCTGCGTGGTCATCCCGGCGAAGGTCAGGCCGGCGCCTTCCGCGGCCCGGCGGATCGCGGTGATGTTCACGCTCGCCGTCAGGTCGTGCGCGCCGGGCGCGGCGAGCGCTTCGGCGACGAGGCGGTGGCGCGAGAAGCCGCGGACCGTGCCCGCACCGCCGCGGCTCAGGAGATCCACCTCCTCGCCGCCGTAGTCGATGATCACG
Source organism: uncultured Chloroflexota bacterium (assembly GCA_964567235.1). GTDB lineage: Bacteria > Chloroflexota > Limnocylindria > P2-11E > P2-11E > UBA4735. Next base: position 4,181 of record CAZMLV010000062.1, on the reverse strand, counting down.
AGGTAGCCCTGTGCGAGCGCCGCCGCGAGCTGCGCGACCCAGCTCTCAGCCCCGAGGCTCACCTCCCACCGTCCGCCGACGGGCAGGCTGTCGGGCACGCGATAGCGCAGGTCGGGGTGGCTTGGCGCGCGCAGGGCCTCGACGAGCGCGCCGTCCTTCGCGTCCACGTACACCTCGCGCACGCCGTCGTCGCTCCGGACCATCACGTGCACGGGGAACGCGTCGAGCACCTCGTTCGCGAAGACGATGCCGCGGATCGGCGCGAGCGTTCGCGCGACCGACGCCCAACGCAGCTCGCGGCCCTCGAGGGCCAGGGCCTGCTGTTCGCGGAGCCGCGGGGACACCTCGACGATCGCCGGCCGCGCGGTGCGCGCCGCCTCGCCCTTCTCTTTCCCGAGCGCGTCGAGCAGATCGCGCATGAGGATCCCCCGCCCCGCTCCGGCTTCGACGAGATCCCACTGAGCCGGCTTGCCGATCCCGCTCCACGCGTCGATGGCCGCGCGAGCGAGCGCACGCCCGAAAGCGGGCCCGAGCTCGGGCGACGTCAGGAAGTCGGCGCCATCGAATCCGATCGCCGCGTGCGCGGTGTAGTAGCCGTCCTGCGGGTCGTAGAGCGCGGCATCCATGAAGTCGGCGAACGTGATCGGGCCGCGGGCGCGGATGCGCTCGACCAGCCGGTCGCGCAGGGTCACGCGGTCAGCTTCGCGCGGATCGCCTCGATCTCGACGCGGGTGACGCCGGCGGTCTTCAGATACGCGGCGGAGCCGCCGAACGACAGCCGCAGCGCCGCGAGCATCTCACCCATCGTCGAGGCCCGTCGCTCGATCCCGGCGTCGACGTCGGCCGCCCGGTCGGGGTTGGCGGACCGGAACCGCGCGTAGTCGGGCTCGAGCTCCGCGTCGCTCTCGACGTAGTCGGCGACGATCTCCACGTCGGGGACGTCCAGAGCGGCCAGCACGACGGCGACGACGATCCCTGTCCGATCCCGCCCGGCCAGGCAGTGGAGCAGCACTCCGGGCTCAGCGGCGGCGATCGCGCGCACCGGTCCGGCGATGCCGCCCTCGGCGGCCGCAAGGCGCCGAAGCTCGTCCGGCATGGTCCCGTCGGCCGCCGCGCGATGCAGTCCCATCGTGCGTGCAACGGTGAATGGCACGTTGCGATACGTCACGCCCTCGCGGTACGGACTGGGGGCCTCCGCAAGCTCGTCCTCGGTCCGTACGTCAATGACCGTCCGGATGCCGTGCGCGCGCATCGCTTCACGGCCGCCGGGCGAGAGCGTGCCGAGCATCGACGCCCGCACCAGGCGACCACGCCTGAGCGTCGCGCCGCCGCAGCGGAGCCCGCCGAGGTCGCGCACGTTGAGGCAGGCGTCCCAGGCGAGACGCCGGTCGGCCGCGGCTATGCGTTCCAGCGCGGGGGGCCGGGCGGCCGGATCTCGGGCGGTCGGATCGAGTCGCGTTTCGACTCGTCCGCGAGCGGGATGTGCTCGGACGGCTTCCACGTCCGCGCCGAGGCGAGCTCCTCCTTCGCGAGAACGGTGACTCCGAAGCGCTGATACGTCGAGAGCTCGAAGTTCGGCGTCTCACCGAGCGCGCCGTGCGGGCACACCTCGACGCAGTCACCGCAGTAGATGCAGCGCACCACGTCGAGCTCGTACGTCTGCAAATCGCGCTCGCGCATCATCAGCGCGCCGGTCGGGCACGTCTCGGCGCACGCGCCGCACGACACGCAGTCGGTGTAGCTCAGCGAGACGTTCCACGGCGTCGTGACGATCGAGTCGTAGCCGGCGCCCATGAGGCCGTAGCAGTTCGCGCCGATGACGTCGCGACAGATCCGCACGCACTGCGTGCAGTTGATGCACTTGTTCAGGTCGCGAAGGATGAAGTCGTGGCTGAAGTCGTACTCGTAGTCGTGGTAGTCGATCGGCTCGGCCCGGTGGAACTTGTTCTCGGTGAGCCCGTGCTCGAGGGAGAGCCGCTGGAGATGGCAGCGCCCGACGTCGGGGCACACGCACTGCAGGCAGCGGGCGGCCTCCTTCTCGGCGCCGGCCTTGTCGTAACCCTTCTCGATGAGCTCGAAGCTCTTCACGCGGTCCGCGAACGGAAGGAACGGCATCCGGACCTGCGGCTCCTCGGGCTTGTACGGGACGATGTCGATGAGCTCGGGGACCCGCTCCTCTTCGCGGATCTCCTCGGCCACGACCGACATGTCATCCCCGGCGAGGTACCGGTCCATCGCCTTCGCCGCGAGCTTGCCCTGGGCCACGCACTGGATGACCGTCACGGGGCCCATCTGGGCATCGCCGCCGGCGAACACGCCCGGGCGATCGGTCATGAGCGCGCCGTTCGCGACGATCGTCTCGCGGCGGGTCTTCTTGATGCCCGGGGTGGTCTCCATCCAGTCGAGCACCGGCGACTGTCCGATGGCCGGGATGACCGTGTCGCACTCGATGATGAACTCGGACCCCTCGACCGGGACCGGGCGGCGCCGCCCCGACGCGTCGGGCTCGCCGAGCGCCATCCGCTGGAACTCGACGCCTGCGGCGCGGCCGTTCTTCTCGACGATCCGGACCGGCGCGGCAAAGAACTCCAGCTTGATGCCCTCGTGCTCGGCGTCATCGACCTCGGTGTAGTGCGCGCCCATCTCCTTGCGGCCACGGCGGTACACGACGATGACCTCGGCGCCGAGGCGCCGCGATGTGCGGGCGCAGTCGAACGTGGTGAACCCGCCGCCGAGGACGACGACCTTGTTCCCCTGCCCGACCGGCACCGGGTCGCCGGAGGCGTTCTGCCGGAGGTAGTTGATCGCCTCGGTGACCCCGGGCAGGTCTTCACCCGGGATCCGCAGCTGGTTGCTCGTCCAGGCACCGATGCCGAGGAAGATGGCGTCGTAGCCCTGGGCGAAGAGGTCGTCGATCGTGAAGTCGCGGCCGAGCTTCATGCCGCCCTTGAACTCGGCGTCGCGGAGCTGCCAGACGGAGTCGAGCTCCTTGTCGAGCTTCACCTTCGGGAGCCGGTACTCCGGGATGCCGTAGCGGAGCATCCCGCCCTGCTTCTCCATCATGTCGAACACCGTGACCGCGTGGCCCTTGAGCGCGCTGTAGTAGGCGCAGGTGAGCCCCGCCGGTCCGGCGCCGATGACCGCGACGCGCTTGCCGGTCGCGGCCTCCTGCGGAAATGGGGTCGGGGCCTGGTCCATCTCCATGACGAGCTCGCCGGTGTACCCGTGGCACTGGCAGATGGCGATCTCCTCCTCGACGAGACCGCGCCGGCAGACCTCCTGGCACGGCTTCGGGCACACCAGCCCCAGGGCGTACGGGAACGGCAGCACTTCCTTCACGAGCCGCGCGGCCTCGACGTGTTGGCCCTTCGCCATGAGCTCGAGGTAGCCGGGGATGTCGATGTGCGTCGGGCAGCCGACCTGGCACGGTGGCATGCAGTACGCGTTGTGGTCCGAGAGGATGTACTCGAGGTTCTGCTTGCGCATCGAGAACAGGCCGTCGCTCGTCGCGGTGACCTTCATCCCCGGCTCGACCGCGAGATGGCAGCTGGGCTGCGGGCGGTCGAAGCCTTCGACGTCGACGAGGCACATCCGGCACGCCGCAGCCGGCGCGAGCTTCTCGTCGTCGCAGAGCGTCGGAACGTTGAACCCGGCTCGCTGGGCCGCGCGGAGGATCGACTCGCCGACCACCGCGGTCACGTCCTGGCCGTCGATCGTGATCTGGCAGACCGGCTGGCCCGACGGGATCTCGCCGTGATGCGAGACCGTCGGGATCTGCGACTCCGACGGGCCGTAGTCCTGGATCAAGCTCATGGCTGGGCCATCGTTTCATAGCGCCGCGACCGCGCGGGGGCGCACGTGCCGGTCGGGCAGGCGTGACCCTCAATGTGCGAGCGGTAGTCGTCGGCGAATTCGGTCATGGTCGTCTTCAGGATCGACGCGCTCGTGATCCCGAAGCCGCAGAGCGAGAACTGCTCGAGATGGTCCGCGAGCTGGCCGAGCCACGGCAGGTCGTCGGCGCGGCCAAGATCGGAATAGATGCCCTCGAGGATGCCCTCGACCCGCTTCGTGCCGACGCGGCACGGGACGCAGATGCCGCAGGTCTCCTTCGCGAGATAGTCGAACAGCTTGGCGGCCTCGTTCACGACGCAGACGCCGGGGCCGATGACCCGGATCTGCGC
>CAZMLV010000061.1:4969-9842 GCA_964567235.1 uncultured Chloroflexota bacterium | reverse complement strand
CCCTCGACCTCGAGGTAGCCGGCCGCGCCCTTGTTCAGAGCCCGGGGCAGCGCGTGATCGACCAGGGTGTATCGACCCGGAACGTTCAGCGTGAACTCGACCGCGACCGCCCCGCCGGCGGGCACGAGGGTCGTCTGCACGTTGTCGAGCGGCTGGGCGAACGCGCCTTCGGGGTACACCCGGTCGAAGATCTCACCGATCACGTGGAAGTTCGAGTCGACGAACCCACCGACGCCGAAGTAGATCCGCACCGTCTCGCCGACCTTCGCCTTGAGGGCGCCGGGGCCGGTCAGCGCGCCGACCCGGCCGTTGAACAGGACGTAGTCAGGGCGCTCGTCGAGGAGCTTCGCGTTCGAGAACTCGTGGTGGCCTGGCGTGCCGAACGCGGTCGTCGTGTAGAGCTCGCTCTGCATCACGTAGTACTCGTGGTCGACCTTCGGCAGGCCGCCGACCGGCTCGACCAGGATCATGCCGAACATCCCGTTCACGATGTGCATCGGGATCGGCGCGGTGGCGCAGTGATAGATGAAGAGACCCGGGTTGAGGGCCTTGAACGTGAACTTGCTCTCCTGTCCGGGCATGACCATCGTCGCCGTCGCGCCGCCGCCCGGTCCATTCACCGCGTGCAGGTCGATCGAGTGCTGCATGAGGTCCCCTGGCGCGTTCTTCAGGTGCAGCTCGACCGTGTCGCCAACGAGCACCCGAAGCATCGGTCCGGGCACCGTCCCGTCGAACGTCCAGTAGCTGTAGGTCTGGCCGTCGTCGAGCTTCGCGACGACCTCCTTCGTCTCGAGGGTGATCGAGACCGTCGTTGGCACCGTCCGGGTGATCGGCGGGGGCACCGCGGCGGCTGGCCGCGAGATCTCGGAGACCGTCACTGGCTTCACGGCCACAGCCGGGGCATTGACGGCCGGCTGCACGACGCCGGTCGGCGCCATGACCATCCCCGGCATATCGGCAGGCATCGGCGTCGCCGCGGCCGCCGGTGCGACCTTGGTCTGGCTGACCGACGCGACGACGACCACCGTCGACGCGAACACGACCGCGACCGTGATGATGGTCAGCAGCAGATAGCGATAGCCCTCGCCGATCGGATTGAACGGCGCCCGCGGATCAAGCTCGATGTGGTGTCCTGTCATGCGACGACCGTAGGATGCCGATCGTTCTCCGACCGATGTCCGCAGGTCCCCATCTCGTAGGGCCAAAGGTCCCGAAGCGTCAGCCCTGGGCGGCCGGGCGCAGGCCGGGGCTGATCACTGCAGGAAGAACGCGAAGCGGAAGATGGGAAGCGGGTTTCCGGGGTGATCGTCGAGCGCCGTGAGCTGCGGCATCTTGTAGTTCGCGGGCCGCGTCTCGGTCCCCTGGTAGATCCCGGGGTACATGTCGATGAAGTGCCATCCCGGTGCCCCCGACATCGTGAGGAAGATCGTGAGATCGCCGGCGCTCTGGAAGGCGCAGGCGTACCCGGTGAACGCGTTGTCCACGACCACGTGGTAGATCTGCTCGGTCTCGGTCCAGCCGACGCCCTTGAGGTGGAGCGTCGTGCGTGTCCCCGCCGGGCCGCTGTCGACCGAGAGCGGGAAGGCGCTCGCCAGGATGTAGAGGTTCGTCTTCGCGACGACGGCGCCACCGATCTTCGCGGTGATCACGTGATCGCCACCGAGGTCGTCCGGGACCTTGAAGGACCAGGCGAACGAGCCGTTCGGGTCGGTGCGCGCCTTACCAAGGGGCGAGGTGCGCTCCTCGAAGCCGGTCACCGAGCGGTTCCCGACCATCGTCGTCCAACTGAGGTCCACGTCGCTGTTCGCGGGGAGCGCCTTCGCGTTGAGCGTGGCGGGCGAGCCGACCGCTCCGCCGTACGGCGACGACCAGATGCCCTTATCCACCGGCTTGGCGTCGATGACGGCGAAGCCCTGCTCCTCCGCCGGCTCCGGGAGGACGGCCGCGCCGGCCGTGATCATGAATGGCATGTGCGGGAACGGCCGCGACGCGACGACCGGCTGCTGGTTCGGGTTCATGTACGGGGCGCCGAACTCGCTGTGGCCGAGGGTGATGATGTGCGTGCCGACGGCGCCGGTCGCGGGGATCACGAACTTCGCGTAGCCGTCCGTCGTGATCGATGAGACCCAGCCCGTGTAGGCGTTGTCCCAGTCGAGCTGGAAGCTGTTCTGGTACGACTGCCAGCCGATGCCCTTCACCTCGATGGTGATCGGCGTGCCGACCGGCCCGTGCGTCGGGCTCATCGTCGTGACCATGTCGACGTCGAACAGGCTCTTGTTGCGGACGACGCCCTTCGCGTCGACGACCATCACGTCGTGCCCGTAGCCGAAGCCATGGGGCACGGTGAGGCTCGCCTCGAAGGCGCCGCTCGCGTCGGTGGTCGGGCTCAGCAGGACCTTCTGGACCGGGGTCGCGGTGCGCCCGAGGAACTTGCTGCGGTCGTCGGAGAGCTTCCAGGCGACCTTGCCGGTGGTCCACACGAGGTCGTACTTGGTCGCGGGCAAAAGACCGGTGGCGGTCGCCGTGACCTTCGTGTCCCACGGGCCGTTGGCCGGGGCGAGCGCGAACTTGCCGGTGATCTCGAGCGGCTGCGCCGAGGCGGTCGGAGCCGCACTGGGTGCCGCGACGGCCTGCGTCGGTGCTGCGGACTTGGCCGCCGGGGCGGTGGTCGGCTGGGTGCTGGGCGTGGAGGCCGGCTGGGCGGTGCATGCCGCCGCCACCAGCGTCGTGGCGGCGAGCAGGATCGCCAGCCGTGTCAGACGCTGATGGCGGGACATCTCGTTCTCCTTCTTCTTCTGCGCTAGTTGCTGCGGGGGTAGTCCTGGCCGGCCTTGACGATCGTCGTCTGGGCCGCCGTGACCTTGAACCCGTCGAAGGTCCCGGTGGCGCCGTCGACGCTCTTGGCTTCGATCTTCACGTTGAACGCGCCGGTCGGGTAGTCAGCGGGGACCGTGAATCCGACGGCCCACAGGAAGTCCTGAGGCGCTTCCTTGGTGCCACCGTGCCCGCCGTAGACGAGCTTGTCGGTCTTGCCATCGGGGTACGTGATGGTGAACGACGCGATCGCCTTGTCGTCCAGGTACTTGCCGGTCGTCGGGTCGATGACCTTCATCCGCCAGACGATCCGACCGCCTTGCGGGAACCGGCTCTGCTCGGTGCAGTGGATGCCGGGGGCGTTGATGTTCTTCTCGACGTCATTGAGCCCGGCCTGGGACCGGATCGTGTCGCCGACGACGATGAGGAACTTCGGCGCCGCGGCCACCGGTGCGGCGGGCGCGGCAGGCGCGGCGGCTTTGGTCTGGAGCGGCGCGGCCGCTCCGGATCCCTCGCCGGTGGAACCGCACGACGCGGCGATGAACAGGAACGCGACGCTGGTCGCGAGGATGCGGGGATAGAGCTTCATGCGAGATCTCCCTTCGTTCCAAGGTCGCGGGCGCCACGTCGTACGCCACGCGCCGTGCTGACAAGCGCGAACGCGATGACTGCCCACACCGCCAGAACGATCACGCCGACGGCGACGGTCACGACCTGGCTGAATCCCGAGAGCGGAACCGTCTCGGGCTGGTAGACCGCTGCCGCCACATCCGCGTCGAACGTCGTCGTGGCCTCGGCCTTCGCGGCCTGATCGCGTCCCGCGAAGCGGGCGATGATCTGATGCGAGCCGAGCTGCGCCGGCAGATAGAGGAAGATGCCCTGACCCTGGCCATCTGTCGTGGTGGTACCAAGGGACATCTGGCGCGCGCCGAACAGATCGACGGGCTCGTAGAAGCTGATCGTCGCCTCGTTCACCGGCTTCCCGTCGGCTGTGCGCACGCGGACCGCGATGGCGTAGCCCTGCTCGGCCTTCTCGGCGGCCGCGACGCTGAGCTGGATCGTCGTCTGCTGGGTGGCCGCGTCCGCGAGCGTTGCGAGCAGGAGCATCGCGATCACTGAGAGCGCGAGCGAAGCCGCGATCCGCCTAGTCATCCCCGCCTCCCGCGAACCCCGGCACGAGGAGCGGCCGGGCGCGCTCTTCGACTCCCTCGACCTCGTCCATCTCGTGGACCGACATCACCGGGAAGAAGCGGAAGAACACGATGAGGATCAAGGGGATCGCGGCCGCGGATCCGATCGTGATCGTGATCTCGACCCACGTCGGCGAGTAGCGACCCCAATCCCACGGCATGATCGGCTCGGCCATGCCCGGGACGACGATCAGGAACCGCTTCAGCCACATCCCGGCGACGACGAGCACCGACGCCAGGCAGGCGCGCCCGATCGGGAACCGGCCGGGCGCGACCGCGAGGATGAGCGGGAACACGAGGCCGCCGACGCTGAAGGCCCAGAAGGCCGGCGCGTACGCGCCGGTGAAGATTGCCTCAAGGACCGGGGTGGTCGTCGACTCGAGGAGGTATCCCTCGGTCACGTACTCGCTGACCATGAAGTAGAGGTAGCCCACGCCGAGCGCGACGAGCAGGTACGAGAGGTACCGGAAATGCTTCGCGGTGATGAACTCCTGCAGGCCGTAGACCTTGCGGAGCGCGCCGACCACGAGGATCACCGCGGCGACGCCGGAGAGCATCGCGGCGAGGACGAACAGCGGGGCGAAGATCGTGCTGTGCCACCCGCCGCGCGCGGTCACGGCGAAGAGCAGGGCGAGGACGGAGTGGACCGAGACCGCGAGCGGGATGATGAGCACGGCCATGATCCCGACGCCGCGGCGAAGCGCCTTCTCCTGCCCCAGCGTGCCCCTCCACCCGAGCGAGAGCAGCCGGTAGAGCGGACCGAGGAACTTCGAGCGGTCACCGAGGGCCGCGAGCGCGACCGGGAAGTCGGGGATGAGCGGCAGGTAGAGGAAGACGAAGCTCGCGAGGATGTACGTGCTGATCGCGAC
>CAZMLV010000061.1:0-4869 GCA_964567235.1 uncultured Chloroflexota bacterium | reverse complement strand
TGAGCGGCAGGTAGAGGAAGACGAAGCTCGCGAGGATGTACGTGCTGATCGCGACAAGATCCCAAACGATCGGCGAGCCGACCTGGGCATACAGCGGGATCGTGAGGAAACGGTCGGGCCGGCCGAGATCGATGATCGGGTAGACCGCGCCGACGACGAGGGCCGCGACGGCGGTCGCCTCGGCGATGCGGGTGAGGGGCGCGCGCCACTTCGCGTTCGTGAGCCGGAGGATCGCGCTCGTCATCGCGCCGCCGTAGCTGATCCCGATGAAGAAGACGCAGTTGATGATGTAGAAGCCCCACGAGACCTTCTGGTTGAGCCCCGTGACGCCGAGGCCATTGCGCAGCTGGTAGATCCACGCGTACAGGCCGGCCAGCACGGCGGCCGAGAGGACGGCCACAGAGAGCCAGAAGTTGCGATCCCCGCGGCCGATCGGCCACACCGCACGCTCGACGTACCGCTCTCGCGTCAGTCGGTCCATCGTCAAGCGTCCAGCAGCTGGCCGTGGCCGGCGATGTAGTAGACCCGCGGCGCCGTGCCGAGATCTTCCTTGTAGCGGAACGCGTCGTTGTCCTTGAGGAACTGCGATAGGCGGACCGTCTCGTGGCCGTTGGTGGCGACGTCCTCGACGAGGTCGCCGAGCCAGATCGCTTCCATTCCGCACGCTTCGACGCACGCGGGCAACTGCCCCTCCGCCGTGCGGTGCACGCAGAACATGCACTTGCCGACGGTGCCCTTCTGCTGCGGCACGGGGTGCTCGGGCGTCGCCTTCATCTGGAACGGGTGGGTCGCGGCCGGCGGCTCGTTGTAGTTGAAGTAGCGCGCGCCGTACGGGCACGCGGCCATGCACATCCGGCAGCCGATGCATTTGTCCTGGTCGACGAGCACGACGCCGTCCTTCACGCGGAACGTCGCGGCGACGGGGCAGACCTTCAGGCACGGCGCGTTCTCACACTGGAAGCACGGACGCGGCATGTTGTACATCCGGCCCTGCTTGTCCTGGACCTGGAACACCTTGATCCACTCGAAGCTCTGCGGCAGCTCGTGCTCGGTCTGGCACGCCTCTGTGCACTTCTTGCAGCCATCGCACTTGCGCAGGTCGATGACCATGGCCCACTGGCGGGGCTTCTCGTCATGAACGTGCTGCGACTCGGCGGCGGCTTCGAAGCGGATCGGGGACATCCCGGCCGCCGCGGCGACGACGGCGCTCGCGCCGAGACCACCACCGATGAGAAGCTGCCTGCGTGAGACCGGGCCAGCCATCCATCCGCTCCTTCGCGGCGGTCAGACCGTGACCGTCGTGCTCCGGAAGATGCGGTTTCGCCCCAGACCGGGGTAGGGCCGTTCGGCCCCCAATCACCCGGGACCCGCGGCCCGTTCTGCCGCGCGAATGGAGGAGCTACTCGCGAACGGCGAGCGTCCTCACAACCGTGGCTTGTGCTTCGCCATGTACGCCGCCGCCTCGGCGCGGCGGGACAGGCCGAGCTTGTCGAGGATCCGGCTCACGTAGTTCTTCACGGTCTTCTCGGAGAGGAACAGAACGTCGCCGATCTCGCGGTTCGTCTTGCCCTCGGCCAGCCCGGCGAGGACCTTGCGCTCCTGCTCGGTGAGCGAGGCGATCGCGGGATCTTCCGCCCGGCTCTCGCGCAGCCGCTCGAGGACCTTTCCGGTGACATCGGGATCGAGCAGCGACCGCCCCGCGGCGACCGCCGTGATCGCGTCGACGACCGCCTGACCGCGCGTCTGCTTCAACAGGTATCCCGAGGCACCGGCGATGATCGATGCGAACAGCGCTTCGTCGTCGGCGTACGACGTCAGCATGATGACCCTCGTCTCGGGACGGGCTTCGCGAATGGCTCGGCAGGCTTCGACACCCGATCCATCGGGAAGACGAACGTCCATGATCACGACGTCGGGTTTCGCGCGGGCCGCGGCCTCGATCGATTCGGCGACGGTGCCGGCCTCGCCGACCACGCTCATGCCGGCCTGGCGGCTGATCAAGCCCCGCAGCCCCTCGCGAACCACCTCGTGGTCATCGCAGATCAAGACCCGTGTGCTCACGCGACCACCGTAGTCCGAACGGGGATGCGCAGCCGCAGGCGCGTCCCGGCTCCAGGGGTCGAGGTCACATCGAGTTGGCCGCCGGCGTTGAACGCGCGCTCGCGCATGTTGCGGAGCCCCAGACCGCCGACCGACCGGGTGGTGTCGTAACCGACGCCGTCGTCGATGATCTCGAGGACGATCGCGTCGCCGCCGCGCCGCAGCGAGAGGCCGACGTGGCGCGCGCGGGCGTGCCGGGCGACGTTGCCGAGGGCGTCCGCGGCGACGTAGAAGACCGCCTCGCGTCCGGCCGCGTCGAGGCCGGACTCGGCGACCGGATCGACGCTCGCGTCGATGTCGAGGAGCGCGTTGGTGGCGATCTGCGATGCGAGGATGGGCAGGGACTCGGCCAGGGGCCGATCGGATCCACGGATCGGCCTGAGGCCGAGCACGTAGTTGCGAAGATCGGCGATCGCGGCATTGAGCCGATCGACGGAACGACTGACCCGCTCCTTCGCCTCCTGTGGCGCGGTGTCGACCTGCTCCGCGGCGAGCTCGAGCTGCAGCCCCAAGCCGTACAGCGACTGGATCGCCCCGTCGTGCAGATCCATGCCGATCCGGTGTCGCTCCTCGAGCGCGGACATCTGGCTCGTCTGCGCGTAGAGGCGGGCGTTCTCGATGGCGATGGCTGCCTGGGCCGCCAGCGCGAGCAGCGCCTCTTCGTCCTCCGGAGTGAACTCCGCGACGCCCTGCTTTTCGGTCAGGTACAGGTTGCCGACGCTCCGCCCGCGCCAGCGGATCGGCACCCCCAGGAAGCTGCGCATCGGAGGGTGGTTCGGGGGAAAGCCGACCGACGCCGGATGTTCGTGCAGATCGCGGAGCCGGATCGGCCGGCCGGCCCGGGGCAGGAGACCGAGGATGCCCTTGCCCACCGGGAGGTGGCCGATCCGCGCGTGGGCCTCTTCGCTGATCCCGGAGGTGTAGAAGCGTGTCACAAGGCCATCCTCATCGAACGTCCCAAGGGCTGCGTATTTCGCGTCGCCGACCACACGGGCGAGGTCCGCGATCTTGTGCAGCAACGTCTCGGTCTCGAGCTCGGCGCTGAGTGCGAGACCTGCCTCATTGAGCGCCCGGAGTCGTCGAGATTGCGCGACCTCGCCCTCGTGCAGCTCGCCGAGACGGGCAAGGATCACGACGGAAAAGGTCAGGACGCCGGCCGCGCCGACGACGAGCAGCATGACGTGACCCAGGCCGGACGAGAAGGACGGCTCGAGCACCCAGTAGTCGAGTGCGACCAGAGCCGCGAGCAGGAACACCGGGAGGATGAGCGCCGCGGCGATCAGGCGGAGCGGGTACACGCGCTGTCGCGAGAACAAACCGAGGATCACGCCCCGATTATCGGCCTCGGCCCTTCATCGAGGGCCCGATGCACATATCTGCTCCCTCGGAGGCGAGCGCCGTGATGATGGGCTCGTGGTGATCGTGGGTGTCGAGCCGGTCCCTGGCGAACGCGATCGGCAGCCGGCTGCTCCGCCGCATCAGCCTGAGGGTGAGCTCCCCCGTCACGCACGCTCGGTCGTAGACCGCAAGGTCGGCCTGGTCATGGAGCGGACAGGTGCTGCCTTCGAGCAGGACGCACGAGACCTCCGGACCGCCGCAGCGGAGGGTGGCCATGCCGAGTCTCTCGAAGTAGCTGGCCCAGCCGGAGCGCACCGCGGCGTCGGCGCTGACCACCAGCATCGTGCGCGCACGAGGAGGGCGGCTTGCGCCACCCCCCTTCGTGATCGCTGTCGCTGTCACGTCGCTAGTTGACGGTGAAGGTCATGTGCATGCCGGCCGCGTAGTGGCCGACCTCGTTGCACATCAGGACGTAGTGGCCGGCGGGCAGTGTGACCGTGAAGGTCTTGGTCTCGCCGATGTTCATGTCCCCGGTCTCGCCGACGTTCCCGGTCTCGTCCATCTTGCCGGCCTCGTCCGCGTCCCCGGCGATCTTGTCCTGGGCCGTGTTCGTCTGGAGCACGACGAGCTCGTGCTCGACCGCCCCGGTGTTCTTCACGACGAAGGTGATCGTGCCGGCCGGAATGCTGCTCCGATCCAGCGAGATCTTCATGTCGGACAGCGTGGCGTTGACGGTTCCGCCTTGGGTCGGCGCGGCGGCGGCGCCCGCGCAACCGACTGCGAGGGCTGCGGTGATCGCTAGGAGGGCTGCGAGCTTCAGCTTGAACATCTTGTGTGTCACGCTCCTTTTCGCTATCCACCATCGGGTCGGGCCAGGAGCGTCGGAAGGGCCGTTCGGCCCTAAACGCCGGGCCGTTGTCCCGATCGGTCGGGACTTCGGCCCTCGGCAGGGGATCGTTCAGACCAGGACGATCGCGTGGTCCCGGGCCGGCGCCACATTGGAGATGCTCGTCAGCTCGCGAACGACGAGCACTGAGCAGCGTGCCTGATAGAGCACCGTCCGTGCGACGCTGCCGAGCAGGAGACGGGTGAGGCCGGTGTTGCCGCGCGAGCCGACGACGACGAGCTCGGCCCGCGAATCGGCGATCGCGTCCAGGAGGCCATCGGCCGCCGAGCCGTCCCGGGTGTCGGCGCCGGCCTTCACGCCATGTTCGACCAGCCGAGTCACCGCCGCGTCGGCGATGCGCCGAAGCTCCGCGTGTTGCTCGTCCAGCATCTGTTGCAGGAACTCTCCGTCGATGACCGGACCCAGGCCGACGGTCGCGCCGGCGTACCACGGCGGCACGAGCGGGCTGACGCTCACGACCCGGACGGTCTCGCGCGCGAGGAACGGCCAGCGTGCGACCAGATCCTCCGCATGCTTCGCACCTT
>CAZMLV010000060.1:7772-9922 GCA_964567235.1 uncultured Chloroflexota bacterium | reverse complement strand
TGCCGCGCGGCGAAACGGAGCATCCGCGGTCCGCCGGCGCCGATCATGAGCGGCGGCCGCGGACGCTGCACCGGCTTCGGCAGCACCGTGGCCCCATGCACCGTATAGAACTCACCGCTCGCATCGACCGAGTCCTCGATGAACAGCCGGTCGATCAGCCCGACCGCCTCGATCATGCGCGACACCCGTTTCCCGGGCGGGTCGTACGGCAGGCCGAGCATGTCGTAGTCGCGCTGGTACCACCCGGCGCCGAGGCCGAACTCCACGCGGCCGCCCGACAGCACGTCGAGCGTCGCGATCTCCTTCGCGAGGATCACCGGATTCCGGTAGTCGTTCGCGAACACGTAGCTGCCGACGCGGAGCCGGGTCGTCGCCTCGAGTGCCGCGGCCATCGCCGGGATGGGCGCGAGCTGCTGCGTGATGTGGTCCGTTAGCAGGAGCGTGTCGTAGCCGAGCTCCTCGATCCGGCGCGCCTTCGCGCGCCAGGCGTCGCCCGACTCCGCGCGCGTGGCGGTGACCGCGAAGCGGAAGGGCTTGATGGATGGGAGAATGCGCCCATCCGATGAAGACCGCACGCGAAGCCGCCGCCCGCCTCGGACCGATCGGCGTCTGGAGCTTTGACCTCGAGCGCATGACCGCCGCCGATGAAGGACGGATCGCGCAGGAGGTCGAGTCACTCGGCTTCAAGGCTCTCTGGATCCCGGAGTCACTCGGCAGCAAGGAGATCTTCGCGCACGCGAGCATCCTGCTCGCGGCGACCAGGTCCCTCATCGTCGCGTCGGGCATCGCGAACATCTGGGCCCGCGACCCCGTGGCGATGGCGAACGGCGCGCGGGCGCTCCAGGAGGCGTACGCGGACCGGTTCCTCTGCGGCGTCGGGGTCAGCCACAAGCCCACCATCGATGCGCGCCTGGGCGGCGGGTACGCCAAGCCGCTTCGTCATATGCGCGAATACCTCGACGGTATGGATAAAGCGCCATACGTCGGCCCCAACCGCAAGGACCCGCCGGCACCGCGCGTGCTGGCTGCGCTCGGACCGCAGATGCTGCGCCTCGCGGCTGAGCGATCCCTCGGCGCGCATCCGTACTTCGTCCCGGTCGAGCACACGCCGATCGCCCGGAAGGTGCTCGGACGCGAGCCGCTGCTCGCCGTGGAGCAGGCCTGCACGCTCGAGGCGGATCCGGTGAAGGGCCGCGAGATCGCGCGCCGGCACATGAAGCGCTACCTCGAGCTCGATAACTACGCGAACAACCTGCGACGCCTGGGTTGGGATGAGGCGGACATCGCCAACGGCGGTAGCGACAAGCTGGTGGACGCGATCGTGGCGTGGAGCGGCGTCGACGCGGTGAAGGCGCGCGCCGACGCGCATCGGACTGGCGGCGCGGATCACGTCTGCCTGCAGGTGCTCGGCGACGATCTGCCCGGCCAGCTCCGGACGATCGCGAAGGCGCTGCTCTAGCTCGTCAGACCCACGCCGGCAGATCGACGTCCGACTTCCGGTACGCCTCGACGCAGATCGTCATGAGCACCAGGTCGCTGAGCGATCCGTGATGCGGCGCGTGCAGGTGCACGATCCGCTCGGCATGATCGAGGCGCTCGCCCTCGAAGTGCATGCCCAGCTTCGCCAGTCGCCGTGCCAGCTCCCTACGCGCGTCCATGCCCTGCTCCCTCCCGGAACTGAAAAGACCTCCCATTTCCTGGGAGGTCTTTGGCGGTTCCGGCTGTGGTGTTCGCTACGCGGTCTGGATGCCCCTCCCAGCGTCGTACGTGCTCCCGATAAGGAGCTCGATAACGACGATGCCAAGGACGAGCGACCGCATCGCCCAGAACGGTAGCATCCGATGCCGAGCCTTGGGAACACCTTCGCGCGTCGTGAAACTGGGCGTCCTCGGCGGCGACGGGATCGGGCCCGAGGTCGTCGACGCGGCGCTCGTCGTCCTCGACGCCTGCGAGGCGAAGTTCGGCTTCCGGACCGAGCGGACGGTGCTCGATTGGTCCGGCGAGCAGTACCTCCGCGATGGCCGCCGGTTCGACGCGGCGGCGCTCGAGCCGATCCGGAAGCTCGACGCCGTCCTGCTCGGCGCGGTCGGCCACCCGGGCGTCCCGCGCGGCATGCTCGAGGCCGACATCATCTTCGGCTTCCGCCGCGG
>CAZMLV010000060.1:3567-7672 GCA_964567235.1 uncultured Chloroflexota bacterium | reverse complement strand
CAGAAGCCCGAGCAGTTCAGCGTCATCGTGACGACGAATCTGTTCGGCGACATCATCACCGACCTCGGCGCGGCGATCTGCGGCGGGCTCGGCACCGGTGCCTCGGCGAACATCCACCCGGGGCGGGTGTCGATGTTCGAGCCGATCCACGGGTCGGCGCCGAAGTACACCGGCCAGCAGGCGGCGAGCCCGATCGGCGCCATCGGCGCGTTGGCGCTGCTGCTCGATCATGTCGGTCTGAGCAACGCCCGCGCCGCGGTCAACGAGGCGATCTTCCAGGGCTTCCGCACCGGACGCATCGACGGTGTCGAGGCGCGCGTGGGCCGCACGTTCGAGGACGCGAAGGTGATCGCCGAGCTCATCGCGAAGCAGTGACGCTCGACGCGCGGTCCTAGGGGTACGCCTCCAGGACCTCGACCAGCTTCAGTAGCGCATCGTTCACCGGCGTCGCCACGTGGTGCCCGCGCCCTCGCCGCGCGACCTCACCGTTGATCCAGTCGATCTCGGTCGGCCGGCCGCTGCGCACGTCCTGCAGCATCGACGAGCGGTTGCCGGCAGTGAGGTCGGCCATCGCGCGCCAGAGCGCGAGCGCCTCCTCGTCGGAGATCGGGACGCCCTCGGCGCTCGACACGCGCGCCGTCTCGCGCGCGGCCGCATCGACGATGCGGGCCGCGGGGTGTTGGAGGAGCTCACCGTTCGTGATGCCGACGAGCGCGCTCACCGGATTCACGGCCGCGTTGCCGACGAGCTTGCGCCACACCGCCGGCCACGGATCGTCGACCACCGACGCGGTCATCCCGCCGGCCTGGAGTGCCGCCGCGAGCTCGTCAACGTGCGGCGCGCGGCCGAGCTCGACCCGGCCGGGTCCGGTCGTGCGCAGCTCCGCGCCATCCAGCACCGCGCCGACATAGATGACGCCGACGGCGACCCGATCGTCCCCGAGCACGGTGGCGAGCCGCTCGCGGTGGCCGAGCCCGTTCTGGATGGTGATGACCGTGCCGTGCTTGGCGAGCACCCGCTTGGCGGTCTCGGCCGCCCACGCGGTCCCCTGCGATTTCGTGGTCACGATCGCGATGTCGACCGGCTCGATCTGCCCGTTCAGGGGCGCCTTCGTCCGGTCCACGCACATGACAGGCAGGTGCCCGCCGAGCGTCCGCGAGACGAGAGTGCCGATCGCACCGAGGCCGAGGACGGCGACTCGCATCGGCTCCGACGATAGGCCCACCGCGCGGCAGAGGGCGGGTGTAGAGTCCCGCGCAAGCAATCGCGACGGAGGGGGAAATGGCGACCGCTGCGCGTTCAACAGCCATGGACGACGACCTGGGGCTCATGCCGCAGAACCGGACCGTTCGAACGATCGTCGTCTCAGGCGTCCTGGCGGCGATCCAGCTGGCGCTCGGTTTCACGGGCATCGGATTCATCCCGCTGCCGACCGGGGTCAACGCGACGATCCTGCACATCCCGGCGATCCTCGCGGGTGTGATGGAAGGGCCGATCGCCGGGCTCGCCGTCGGCGGCATCTTCGGGCTGTTCAGCTTCCTGCGCGCGACCACACCGCTCTTCCAGAACCCATTGATCGCGTTCGGGCCGCGGCTCCTCATCGGCGTCGTGGCGTACTTCGTGTACCGCGGGCTCCGGCGGATCAACGAGCCCTTCGCGCTCCTCGCGGCCGGGGTGCTCGGCACGCTGACGAACACGGTGCTCGTGCTCAGCATGGCCGTGCTCCTCACCGGTCCGAACGGCGCGCCGTACCTTCCCGCAGATGTCGCATGGACCGTCGCCGGCACGAACGGTGTCCCGGAGGCGATCGTCGGCGGCATCATCACCCTCGCGGTGGGCCTCGCGGTCCGCGGCGCCGGCCGCGCCCGCAAGTCGACCGTCTAAGCGCGCCACACGCAGTGACCGGCACCAGGCCCGGCGGGGATCGGAAGATCTCCGCCGGGTCACGCCTTCTTTAGTGTTCGACTACCCCGCGCTGTTCCGACTCGACGGCCGGCGAGCGCTCGTGGTCGGCGCGGGCAGCGGCATCGGCAAGACCAGCGCGGAAGCGCTCGCCGCGTTCGGCGCTCACGTGACGTGCGCGGACGTGGACCTCGCGGCGGCCGAGCGGACGGCGGCGACGATCTCGTCGTCGGGCCACGAAGCCGAGGCGCTGATGGTCGACGTGCGCGATACCGGAACGGTGAGCGCGGCGTTCGCGAAGCATCCGATCGACGTGCTCGTGAGCACCCCGGGCATCAACGTCCGCAAGCCGGTGCTGAAGATCACGGACGATGAGTTCGACCGGGTCATCGACGTCAACCTCAAGGGCACGTTCCGGCTGCTGCGCGCGGCCGGCGCATCGATGGCCGGCCGCGGCAGGGGCAGCATCATCGCGTTCTCGAGCATCCGATCGCTGACCGTCGAGCCCGGTCAGGGCGTGTACGCCGCGACCAAGGCGGGCATCGTCCAGCTCATCCGGGCATTCGCGGCGGAGATGGGCGCGAACGGGGTCCGCGCGAACGCGATCGCGCCCGGCGTGGTCGACACGCCGCTCACCGCGCCGATCAAGCAGAACGCTGACTGGTACAACGGCTACTCGCAGAAGAGCATCCTCGGCCGCTGGGCGAAACCCGAAGAGCTCGCCGGCATGGTCGTGTACCTCGCATCCGACGCGAGCTCGTACGTCACCGGCGCGGTCATGCTCGTCGACGGAGGGTGGACCGCGGCCGATGGACGGTTCCAACCGCCGCTATGAGCGCGGCCGGCGAGCCGCTCGTCCACGTCGACGGCGTTTCGGTCGCGTACCCCGTCCCCGGCGGCCGGGTGCAGGCCCTCTCCGACGTCACGATGGAGGTCCGGCGCGGGGAATGGCTGACGATCATCGGCCACAACGGCTCGGGCAAGAGCACGCTCGCGAAGCTGTTCAACGGTCTCGTGCTCCCAGGCCGGGGCGAGGTGACCGTGAACGGGCTCAACACGCGGGACGACGAGCAGCGGAAGCGCATCCGACAGGTCGTCGGGATGGTGTTCCAAGATCCCGACAACCAGCTCGTCGCGACGATCGTGGAGGAGGACGTCGCGTTCGGCCCCGAGAACCTCGGCCTGCCGCGCGCGGAGATCGTCACGCGCGTCGCGGACGCGCTGCGCCGGCTCGAGATCGAGGACCTGCGGCAGCGGGCGCCACACCAGCTGTCCGGCGGGCAGAAGCAACGCGTCGCCATCGCCGGGGTGCTCGCGATGAAGCCGGCGATGCTCGTGCTCGACGAGTCCACCGCGATGCTCGATCCATCCGGCCGGGCGGACGTGCTGCGGGCCGCGCAGGCGCTGCATCGCGACGGCGTGACCATCGTCGCGATCACGCATTTCATGAACGAGGTCGCGCTCGCCGATCGGGTCATCGTGCTGAGCGAGGGGCGCGTGGCGATGGAGGCGGACCCGCGCGCGCTGTTCGCGCAGCCCGATCGCCTGCGCGAGCTCGAGCTCGACGTACCCGAGGTGACGGAGATCGCCAGCCGGCTGCGCGATCGCGGCCTCGACCTGCCGATCGTCCCGCTGACGATCGGCGAGCTGGCCGATGCGTACATGCAGGCGCGCCGATGACCGAGCCGATCATCGAGGTCCGCGATCTCTGGCACTGGTACCTGCGGCGCACCCCGCTCGAGTCGGTCGCGCTCGAAGGCGCGTCGTTCGAGCTCCGGCCGGGCGAGGTGGTGGGGATCATGGGTCACACCGGATCGGGGAAGACCACCCTCGTGCAGCACTTCAACGGGCTGCTGCGGCCGCACCGCGGTTCCGTACGGGTCTTCGGCGCGGACCTCGCCGATCCGCACGTCGACCCGCGGCCGCTCCGCCGCCGCGTCGGCCTGGTGTTCCAGTTCCCCGAGCAGCAGCTGTTCGATCCGACGGTCGGCGACGACATCGCGTTCGGTCCGCGCAAGCTCGGGCTCGACCACGCCGAGGTGCGCCGGCGCGTCCAGAGCGCGATGGCCGCGGTCGGGCTGCCGTTCGACGCGTTCAAGGATCGCTACACCTTCGGCCTCTCCGGGGGCGAGATGCGCCGCGTCGCGCTCGCCGGCGTGCTCGCGCTCGAGCCCGAGGTGCTCGTGCTGGACGAGCCGACGGC
>CAZMLV010000060.1:0-3467 GCA_964567235.1 uncultured Chloroflexota bacterium | reverse complement strand
GGGCGGACGTGCTCACCATCGACGACGCCGTGGAGGCGATGTGGACGAGTTCGAGTTCTCCCGCGGCGTAACCGTCGGGCAATACATCCCGGGCACGTCGTTCGTCCACCGGCTGGACGCGCGGGCGAAGATCCTCGGCTTCATCATCCTGATCGCGGCGGTCCTCACGACGCCCTCGTACATCGGGAACGCCATCTGCTTCGTCGCGGTGCTGGCCCTCGTCCAGAGCAGCGGGCTCCCGATCGGCTACCTGATGAGCGGGATCCGTCCCATCCTGCCGATCCTCGTCGTGTACACGATCTTCAATTTCCTGTTCCTCGGGAACTACGACCCCACCGGCTCGGCCGTCTTGTTCCACACGCCGGTGAACATCGGCCCATGGCAGTTCGCGTTCACCGTGACGGACAACTCGATGCGGCAGACGATCCAGGGGATCTTCCGGATCCTCGACCTCATCCTGCTCGGCAGCCTGCTGACGCTCACCACCCCGATCACCGCGCTGTCGAAAGCGATCGAGGGACTGCTCGCGCCCTTTCGGCGGATCAAGGTCCCCGGTCACGAGGTCGCGATGATCATCGCCATCGCGTACCGGTTCATGCCGACGGTCGCCGAGGAGCTCGAGCGGCTGATGAAGGCCCAGGCCTCGCGCGGCGCGGACTTCGGACGGCCCGGCCGCCTGCAGTTCATCCAGCGCACCCGCCAGCTCGTGCCGGTGACGGTGCCGCTGTTCGTCTCGGCATTCCGGCGCGCGGAGGATCTCATCGTCGCCATGGAGTCGCGGTGCTACATCGGCGGCGCCGGTCGCAGCGCCGTCTACCACGACCGCTTCACGTCGCTCGAGTGGATCTCGCTCGCAGTGGCTCTCGCCTTCACGATCGCGATCGCCCGTACGCCGTTCCCGTGGTGACCGCCGAGGAGACCGAGCGGATCCGCGCGAGCGTGGCGGCGCTCCGACCGGAGTGCGAGGCGTTCCTGCAGGAGCTCGTGCGGATCCCGACGGTGAACCCGCCGGGCGATCGGTATGAGGACTGCGCGCGCGTCATCGGCGATCGGCTGGCCGGCCTCGGCTACGCCGTGCAGTACGTGCGCCCACGCGCGGCGCACGACGGACCGCCGCGCGTGAACGTGGTCGGCCGGCTCGACGGACCCGCCGCCCATCCCACGCTCCATTTCAACGGCCACTTCGACGTGGTCCCGCCCGGCGACCTCGCCGCCTGGACGCACGCGCCGTTCGGCGCCGAGAGCGTCGGTGGCCGGCTGTGGGGCCGCGGCACCGGGGATCAAAAGGCCGGGATCGCCGCCTCGATCTTCGCGGTGGAGGCCATCCGCCGCGCGGGGATCCGCCTCCGCGGCAGCGTGGAGCAGAGCGGGACCGTGGATGAGGAGACCGGTGGGTTCGCGGGCGTCGCCGAGCTCTGCGACCAGGGGATCATCTCGGCCGATCGCACCGATCACGTGATCATCACCGAGCCGCTCGACGTCGATCGCGTGTGCATCGGTCACCGCGGCGTGTACTGGTGCGAGGTCACGGCACGCGGGGTCGTCGCGCACGGGAGCATGCCGGACTTCGGTCGCAACGCGGCCGTGGCGATCGCGAAGCTCGTGACCCGGATCGAGTCCGAGCTGCAGCCGCGGCTCGCGGCGCGCATCACCGCGGTCCCGGTCGAGCCTCCCGCCGCGCGACACGCGTCGATCAGCCTCAACGGCCTCCACGCCGGGCAACCCGTGGGCGGCGATCAGTCGCCGGTCGTGCCCGACCTAGCGGTCGCGGTCTTCGACCGGCGGTTCATCTCGGAGGAGTCGAGCTCGGACGTGCGACGTGAGATCGAAACGCTCGTCGCGAGCGAAGCGGCCACCGACCCCGACATCCGCTGGTCCGTGCGCGAGCTGATGCTCGTCGAGCCGACCGTGACTCCCGCGGACGGGCCCGTCGCCCGCGCCGTTCGCGACGCCGTGCGCGTGGTGCGCGGCCGCGACGCGACGGTGATCGCAAGCCCCGGCACGTACGACCAGAAGCACGTCGTGCGGCGCGGCGGAGTATCCGACTGCATCGCCTACGGTCCCGGCCGCCTCGAGACCGCGCACCGGCCGGATGAATATGTGGATCTGGATGAGCTCGCCGACGCGACGGTCGTGATGGCGCTCGCGACGCTCGCGCTCGTCGGTTAGTCGACCCCGATCGCGGTCGAGCTCTTGAGCGCGCCGACCCCCGCCCGCCGCTCCGTGCCGCGGACGACGATCGCGCTCGGCCGCGCGAAGTGGGTCGAGGCGAAGGTCTCAAGGCGCGGGACCACGTGGTGACCCATCGCGGCGAGGGCCTCACGCGTCGCCATCGGGATGCGCGTGTCGACCAGCAGATCGGCGGACTCGCAGTGCGTGCGCGGCGAGTTCACGGCCTCCTGCGGGCCCTCTGCCCAATCGACGATGTTCGTCACGACGTGGAGGACCGCGCTCATGATCCGGCGTCCTCCCGGCGCGCCGGTGCAGACGAACGGCGCGCCGCCGCGGAGCAGGATCATCGGGGCGATCGCCGAGAGGATCCGCTTCCCGCCGGCGATCGAGTTCGGATGGCCCGGCCGCGGATCGAACCAGGTCATCACGTTCGCGAGCATGATCCCGGTCCCCGCCGCCACGACGCCCGACCCGAACGCTCCGCCCAGCGTCGAGGTGAGCGCGACCATCCGGCCCTCGCGGTCGACCACATTCACGTGCGTCGTGCAATCGCTCGACGGCGGGACCGGCGTCGCGAGGGCGCTCGGCGTCGCGCGCTTCGGATCGATCGAGCTGCGCGCCTCGGCGGCGTGCTCGACAGAGGCGAGCCGGTCGTAGATCGCCTGACCGATCGCGGCGGGATCGGCGAGGTACGTGAACCGGTCCGCGAACGCGCGCCGTTGCGCCTCGGCCAACAGATGCAACGCCGGCGCAGAGAGGGCCGGTGACCGGTCGAGCTCGAAGCCATCGAGGATCCGCAGCATCTCGACGACCGTGATCGCGCCGGACGCGCCGGGCAGCGTGTGGACGTCGAGACCGCGGTATGGCACGGCGAGCGCCGGGTTCTCCCCTGTCTGGACGTGCTCGAAGTCCGCTTCGGTCAGCAGGCCCCCGTGGGCGCGGACGTCCGTCGCGATCGCGCGGCCGAGCTCGCCGCCGTAGAAGATCTCCGGCCCGTGCGCGGCGATCGCGCGGAGGCTCTCGGCGAGATCGCGCTGCACGAGCTTGTCGCCCGGCTCGAACCCGGTGGCCGTCCGGAGCGGCGCGCCGCTCGGGCGGAAGAAGATCGCTCGTGACGCATCGACGGCCGCGAGCCGGTCGTAGTAGAGGCCGAGCGCGAGCGTGAGGTTCCAGTCCACCTCCCAACCGTTGGCCGCGAGCGCGATGGCGTCGCGCATGACCCGCGTGCGATCCATGGTTCCGTAGCGCTCGAGCGCGCGGCAGAGACACCCGACCGCTCCCATCTGACCGACCGA
>CAZMLV010000059.1:0-10168 GCA_964567235.1 uncultured Chloroflexota bacterium | reverse complement strand
ACTCGATCGCGCCGCTCACGAGCGTGCGCACGTCCGCGCCGGTCACGCGCGCGCCTGCCGCGAACGCCCCGAGCTTCGCGAGCTCCTGATCGATCCGCTCGCTGTCCGGTCCGACGGCGGCGCCCAGCTCGTTGATCGCGTCCGGGGCGATCTCGACGCCCTGGAGCGTCGCGCGCGCGGCGATCCAGCCGCCCAGCTCCTGCGGCAAGAGGCGCGCGATGTGCTCGATGGCGCCGCCGGCCGCCTCGACGGCGGTGGGCAGGTCCGCGACGGCGGCCTCCGCGGCGGGCTTGGCCTTCGGCGCCGCGCGGCGGGTCCGGGTCTGGATCTTTGCCTCGCTCACCAGCACGAGCGCCGCCTCCGGCGGGAACCGGCTCACGACATCGGTGTCCTTCAGCGCCTCGGCGTGCTCGACGACGACGATCCGCTGCTCGTCGACCGCATCGAACAGCCCCTGCGAGCGACCCGACAGCTCGATCTGCGCCACCGCGCCGGCATCGCGGGCGTCGTGCCGGCTCAGCCCGAGCGGACTGCCGAGGTCGGTGGAGCGCTGGGCGCGGAGGTCGGATGGCCGCTCGTCGCCCGTCGCGAGCGACGCGACCAGCTCGGCGGCGCGCAGGCGCGCGCGGTACG
Source organism: uncultured Chloroflexota bacterium (assembly GCA_964567235.1). Taxonomy (GTDB): domain Bacteria; phylum Chloroflexota; class Limnocylindria; order P2-11E; family P2-11E; genus UBA4735. The sequence continues at coordinate 9,535 of CAZMLV010000059.1, read as the reverse complement.
GATCCTCGCCGTGGATGAGATAGAGGGAGCGGCCGCGCCGTGTCGCCGGCATCGATCGAGCCTAGCGGGGTAGCTGCGGGATCCCCTGCGGGCGTGGTGGTGGCAGCCCGTTCGCGTGCACGTGCACGACCAGCCGGCTGCCGTCCATGGTGAGCTCGACCGTGCCGTCGCGGTCGGTGCGGTACGTCGCCACGCCGGCAAGCGCGGCGAGCGTGTCGGGCGTCGGGTGGCCGTACCGGTTGTTCAGCCCGGCGGAGATGAGCGCGACCTCCGGATGCACCGCACCGACGAGCGCGCTCGCGTACGGGGTCGCGGCCCCGTGGTGGGGCGGCACGTACACGCGGGCGCGCAGCGCACCTGGCGCAAGGAGCAGATCGGCCTGCGCGGTCTCGGTCGCATCGCCGCTGAACAGCACCGAGACCGGTCCGAGCTCGAGGCGAAGCACCAGCGACGGCACGTCGACGAGCGGGTCGTCGTTCGGCGCGAGCACCCTGATCCGGGCGGGGCCGAGCGTCACGACGGATCCGATGCCGACGTCCGCGCGGGCGATGTGGTGGGACTGGATGCGAGCGTTCCACGCGCTCGCGAGCGGACCGGCGTTGAGCCCGCGGGGCGCGACCGCGAGCCCGACGTCGTACCGGTCGAGCACGGCCACGAGCCCGGCGCCGTGATCGAGGTGCGCGTGCGTGAGCGCGACCAGATCGATCCGGCGGCGCCACGGCGGGAGGCTCGCGCCCAGCTCCGCGAGGAGCCGCGCGGGATCCGGTCCTCCGTCGATGAGCGCGACCTTCCCGCCCACCTCGACCAAATACGCATCGCCCTGGCCGATGTCGAGCGCCCGGATGCGGAACGGCGGTGCCGCCGTCGCGACCAGCCCGGCGGCGATCGCGGCGGCGAGCAGCACCGGACCGAGGGCGAGCGCGATCGCGCGCCGCGACGGACGCGGCAGCGCCGGCGGCGAGAACCGCGGAACCGGCAGTCGCAGGCGCCGCGCGGCCAGGACCGCTGCCGCCGACGCGGCCAGGAGGAGTGCCGCGGTGAGCGGCCCGGGCGGGACGTCGACCGCGGCGAGCGGCAATCCGGACGCGGTCTCGACGACGGCGCGCAGGGTGAACGCGACCGCGTAGGCCGCGAGCGCGAACGGGCGCGCCAGATCAAGGGACACCGTTCCGGCGGCGATCGTCGCGACGCTCGTCGCCATCAGCGCAGGGAAGAGCGGGACGGCGACGAGGTTCGCGACCGGCGAGACGAGCGAGATGCGGCCGAAGATCCCGGCGACGATCGGCAGCGTCGGCAGGGTGGCCGCCAGCGTCGCGGCGAGCCCGTCCCCGGCGAGCAGCGGCAGCCACGCGAGCCGTTTCGCGAGCGGCGCCTGGAACGCGAGCAGCCCCGCGGTCGCCCCTGCGCTGAGCAGGAAGCTCGCGTCGCCGATGGTCGCCGGATCGACTACCTGCATGATGGCGATCGCGGCGCACAGGCCATTCGCCGCGGCGGCTGGGCGCCCGAGGGCGAGACCAAGCGACGTGATCGCGGCCATGACCGCGCTGCGCACGACGCTCGCACCGAGTCCGACGAGCAGGCTGTACAGGACGACGGCGGCCACGGTCGCGATCGCGCGGGCCCGCGGGCCGCAGCGTTCGCGCAGCAGGGCGCCCACGGCCGACGCCACGAGGGTCATGTTGAAGCCGGAGATCGCGAGGAGGTGGCTCGTCCCGCTGCGCGAGAACGCGTAGGCGAGGTCCGCGCTGATCGAGCCGCGATCGCCCAGCGCGACCCCGAGCAGGATCCCGCTCTCCGGCTCGGGGACGAGCCGGCGCAACGGCTCGCCGAGCGAGGCACGCAACTCGGCGAACGCTCCGATCCCACCGGCCGGCAGCTCCGGGATCGCGATCCGGACGGCGTGGGCGACCGCGATGGCCGCCGCCGCCGTCCAGGCGAGCCGGCGCATCCGGTCCGCGCTCGCGAGCGCGAGCCCCGCGCACGCGATCGCGACGACGATGGCCAGCAACGGCGCGGCGAGCGGCGAGGCGGCCGCGACGAGCGACAGGGCCGTCGCCGCCACCGCGGCGGGGAGGAGCGGCAGGCCGGTCATCGCACGGTGACGAGATCGCGCAGGTCCGCGAACACCTTCGGTGAGACGAGTCCGCGGGTCTGCAGCTCGTCGACCGCCGCGAACGGCTTCGCGGTGCGCGCCCGCACGATCGCCGCGGCCGTCGCCGGACCGACGCCCGGCAACGCATCGAGCTCGTTCACGCTGGCGCTGTTGAGGTTGACCTTGGTCTCGGCCGTGCTGCCGAGCGCTCCGGCCGGGACGGCCTCGCCCGGCCGGGGCACGTAGATCCGCGTGCCATCGCGGAGCGGCGCGGCCTTGTTCAGCGCGAAGAGGTCCGCATCCGCGGTCATGCCGCCCGCGGCGAGGAGCGCGTCGAGGACCCGGGCCCCAGCCGGCAGCCGGACCACGCCCGGGCGCGCGACCGCGCCGACGACGTCCACGACGATGAGCTGCGGGGTGGACACCGCGGACGGCTCGGCGACGGTCTCGACCAGCGGCGCGGCGTCGCTCGCGCGGCCGACCAAGGCCAAGGCGATGCCGATGGCGGCGATGACCGGAACGAGCAGGAGCAGCCAGCGGCGCACGCATTGAGCCTGCGCAGGACCGCGACGCCGTGACCAGTGGGCCGTTCGGCCACTTCGAACGGCCACCGGGGTGGCCATCGGGCCACCTAGGTCAGTTCGCGCGCCTCCCCTGCTGCGGCGGGGCCATCTGGACGATCGAGACGGGCAGGCTCCCGGCGGCCTCACCGTCGATCTCGAGATCGAAGCGGTGTGTGCCGAAGGTCGTGAAGCTCAGGTTGTTGAGCTCGACGATGACGTTGACGTCCTGACCGGCGATCGCGTTCACGGAGATCTCCGGCGCGTTCGGCATCGCCTGCCCGCCGTCGGGCTTGCGCAGCCGAACGACGACCGCGTGACTTCCGGCATCGAGACCGAGGATCGCCACGAGGAACATCCGGGGATGCTGCGCCGGCAGTCCGGTGACGCTGATGTTCCGGAACACGCCGAGGATGCTCACCTTGCCGTCCTGGCCGACGAGGGCGTGATCGCACAACGCGGCGAGGCGGATCTCCGGCGGTGTCACCGTTCGGTCACGACGTTCACGAGCCTATCGGCAACGACGATGACCTTGGCGACGCGCTTCCCGGCGATCGCGGCGGTCACCTTCGGGCTCGCGAGCGCGGCCTGCTCCAGCGTCTTTTCCGGCGTGCCGGCCGGCAGCTCTATGCGGTCGCGGACCTTGCCATCGACCTGCGCGACCACCGTCACGACCGTGTCACGCGCGGCAGCGGCGTCGAACACCGGCCAGCGCTGCTGATGGACCGAACCCTGGCCGCCGCGGCGCTGCCATAGCTCCTCGGTGATGTGCGGCGTGAACGGCGCGAGCAGCAGCACGAGCGCGTCGGTCGCGTCGTCGCGGCTCGGACCGGTCGCGTGGAATGTCGCGGTCGACAGCTCCATCATCGCCGCGACCGCGGTGTTGAAGTGGTACGCCTCGACGTCCTCGGTGACCTTCTTGATGGTGCGTTGCGTCATCCGGTCGAGATCCGCATCGCGCGCGCCTGTCATTGCCCGATCGCTGAGGCCAAGGGTCCACACGCGGCTCAGGAATCGCCAAGAGCCCTCGATGCCCGAGGCATCCCAGTCGTTACCCTCGGTCCACGGGCCCATGAACATCATGAACAGCCGGAGCGTGTCGGCGCCATAACGTGCGACGTACTCGTCGGGCGCGACCACGTTGCCGCGCGACTTCGACATCTTGCGGCTCTTGAAGACGATCGTCCCCTGGTTGCGCAGGATGAGGAACGGCTCGTCGAACCACAAGGAGCCCAGATCCCGCAGCGCCTTCGTGATGAAGCGCGCGTAGAGGAGGTGCAGGATCGCGTGCTCGATGCCGCCGGTGTACCGACGGACCGGGACCCACTTCTTCGCGACGTCGATGTTCATGAACGCCGTCGCGAACTTCGGGTCGGGGTAACGATAGGTGTACCAGGAAGAATCGACGAAGTTGTCCATCGTGTCGGTGTCCCGTTTCGCCGGCTTGCCGCATTTCGGGCAGGTCGTGTTCACGAACGACTCGACCTTCGCCAGCGGCGAGCCGCCGCGGCCGGTCAGCTGGACGTCGCGCGGAAGCACGACGGGCAGCTGATCCTCTGGCACCGGGACGACCCCGTCCGTGTCGCAGTAGATGATCGGGATGGGCGTACCCCAGTAGCGCTGGCGCGAGATGAGCCAGTCGCGCAACCGATATGTGACGCTCGGCTTCCCGATCCCGGTCTTGTTCGCCTCGGAGGCGATGGCCTTCTTGCCGACCTCGCTGTCGGTCCCGCTGTACGGGCCGCTCCGGACCATGGTGCCGGGGCCGACGTAAGCGGCCTCGAGCGCCGCGTGGGTGCTGCCGTCCGCGGAGATCACTTCCTTGATCGGCAGGCCGAACTGCTTGGCGAACGCGAAGTCGCGCTCGTCGTGCGCGGGCACGGCCATGATCGCGCCGGTCCCGTACGTCGCGAGCACGTAATCCGCGATCCAGATCGGGATCCGCTCGCCGGAGAACACGTTCGTGGCGAACGCGCCGGTGTCGACGCCGGTCTTCGGGCGTTCCGCGCTCGTGCGATCGATCTCCGATTCGTTCCGAGCGGTCGCGACGTACGCGTCGACGGCGGCCTTCTGTGCCGGAGACGTGATCACGGCGACCAACGGGTGCTCCGGCGCCAGGACGATGAACGTCGCGCCGTAGATCGTGTCCGGCCGGGTCGTGAAGAACCGGATGGCGGCGTCACGGTGGCCCTCCACCGGGAACTGGAGCTCGGCCCCTTCGGAGCGGCCGATCCAGTTCTGCTGCATCACGCGCACGCGCTCGGGCCAGTCGAGCCCGTCGAACTTCAGCAGCTCGTCGGCGTATGCGGTGATCTTGTAGAACCACTGGGTCAGATCCTTCTTCACCACGAGCGAGTCGCAGCGCTCGCATCGCCCGTTGATGACCTGCTCGTTCGCGAGGACGGTCTCGTCGCGCGGACACCAGTTCACCGCGGCTGTCGCGCGATACGCGAGGCCCTTCTCCAGGAATTTCAGGAACATCCACTGGTTCCAGCGGTAGTACTCGGGGTAGCAGGTGACGACCTCACGGCGCCAGTCGATCGATGCCCCGAGCGCACGGAACTGTTCGCGCCAGTGGGCCATGTTCTTCTCGGTCCACTCGGCCGGGTGGATGCCGCGGTCGATCGCCGCGTTCTCGGCGTTGATCCCGAACGCGTCGAAGCCCATCGGGAAGAGCACGTTGTGGCCCCGCATGCGTAGGAAGCGCGCCGCGCAGTCCGAGGGCGCCATCGCGTACCAGTGACCGATGTGCATGTTGCCCGAGGGGTACGGGAACATCGTCACGCAGTAGTAGTTGGGGAGCTTCGAGTCGTCCGGCGTCTCGTAGAGGCCCGTCGATGCCCAGTGCGCCTGCCACTTCGGCTCAATCGCCGACGGCGTGTAGCGCTCCGTCTTCGTACTCTCGCTCGTCATCGCGGCACCTCCTTGCGGAAAATCAAACGGCCCCCCGTCCTTCCTAAGAGGACGGAAGGGCCACTTCCGCGGTACCACCTCAGTTGAGACTCATCGCCGGGTGCGGTGGAGCTGAGGGGATTCGAACCCCTGACCCCCACACTGCCAGTGTGATGCGCTACCACTGCGCCACAGCCCCGAGTCTCCGCTCGAGCACGGTGGTAACGGGGCGTGACCCCGGCGATCCCTAGCGCCCGTTCGTCAGAGGGGCTTCACGATCGCGGCTCCCGGGCGAGTTCTCCGCCCCATCGCACCGGCTCGCACCAGCCGCCGGCTCGCTGCGCGATGGTCACGCGGTTACTGCTCCCGTTCGCAGCCGTTGAAGGCACAAGTATAGAACGGGGTCGCCGATCGTCCGCGTCGCGTCCATAGACTTCCGGCCATGACAGCGATCCGCGAGGAACGGCGCCTGGTGACATGCATGTTCGTCGACATCGTCGGCTCGACGGAGCTGACGATGCGGTTCGGCGCGGAGCGTCTCAAGCGCGAGCTCGGCACCGCATTCGGGGAGATCTCGCGGATCATCGTCGCTCACGGCGGCACCGTCGAGAAGTACATCGGCGACGCGGTGTACGCCCTGTTCGGCGCGCCCATCGCGCATGAGGATGACACCCTGCGCGCGCTCCGCGCCGCGGAGGCGGTGCGCGACTGGTGCGCCGCGGACGCCGAGCACGGGCATCCGTTCGCCGTCCGCGTGGGTGTGGAAACCGGCGAGGCGGTGATCGACCTAACCGCCGCCTCGTCCACCAAACAGCAGATGAGCGTCGGCCCGGTGGTGAACGTCGCGGCCCGGCTGCAGCAGCGCGCCGATCCCGGCGAGGTCCTCGTCGGCCCTGCGGCGCATGAGGTCGCGGCGGAGGCCGCCGAGTTCGAGGCCTTGCCCGAGGCCGAGCTCAAGGGTCTCGGCCGGGTGGCGATGTGGCGTCTCGTGGGAGTCGGGTCCGCCGAGCGTGTCTCGCTGCCCTTCGTCGGTCGCGAAGCGGAGATCGCGCTGCTCGGCTATGCGTACGAACGGGCGGTCAAAGGCCGCTGTGTGCTCTCGGTCGTGAGCGGCCCCCCGGGTCAGGGGAAGACCAGGTTGGTGCAGGAGTTCCTGCGCGGACGCGCTGCGGGCGCGTTGGTGATCGGCACGCGCTGCCGCCCGACCGACGAGACCGGCGTCTTCGCCCCCGTGCGCGGGCTGCTCGGTGTGCAGACGATCGACGAGCTGGCCGAGCAGGTCGGTCGGATCTGCTCCGACGACGTGGAATGCGAGCGCGTCGTCGCCGGGCTGGCGGAAAGCGCGGGGATCGGCGAAGGTGGGTCGCTCGCGGGCCTGCCTGCGGGTGAGCGTGAGGACGAGATCGTCAACGCGTGGCGCCGGTATCTCGCGCTGCTCGGCACGGACCGCCTCGTCGTGCTGGCCATCGATGACATCCATTGGGCCGACCCCTGGGTGGTGCGACTTGTCGACCGGCTCACCTTTGGGGGGCCACGCCTCCTCGTGATCGCCACCGCGCGGCCCGAGTTCGCCGATTCCGCGGGCATCCGACCAAGTGGCGACCGGTTCTTCATCGAGCTCGAGGGACTCGAGCCCGAAGCGGCGCGCCATCTCGCCGCTCTCGCCGGCCGTGGAGATGAGCGCGTCGTCGCGCGGGCCGAAGGCAATCCTCTGTTCGTGGTCGAGCTCGCGCGGGCGCTGCCGGAGCGGGGCGATCTGCCGCTCACCCTGCAAGGCGCGCTCGGAGCACGCCTCGACCAGCTCAACACCGGAGAACGGGTCCTCATGTCCCTCGCGGCCGTCGCGGGCGAGCGCTTCTCGGCCGCTGACGTCGCGTTCCTCGCCCAGCGTGACGTCCCGGATGCCGGCCGGGCGCTGGCCCGACTCGCCGATCTGCACTTCCTCGACATCGTCCCTTCCGGGTATCGGTTCCACCACGGTCTGCTGCGCGACGTCGCCTACTCCCGCCTCCTCGCGGCAGAGCGGATGCGGGCCCACGCCGCCTTCGCACGCGAGCGGGTCCACCCCGAGGACGCCGAGGCGCTCGCCTATCACTGGTGGGAGGCGCTCCGGCCCCCCGACGCGGACTGGGTCTGGGCGGACGATCCGGACCTCCCGCGCATGCGGCGTGAAGCGTTCGGCGCCCATCTCGCCGCAGGCAAGAGGCACGCGGACCACGCCGCGGCCGACCGCGCACTGGAGCTCATCAACCATGCCCTTGGCTTCGCGGACGACGACCAGCAGCGAGCCCTCGCGCACCAGACGATCGCGAAGGCCTACCAGCAGGTCCTGCGTCAGGACGAAGCCTGGTCCCACCTGCGACAGGCACTCGAGCTCTACCGCGCGGCCGGCGCGACGCCGCTCGATGTCTACGTTGATCTGACCGAGGCCGCGAAGTGGTCGGGGGCCTTCCGCCAGCGTCCCTCCGAGGAGGAGGTCACGCGCATTGCGGACGAGGGCCGCGCCGCAGCTGACGGGGCGGGCGATGCGCGAGCGGTCGCCGCGATCCTCGCCGGGTACGCCGGCTACATGGTCAACACGCATGCGAGCGATCCCGATGCCGCGGTGCCCCACCTTGACGCCGCGATCAGCGCCGCCGAGGCCAGCGGTGACACGACGATGCGGCGCACCGCGATCGAGCTGAAGATCTCTCGGCTGGAGGCGGCTGGTTACTACGACGAAATGGGCACGCTCATTGATGAGCTCCGCAGCACGGAGCGCGATCTCGGAACATTCAGCCGCATGGGCGTCGCCAGGTTGACGGCGGACTACCACTTCGCGATGGCCCATCGGTCGGAGAACACCGCCGAGGTGGATGCCCTCACGGCGATGGCCGAGCCGATGGGTCCGCATAACCGGACCCACGCCTGGAACCAGGCGAGCGAGCTCTACGTCGCGCTGGGGGAATGGGCGAGAGTGAAGGACCTGGCGCAGGCCACCGCGAAGCTTCTCCGAGAGGCACCTGGCACCGCGTTCTGCGTCGCCGCTGCGAACATCCTTCGCGACGGCGCCCTGGCGCACGCGCTCGCGGGCGAGCGCGAGGATGCCTTGGCACTCATGGCGATCAACGTGACCGACGAAGTCGAGCGGGACATCGTCCTGGCCGTCCCGCGCGCGCTCCTCGGGTTCCCCTCACCCGAGACCGACGCGAAGCTCGCGGAGAAGCCCCGGAGCTGGTGGAGTTGGTTCCACGCCGTGTTCCGCGCGGTGATCCTGCAACGACCTGACGACGCGGAGATCGCGCTCACGCGCATGGGCGCGGTCGTCGAGCACGCCGTCGCGTATCAAGCGTTGGCCGAGGGGATCCGCGAAGCCATCGCCCAGATGCGCGGCGGCCCTGCGGCGACCTACGGGTCACTGCGGCGGATCGGCTATGTCGGCTGGATCGAGATCCTTCGCCGCCGCGTGAACGCGGAGTACTGAGGCAGGGATCTGCCGCCGCGGCCATTCGCGCGGACTAGCTGCGGAGCCGGCTCGCATCTCGGCGCATCGAGATCGACTGCAGAAGGCCGAGGGCCATGCAGATCGAGATCAGCGACGATCCGCCGTGCGAGATGAACGGTAGCGGGATGCCGGTGACCGGCATGAGGCTCATCGCCATGCCGATGTTCACCACCAGCTGGAACGAGAGCATCGAGAAAACGCCGGCCGCGACGAACGTGCCGAACGGATCGCGCGACCGGAACCCGATCCGGAGCGTCGCGACCAGGAGCACGACGAAGAGCGCGAGCAGGATCACGCCGCCGACGAAGCCGAGATCCTCGGCGAGCCCGGCGAAGACGAAGTCGGATTCGGCGATCGGCAGGTAGCCGAGGGGCGATTGCGTACCCGCGGTGAGGCCCTTTCCGGTCGCCTGTCCCGAGCCGATCGCGATGAGCGACTGGATGATGTTCCAACCCGCGCCCTGCGGATCGGCGTACGGATCGATGAACGCGGTGAGCCGCGACTTCT
>CAZMLV010000058.1:6562-10241 GCA_964567235.1 uncultured Chloroflexota bacterium | reverse complement strand
TCATCGCCGGCGGGCTCATGCTCGGCGCGACGATCGTCCTCTACGACGGGACGCCCGATTTCCCGGACGAGTCACGGATCTGGTCGATGGTCGAACGCCATCGGGCCACGCACCTCGGCATCTCGCCGACCGCGATCCGGGGCCTCATGCGCGCCGGGGAGGACCCGGTCCGGAAGCACGACCGGTCGAGCCTGCTCGTCCTGGGCAGCACGGGCGAGCCGTGGAATCCCGAGCCCTGGTGGTGGTACTTCCGCGCGGTCGGCGATGCGCGCTGCCCGATCGTCAACTACTCCGGCGGCACCGAGATCTCCGGCGGGATCCTCGGCTGCACGACCTGGACGGACATCCAGCCCGGCTCGTTCCGCGGCCCGATCCCGGGGATGGCCGCCGACGTCGTCGACGAGCAGGGTCGCTCGGTGCGCGGCACGGTCGGCGAGCTCGTGCTCCGCGCGCCGTGGCCCGGGATGACGCGCGGGTTCTGGAAGGACCGGGATCGCTACATCGAGGCGTACTGGGACCGCATCCCGAACGTCTGGGTGCACGGCGACTGGGCGCGCGTGGACGATCAGGGGTTCTGGTACATCGAGGGCCGCAGCGATGACACCCTGAAGGTCGCGGGAAAGCGCGTCGGGCCGGCGGAGGTCGAATCCGCGGCCGTCGCGAATGCTGCGGTCAGCGAGGCCGCCGCGATCGGCGTGCCCGACGAATTGAAGGGCGAGGCGATCGTCGTGTTCGCGGTCGCGAAGCCCGGCGTCACGACCGACGCCGCGCTCGAGCGATCGGTGTCGGACACCATCGCGGAGCAGCTCGGCAAGCCGCTCCGGCCGAAGGCCGTGCGGTTCATCGGTCAGCTGCCGAAGACGCGCAACGGGAAGATCCTGCGCCGGCTCATCCGCGGCGCGTACCTCGGCAAGACCGATCTCGGGGACACCTCATCCCTCGAGGACCCCCGGTCCCTCGACGAGGTCCGTGCCGCGGGAAAGGGCTAGACGGTCCGGTTGCCGGCGATCGCCCGCACCAGCGCGACGACGAGCGCCGCGATGAGGAACAGGAACACGATCGCAAGGAGTGCCGGAAGGTCGAACACGACCGGCGTGTTCGTCTGCGGCCAGATCCCCTGGAACGGGCGGACCAGCGGCTCGGTGATCGCGTAGAGGCCGTTGACCAGCGGCTGCTGCGCGTTCGCGCCGAGCATCTTCAGCCCGAAGCGGACGAGCAGGAGCACCTCGAGCACCGTGAACAGCAGCGTGATGACCCGCGTGACGGTCCACACCGGCGCGTACGGGTTCGTGCCGACATTCACCTGGCCCGCGGGCGCCACGTATGCGGGCTCGCGAACGCGCTCGACCCGCTCGACGCGTTGCTCGACGACCGGGCGGTCGATGATCTCGGTCTCGTTGATGTCAGGTTCGTGTGTTGTACTCATACCAGCCGACCGAGCAGGTGACGTGCCAACTCGACTCAGGGGCAGATGAACTGGCTGGCGCTCACAAAGCTCTGGCCGAAATAGACCAACGCCGCGGTCCCGATGATGCCGAACGGGATCGCCACGAACCCGGCGACCCGTTGCCGGCCGGACCGGGGGAGTCTGAAAGCTCCCGCGATCGCGAGCGGCGCGAACAGGACCGGGATCGATGCGGTCGCGAGGAACAATGCCGTCGCGCCCGCCGAGGCAGCCACTCCCACGACGCGGTGCGTGTCGCTATCGCCGGACGACGCGCCGAGGAGAAGAATCCCGTCGAACAGACCGAGCGCCAACCCCGCGATCACATCACCGCGCTGGAAGTACTTCGGCGCGCAGCCGAGGTTCGCCGCGACGATGAGCGCGACTAGCGCGAAGCAGAGCACCCCTGCGATCTGTTGCACGACCGACAGTCGCATCGCACGACGCTAGCGGCTTTGCGGCAGCGCATGCCGTGCCGAGCGGCTAGCCTCGCCGCCGTGGCGACGACGACGGGCGAATACCCCTTCGCTCACCGGCAGCGCGTGCGGTTCGGCGAGACCGACCTGCAGGGCGTCGTCTACTACGCGAACTATCTCCTGTTCGCGGAGGTCGGCCGGGTCGCATACCTGCGCGCGCTCGGCATCGACTACAACCGCGATCTGCTCGGTCAGGGTGTCGACTTCACGATCGGCGAGGCGAGCGTGCGCTACCAGGCGCCGCTGCGGTTCGACGACGAGTACGACATCCGCGTTCGGGTGGGTGAGATCCGCAACTCGTCCTGGACATTCGAGTACGCCTTCGACCGCGCCGACGGCCAGCGCTGCGCGATCGGCTCGACGGTCCAGGTCATCCTCGACCATGTGACCGGCAAGGCCACCCGCATCCCGCCGCACCTGCGCGAGGTGCTCGAGCGCGCGAAGGCCGCCTGATGGACGCGACGCTTCCGGACGAGCTTCAGCTCCTGCAGCGCAGTGTCCGCGCGTTCGTCGACGAACACCTCGTGCCGCGCGCAGACGAGATCGAGAAGAGCGACCGGATCCCGCGCGACGTGATCGACGCGATGGCCGGCATGGGTCTGTTCGGGATCGGCTTCCGCGAGGAGGTCGGCGGTCAGGGATTCGGCAAGCTCGGGTACTGCGTCGCGGTCGAGCAGCTCGCGCGGGCGAACGCGTCGTTGTGGAACGTCATCGGCGGCTCGGCCGGCCTGTGCGGCACCGCGATCGACATCGGTGGCCCCGACCCGCTACGAATGCGCTACCTCCCCGACCTGCTCAGCGCGAAGCGCATCGGGGCGTATGGGCTGTCCGAGCCGGGTGCGGGGAGCGATGCCGGCGGGCTGCAGACGACCGCTCGGCGCGATGGCGACACGTATGTGATCGACGGCGCGAAGACGTTCATCACGAACGCGCCGATCGCCGACCTGTTCACGGTCTTCGCCACGCTCGATCGCGCCGCTGGCTCGAAGGCGATCACCGCGTTCGTGGTCGAGCGTGACACGCCCGGCCTCGAGATCGGTCCGAACGACGAGAAGATGGGCCTGCACGGCTCGACCACGGCGCAGCTGTACTTCCACGAGATGCGCGTCCCGGCGGCCCAGCGCATCGGCGCTGAGGGCGAGGGCTTCAAGATCGCGCTCCGCACGCTCGACCTCGGGCGGCTCGGCCTCGCGGCGCATGCCGTCGGCGCCGCGCAGCGCCTGCTCGAAGCATCGATCGAGCACGCCAAGGCGCGCGTGCAATTCGGGAAGCCGATCGCGGTCCATCAGGCGATCCAGTGGATGCTGGCCGACGCGGCGATCGGCATCCACGCCGCGCGGCTCATGGTCTACGACACCGCCTCGCGCGCGGACCGCGGCGAGCGGGTCACGGACCGCGCGGCGATGACGAAGCTCTTCGCCACCGAGCACCTCGGCCGGGTCGCCGACGCCGCCGTCCAGATCCATGGCGGCATGGGCTACATGCGCGAGCTTTGGATCGAGCGGGCATATCGCGATGCGCGGATCTATCGGATCTACGAGGGCACGAGCGAGATCCAGCGCGTCGTGATCGCTGCCAGCCTGCTCGCGGATGGCTGAGCGCTGGACGTATCGCGGACAACAGACGCCCCGCTTGGGCGGGACTATCGGATGTCCTGGTGTGGATAAGCCCCTGTTTTTGGTGGATAAAGGGCCTCTGGGATGCCAAACGAGCGGTTTCCTGTGGAAAAGCCCGCCGTGCTGAAAGCGTCCACGCCGGG
>CAZMLV010000058.1:3090-6462 GCA_964567235.1 uncultured Chloroflexota bacterium | reverse complement strand
TGCGCCCGTCCGACCCGGACGTCGGGCTGGCGCTCGCGTGGGCCGAGTTGGTCGCGCTCGGCGGTGACCGCGCCCGCGGTGCCGAGCTCGCGGCCGGGCTCGCGTCCGACACGCCGCCACGGGCGGCGATGGCGGCGGCGCTCCAGGCCATCGCCGCGGCGCACCGAGGCGACGCCGACGCGGTGCGCGCCCGGCTACGCGATGCCGAGGATCGCTACATCTTCCTCGGCGACGACGAACGGGCGTTCCTCGGCTATCTCGGCGGCGTCGCGCTCCGGGACCTCGGCGCGCTCGAGGATGCGCGCACCACGTTCACGTTCGCGATGGCCGCGGCACCGGACACGATCGGCGAGGCGCTCGCCCGGCGCGAGCGGGCTCACATGCCGTCGGGCTCGGGCGCTCCCTCGTCCTCATCGGCCCAGCCCTCGTCGGACTGAAGGTCGTCCGCGAAGAGCTCGACGTCGAACCCGAGCTCGTCGATCACCGCGACCAGGCCGTTGCGCTGCTCGGGTGGCGTCGTGCGGATCCAGCCCCGAACGACGTCCTCGACCATGACCTCGGGCGCTCCGCGATCCGACGCCACGAGCTCGCTCTCGTCACGCGCGGCCGAGCTGGCGAGCTCGCGCAGCGTCGCGGGCACCATGTCCGCGAGCGAGCGGAGCGTGCGCTCCGCCTGGCCATCCCAGCGCATGCTCACGAAATGGCGTCGATGCCGGTCGCGAAGCGGCTGATGATGAGCTTCTGGATCTGGGTGGTGCCTTCGTAGAGGCGGTTCACCCGTGCGTCGCGCCAGAAGCGCTCGACCGGGAACTCGTCCGAGAAGCCGTAGCCGCCGTGGATCTGGATCGCGTTGTCGGCGGCGCGCTGGGCGGCCTCGGTCGCGTAGAGCTTGGCGATGCTCGTCTCGCGCGTGTTCGGGCGGCCCTTGTTCTTCAGGTCGCCCGCGCGCCACACCAACAGTCGCGCGGCCTCGGTCTCCACGATCATGTCGGCGATGAGCTCGGCGACCAGCTGATGCCCCGCGATCGGCTTGCCGAACGACTGGCGCTGCGTGGAGTACGCGACCGACGCGTCGATGCAGGCCTGGGCCACGCCCACCGCGCCCGCGGCGACCGAATACCGGCCCGAGTCGAGCGCGCTCATCGCGATCTTGAATCCCTCGCCGACCTCGCCGAGCCGGTTCGCGTCGGGGACGGGCACGTCGTCGAAGATCAGCTCCGATGAATCGCTCGAGCGCAGTCCGAGCTTGCCGTGGATGCCCTGGCTTCCGTAGGACTGCTTGTCGCGCTCGAGGATGAACGCCGCGATCCCCTTATGACCCAACGACGGGTCGGTCTGCGCGAAGACCAGTGCGAGCCCGCTCACGCTCCCGTTGCTGATCCACATCTTCCGTCCGCGGAGGATCCAGTCGGGCCCATCGCGTTTCGCGCTCGTGCGCAGCTTCGTCGCGTCGCTGCCCACCTCCGGTTCGGTGAGCCCGAAGCACCCGATGACGGCGCCGCTGCAGAGCCGCGGCAGGTAGCGCTGCTTCTGCGCCTCGGTGCCCCACTTGAGGATCGTCAGCTCGACGAGCGAGATCTGGACCGACAGCGTCGTGCGGACGGATGAATCCGCGCGGCCGATCTCCTCGGTGACCAGCGCGTGCGAGATGTAGTCGAGTCCGTGCCCGCCGTACTGCTCCGGCACCGGGCCGCCGAGCAGCCCGAGCGGCCCCATCTTCTTGAGGATGTCCGCCGGGAACGTCTCGTTCCGATCGCGCTCGCGCGCGCCTGGCGCGATCTCGCGGTCGGCGAAGTCGCGCGCGAGGTTGCGGATCTCTTCTTGTTCGGGGGAGAGGTCGTAGTCCACTCGGGCGAGTCTAGGTTCGGTACGGGCGCGTGATCCGCATGTATCGCCCCGCCTCCGCGGGCTGCCAGCCGAACTTCTGGTAGAGGCCGTGCGCGTCGCGCGTCGCGAGGACGAAGCCGCGCTGCACCTGCAGGTCCGGATGCCGGACGACGGTATCGATGAGCCACGTGGCGAGACCACGTCCGCGGTACGCCGGCAGCACGAAGACGTCACACAACCATGCGAACGTCGCGCCATCGGTCACGACGCGGCTGAAGCCGGCCTGCCTGCCGTGAGCGCCGGCGCCGCCTTCGAACAGCCCGAAATTCAGCGAGGTGTCGATGGCGCGGTCGAAGAGATCACGAGGAAGCCCTTTCGACCAGTACGCCTCGTCATGGAGGTACCGATAGATGACATCGCGGTCCAGGTGCGCGCGATCGGTCGAGATCGTGTACCCGTCGCGCTCCCACATGCGTCGCAGTTTATGGTCGTGTCGCGTTGTCGACCGATAGCATCGACGTGATGACGACGGACCGGAGCGCGTCACGGATCGCGATCTGGTCCGCGCTCGCCGCGGTGTACCTCATCTGGGGCTCGACGTACCTCGCGATCGCGATCGCCGTGCAGACGCTGCCCCCGCTCTTCTCGGCGGGCCTGCGGTTCTGCCTCGCCGGTCTGATCCTCGTCGGCTTCGTCGCGATCCGCCGTGGCGTGCGCGTCGGCCGCGAGCAGCTCCGCTCGGCGGCCACCGTCGGGCTCCTCCTCATCGTGGGCGGGAATGGCTTCGTCGTGCTCGCGGAGCGCACGGTCCCGTCGGGGCTGACCGCCCTGATCATCGCGTCGGTGCCGCTCTGGATCGTCGTGTTCCGGCGGATCGCGGGTGACCGGATCCACGGTGCGACCTTCATCGGCGTGGCCGTGGGCTTCGCCGGCGTCGCGTTCCTCGTCGTGCCGCGCGGGGCGAGCGGCGCCGACGCGAGCGGCCTGGTGCTGCTCCTCGTGGCGACGGTCTCCTGGGCTCTCGGAACGTTCCTCGCGCCGCGCCTCGGGATGCCACGCGACGGACTGCTCTCGACGGGGATCCAGCAGCTCGCCGGCGGGATCGTCCTCGTGGTGCTCGGCGCGGCGATGGGGGAGCTCGGGCGCCTCGAGCCATCGACGTGGTCGACGGGCTCGCTCCTCGCGATGGGCTACCTCGTCGTCTTCGGGTCGCTCGTCGCGTTCACGGCGTACAGCTGGCTGCTCCAGCACGCGCCGGTATCGCTCGTGTCGACCTACGCGTACGTGAACCCGGTCGTAGCGGTATTCCTCGGCGCGCTCATCCTCGCCGAGCCGGTCACGCCGTCGATCCTGATCGGCGCGGCGATCATCGTGGCGGCCGTCGCGTTCATCGTGACCCGCGAGGGTGCCCGGCAGCGCGCCGCGCGCGGGAACGCGACGCCGCGTGCCGCCGCGAGCGAGGCGGACTAGCGTGGCCGCGATGGACCCGGACGCGTTCGTCGAGGAGCTCTGGGGCTACGCGCACGAGCTCGAGATGCGCGAGCA
>CAZMLV010000058.1:0-2990 GCA_964567235.1 uncultured Chloroflexota bacterium | reverse complement strand
CTCAACGCGTTCAATTTCGAGTGGGACGGTCATGTCCAGGCGATGACCGGGAAGCGCGAGTACTGGAGCGGCAAGGCGCCGATCACGCTGGACGTCCCGAAATTCAAGCTGCCGTGAAGGCGGCCTCGTCCATGTCGCGGAGCGGCGAGGCGATCACGGCGATGGTGACCAGCACGACCGCGTAGATCCCCGCGATCAGGAACGTCCCCGGCGGGCCGATCGGACCGATGAGTGCCGCTGCGATGAGCGGGGCGAGCGGATTGATCACGGAGTTGCCGAGCAGATCGATGCTCGTCACCCGCCCGAGCACGTGCGTCGGTACGAGCCGCTGCAGCAATGACTGCCAGATGACGGTCGACGATGCGAGTGCGACGCCCATCACGACCATCGCGAGCAACACGACCGGCAGCGTCGGTACGAGACCGATGGCGAGCACGCCAAGTGCCGCGAGCATCTCGAAGGCGAACATGACGCGGCCGGGCCGGCGCGCCGCCAGCTGCGCGACGACGATGCCGGCGACGATCGTGCCGACGCCGTACGCGGAGTTGACGAAGCCGAAGACCCGGGCGTCGCCCGCGAGCGTGTCGCGGACGAGGAGCGGCGTCATGACGCCGGACTGGCCCGCGTACGCGATGTTGACGAGCATGAAATAGATCGTCGTCGTCCATAGCCAGCGGTACCGGACGACGTAGCCGAAGCCCTCGCGGATGTCGGCGACGATCGAGGTCGACGGTGCGGCCGTCCGTTTGTCCGGATGCGCAAGCAGCAGCGTCCCGAAGCTGAAGAGGAACGTGAGCGCGTCAATTCCGAACGCCGCGGCCGGGCTCACGAACGCGACGACCAGCCCGCCGACGGTCGGGCCGGCGATCCGCGCCGCGCTCCGGCTGAGCAGGCGAGCGGCGTTCCCGGCACGGAGGATGTCCGCCGGAACCAGCTCCGCGATGATCGCGCTGAACGCCGGGGACAGGAAGGCCTGCGCTGCACCGAGCGCCGCGGCGGCGACGTAGAGATGCTCGATCCGAAGCGCGCCGGAGACCGATAGCGCGGCCACGGTCGCAAGGACGCATCCGGCAAGCGCGTCGCTCGCGAGGATCCCCGTTCGGCGCTGGATGCGGTCTGCGACGGCCCCGCCGAGCAGGAGGAACGCGACGGCCGTCACGGTCTCGATCGCGATCGTGATCCCGAGCTGGAGCGGAGACGCGCCGAGAGCGAGCAGCTGGAACGGGACCGCGACGTTCGAGATGGAGTTGCCGAAGCTCGAGACGGTCTGCCCGGTGAGCAACAGTCGGAAGTCGCGATGCCGCAGCGGTACCAGGACCGCGGGCAGCTTCACCGCCGCGAGGCTATCGGCTCAGATCGGCCATTGCTTCGGGAGCGTCGCTCGCAGCTTCTGGTACTCGGGATCGTCCTTCGAGCGCGCGTGGATCCGCTCGAGCTGCTTCCTCAGGTCATCCAGCTCCATGTCCAACGCGCTCGAGACCATGCCCATGGTCTCCTCGAAGCCTCGGCTTCAGTTACGGCGTCAGCCGTTCATCCGTTCGAGGACGTAGCGATCATCCTTGTCCACTGAATCCGACCTCCTGCACGTCGACGCGCTCGGTCACCGGATGGGGCACCCCGTCGGCGGTGACCCGGACCCGCATTCGGGCCAGTATCCGCCACGTCTTCGCCGCCGCCTCGGCGGTGATGATGAGGAACGTGTTCTCGATCTCCGACCCGGGCGGTTCGGCGCAGGCGATCTCGAGCTGCGGTTCGAATCTCGCGTCCGCCGCGAGCGCCACGTCGATCGCGTGATCCGGCGACCGGAACTTCCCGTGCGGCGCGGCGATCGCGGTCAGGTGCAGCGGCTCGCCGTCGTTCGCGACGCGCCACCGGATCTTCCATTTCCCCGGGCCTGCCCGCGTCACCGCGAGCGGCTCGACTCCGACGCGCGGGGGCATGCCGCTAGATGCGCTCGAAGATCGCCGCGATCCCCTGGCCGCCGCCGATACACAGCGAGGCGAGCCCGTACCTGCCGTTCCGCTTGTGGAGCTCGGTGATGAGGGTGAGCGCAAGCCGCGCGCCCGATGCGCCCAGCGGGTGGCCGAGCGCGATCGCGCCCCCGTTCACGTTCGTCTTGTCGCGGTCGAGGCCGAGGTCCTTCTCGACGGCGAGGTACTGGGTCGCGAAGGCCTCGTTGATCTCGACCAGATCCATGTCCTCGATCTTCAGGCCGGCGCGCGCCAGGGCCTGCCGGCTCGACGGGGCCGGGCCGATACCCATGATGTCCGGGTCCACGCCGCACACGCCGCCCGAGACGATGCGCGCGATCGGCTTGAGCCCGGCCTTCTCGGCGGCCTCGGCCGACGCGACGACGACCGCGGCCGCGCCATCGTTGATGCCGCTCGCGTTGCCTGCGGTGACCGTCCCGTCCTTCTCGAACCGCGCGACGAGCTTGCCGAGCGCTTCGAGGCTCGTATCGGGGCGGATGTGCTCGTCCTTGTCGACGACGGCGGTGCCCTTCTTGGTCCTCACGTCCACCGGCACGATCTCCTCGCTGAACCGGCACGACTCGCGCGCCTTCGCCGCGAGCATGTGGCTCCGGTACGCGAACTCGTCCGCTTCCTTCCGGCCGATGCCGTACTTCCGCCCGAGGTTCTCGGCGGTGTTCGCCATGCCGAGTCCGTTGTACGAATCGACGAGCGCGACCCAGAGGTAGTCCTCGAGCTTCTGCTCGCCGAGCGGCAGGCCCCACCGCGCGCCGCGGATCATGTGCGGAGCCATCGACATCGCCTCGGCGCCGCCGGCGAGCACGAACTCCGCCTGGCCGAGCTGGATCTCCTGCGCGGCGAGCAGGATCGCCTGCAGGCCCGAGCCGCACAGCCGGTTGATCGTGAGGGCAGGCGACTCCTTGGGCACGCCTGACTTGAGGCCGATGTGCCGGGCGAAGTACACCGCGTCGCCGCTCGTCTGGAGGACGTTGCCGAAGATGACCTGGTCGATCTTGTCGG
>CAZMLV010000057.1:0-10252 GCA_964567235.1 uncultured Chloroflexota bacterium | reverse complement strand
CGGAACAGGCCCTGCTGCACCGCCGCAGCGTACGAGAGCCGCCGCTCGCGGACCGCCGCCGCGAGCGCGGCGTCGGCGTCCTTCAGATGGACGTGCCGCACCCGCCGACCCGCCGCGCGCGCGACCGCGGCCGGATCGCCGCCACCGACGAAGACGTGACCGGTGTCGAGGCAGAGCCGCACGTGCGACCGTGCGAGGAGCCGCTCGATGTCCTGCGGCTGCTCGATGACCGTGCCGACATGCGGATGGACGACCGTGTCGAGCCGGTTCGCCGCGGCGATCGCCTCGACGAGCGGCAGCGTCTCGAACAGCGTCGTCCACTCGAGATCGGAGAGCTCGGTCCGATCCTCGTAGCCGTCGCGTCCGCTCGCGGGCGCAAGCACGAGCACCTCGCTGCCGGCACGACGCAGCCACTCGGCCTGCCGCTCGATCGCGGCAAGCTCCGCGTCGCGGCGCGCACGGTCATGCAGGACCGCGGTCACGAACCCGCCGATGCACCGGAGGCCATGTCCGTCGAGCTCGCGTGCGGCGGCGAGCGCGTCGGCGGGCAGGAAGCCCGGCGGGCCCGCCTCCATCGCGCGGAATCCGAGTCGCTGCGCATCGGCGAGCACGCGCTCGGGCGCGAGCTGGGCCCCCCAGCCTGGGACCTCGGAGACGCCCCACGAGATCGGCGCGGCCGCGATCTTCCGTTCGCGCATCGCACGTACAGTAGGCGCGGCTCACGCGCGGGAGGGATGATGCGGATCTCGGTACTCGGCGTCGGGCGTCTTGGCGCGTCGCACGCAGCGATGCTCGCGGCCTTGCCCGGCGTCTCGCAGCTCACGGTGTACGACGCCGACCCGGCGCGCGCGAAGGACGTGGCCGATCCGCTCGGCGCGCGCGCCGTCGGATCGATCGACGACGCGTTCAAGGACGCCGAGGCGATGGTCATCGTGACCCCGACCGACACCCACGCGGCGCTCATGAGGCGCGCGATCGATCAGGGCCTGCCCACGTTCTGCGAGAAGCCGATCGCGATCGGGATCAAGGAGACCCGCGAGATCGTCGAGCATGTGAAGCAGAAGGATGGCCGGCTGCAGATCGGCTTCCAGCGCCGGTTCGACGCCGGGTACGAGCGCGCGCGCGCGGAGCTCGCGAGCGGCCGGCTCGGCGACGTGTTCTCGTTCGTCATGGTGAGCTGCGACCGCCTGCCGCCCCCCGACGGGTACATCAAGACCTCCGGCGGGCAATTCAAGGATCAGTTCATCCACGACTTCGACATCACGCGCTGGCTCTTCGCGCAAGAGGTCGTCGAGGTCACCGCGACCGGTTCGACGAAGGGCGTGCCGCAGTACGAAGCCATGGACGACGTCGGCACGTCGGCGGTCATGCTGAAGCTCGCCGATGGCACGCTCGGCCTGATGACCGCGCTCCGCCACAACGAAGCCGGCTACGACATCCACGTCGAGATCCACGCGGCGAA
Source organism: uncultured Chloroflexota bacterium (assembly GCA_964567235.1). Taxonomy (GTDB): domain Bacteria; phylum Chloroflexota; class Limnocylindria; order P2-11E; family P2-11E; genus UBA4735. The sequence continues at coordinate 8,790 of CAZMLV010000057.1, read as the reverse complement.
AGACACCCTGGCCATCGGCATCGACCCGCGGACCCCGTGGCGGTCGGTCGAGGCGGACGCGCCGGCGCTCGCCGGGCCGCCCTACCCATCCTTCTTCGTGCGCTTCGGGGATGCCTACCGAGCCGAGCTCGCCCACTTCTTGAAATTCGCCAAGGGCCAGGCGGACAACCCCTGTACCGCCGCGGATGCTCTCGAGGCGCTCCGCATCGCGGAGGCGGCCGGGAGGTCGTGGCGCGAGCGGCGGTCCGTCGCGCTCAGCGAGATCGGGTGAGCGTCAAGGTCCGATTCCTCGGCACCGGAAACGCGTTCGCCGACGGTGGCCGGTCACACGCGTGCATCCACGTCGAGGCCACCGGCGCGTCGCTGCTCCTGGACTGCGGCGGCTCGTCGCTGCCCGCGATCAAGAAGGCGCTGGATCCCGCGACGATCCAGGCGATCGCCATCTCGCACCTGCACGGCGATCACTTCGGGGGCATCCCGTTCTTCATCATGGAGCAGCACTTCACCGGCCGGACGACGCCGCTCGCGATCGGCGGACCGCGCGAGCTGCAGGCGCGCTCGACCCGCGCCGGGGAAGCGCTGTTCAAGGACTTCTTCGGCGTGATCACGCCCGAGTACGGCCTCTCGTTCGTCGCCCTGCGCGAGACGCCGATCGCCTTCGGCGGCGCGGAGGTGAGCGCGCATCCGGTGAAGCACGTCGCCGAGAGCGACCCTCACGGGCTGCGCGTACGCGTCGGCGGCAAGCTCATCGCGTACTCCGGCGACGCCCGCTGGAGCGATGAGCTCGTGACGCTCGCGAAGGGCGCCGACCTGTTCATCTGCGAGTCGACGAACTTCTCGAAGTCCGACCCGGCGCACCTCAGCTACACGGAGCTGATGGCGAACCGCGGCAAGCTGGACTGCGGGCGGATCATCCTCACCCACCTCGGTCGCGAGACCCAGGCCCACCTCGGCGAGCTCGAGCTCGAGCCCGCGAACGACGGGATGCTCGTCACGGTCTAACGCGTTTGGAGCGCGATGGCATGACCGCCCGCGACGACCAGGATCTCGGTACCGGCCGCGCCCGGCGTCGTGAAGTGCTGCATCGCGCCGAGCTGCCGCTGGAACCGCGTCTGGCCGTTCGCTGGATCGAGCGCGTAGAGCGTCCCGGTGGCGGGATCGGTGAGCCACACCGCGCCGGCGACGAGGATCGGCGGCCCGCTCGCGCTCCGCGGTCCGCGCCATAATGGCGTGATCGATCCATTGCTGCCGATCTGCACCGCGGCGAGCCCGTCGGTGCACGGCACGTACAGCACGCCCGCGGCGAACGCGAATCCGCCGAACACGGCACCACAGACCTTCGCCTTGCTGATCTCCGCGCCGAGATGGCCGAGGTCCGCGGCCCGCAGGACGTAGACGACGCCGCTCTTCCCGCCGACGACCGCGAGGCCGCCCGGCAGGATGCTCGGCCCGACCGAGCCCACGTCGGTGTCGGTACGGTCGAGGGCCAGCCAATCGGTCGGCCCCCACCAATCCTCGACCTGCAGGTCCGCCGAAAGGCGGATGACCGCGTCGCTGAACGCATACGCCGCGGTGTCCTGGCCGTTGCCGGTCGCGACGAAGAGCTTGCCGTTCGCATCGACCGCGATCCCGGATGGCGCCCAGATCCCGACCTCCCGGGCGTTGGGCACGCGGTAGCTCACGAGGTCGCCGGTCGCGGCGGTCGCACTCGCCCCGACCACGGAGCCGCGGTAGCTGCCGCAGTCGCCCGCGAGCCCGCCGTACGGGACGTACACCCGGCCGTTCGCGAGCGCGAGCGCGCCGCGCTCCTGATGGACCGCCGGGTCGGCGCCCGGCGCGTCGACGGTGCGATGGAATCGCGTCGCGCCCGTCGCGATTTCGAGGGCATAGAGCTCGTGATGGGCCGGCTGCTCGAACGCGACGACATAGACGATCCCGGCCGCCGGATCGGCGACCGGGGTGCCGGTGATGCCGGTGACCGGCTTGATGTTCCCGCACGGCAGCGAGTTGCCGTCCACCGGCGCGCCGAACGTCGTGTGCCACACCGTCGCGCCGCTTCGCTCGTCGAGCGCGTACACGGAGTTGCGCTCGGTCGCGACGATGACGAGCCCACGCACGACGAGCGGCTCGGCGTACACGTCGCCGTCGAGCGCGCCGCTCGTCCAGGCGACATCGACCGACGAGAACGATCCCGTGGCACCCTGCCCGAGGCGCGCGGGATCGCGGTGGTACGCCGGCCAGTCCGTGTCGTTCGTCGGCGTCGGGCTCGGCGAGGTCGTGGGCCCACTCGTCGTGACGACGCTCGGCGCGGTCGACGGCGTGACGGTGATCGACGGGCTCGCCGACCCGGCTCCGGGCGACACACAGCCGGTGATCAGGGCGGCGATCAGTGCCAACCGTCGCATGGATGTCACGATACCGAGCGAGCCGGCCGCCGATCCCCGAGATACACCGCACCCACGGCGACGCAGGACAGCGCGATCAGTGCCCAGAACCCCGGGACGTAGCTCCCGAGGCCGTCGTACACCGCGCCGAGGCTCACCGGTGAGATGGCCTGCGTGAGCGTCGTCGCGAGCGTGAGCACCGCGGCGATGCTCGCGATGCGCCGCGGCCCGTAGAGACCCGCCACGATCGTCGAACGCACGAGCGTCTCCGCGCCGCGCGCCGCCCCGAACAGCACGACGAACGTGATGATCCCGATCTCCGACTGGGCGAACAACAGGATGAGCAGGGCGAGCGGCTGCCCGGCGTAGATGAGGACCGAGATCGTGCGCGGCTCAAGGCGGCGCTCGAGCGGCGCGAACAGCAGGCGGCCGAGGACCTGCGCCGCGCCGATCCCACCCGCGGCGGCCGCGGCGAAGCCGAGCGAGTACCCGTGGTCGCCCAGGTACGCGACGAGATGCACCGGCACGCCGACGCCCAGCGCGTACAGCGCGAATGCGAGGGCCAGCCACTTGAACGTCGGGTGGCGGAGCGCTTCGCGGAACGACGCGCTGAGCTCGGGCGGCGCGACCGAGGCACCATCGTCCGGCTCGAGCGGGTCGCCGTCCACGCCCAGGCCGAGGTCGGCCGGACGCCGGCGAAGCAGCAGGGCGTGCGGCGCGATCGTCAACCCGGCGAGGATGACCGCGAGAGTGACGAGCGCCGCGCGCCAGCCCTGCACCGACACGAGCCACGCGGCCAGCGGCACGAAGATCGTGCTCGCGAAGCCCGCGAGCAGCGTGACCAGCGTGAGGGCACGGGCACGGTCGCGCCGGAACCACACGATCATCGTCGCGAACGCCGGCCCGTAGTTGGTGGCCGCGAACACGACGCCGATCCCGATCCAGATGAGATAGAAGGACAAGAGGTCGTGGATCTGCGACCACGCGATCACGAGCGGGACGGCGGCGATCGAGCCCGCGGTCATGAGGAGCCGCGGCCCGTGCTCGTCGAGCCAGCGACCGACGCCAAGGCCCGCAAGACCCGAGACCACGAGCATGACCGAGAGCGCGCCGGAGATCTCCGCGCGCGACCAGCCGAGCTCCGTACTGGTCGGCGCGATGAGGACGCTGAACGTGTAGTAGAGGACGCCCCAGGACACGGTCTCGGTGAACCCGAAGGTGATCGCGAGGATCCACCCGTAGTACGGCCGGTTCACGGCCACGAGGCTAGGGTCGCGCGAGCGTGAGCGCCGAGAGCGGGATCACCGCCTGCGTGGTGCCGCAGCACGTGCTGTCGGCGGAGCCGCAGTCGACGCCGTCGCAGCAGTCCGCGCCGCCAGAGCAGACGCCGGTCTGCGGGAGGACGAGCTCCACCGACTCGGCGCCGGCCATGTCGCCGACGAGCGCACTGGAAATGGAGCGGACCTGCTCGTAGCCGGTGAGCATGAGGAACGTCGGCGCCCGGCCGTAGCTCTTCATTCCGACGATGTAGAAGTCCTTCTCCGGATGGCTGAGCTCACGGACACCGTGCGGTGGCACGGTCCCGCAGCTGTGGACGTTCGGGTCGATGAGCGGCGCGAGGGCCGGCGGCGCCTCGAGGATGTCGTCCAGCCTCACGCGCAGCTCGCGCAGCGGCGCCAGGTCCGGCCGGAAGCCGGTCGTCGCGACGATCCGGTCGAATGGACCGAGCTCACGCTCGCCGTCCGACACGTGTACGCCGTCGGCGGTCGTGCGGAGCGCCGCGATGCGCATCACGACCTGCGTGACCGCGCCTCGGTCGACCAGGCCGCGCATCCGCGTGCCGAGCGCGCCGCGCGCCGGGAGCGCGTCGTTCTCCGCGCCGCCGTACTTCGCGTCGGCGAACGGCCGGCGCACGAGCCACGTGATCGTCGTGTTCGGCAGCTCGGCCAGATCGATGAGCACGTCGAAGGCGGAGTGACCGCTGCCCACCACGAGCACGCGCTGGCCTTCGTACCGCACCCGGTCGCGGCCGAGTGGATCGGCGATGCCGTAGTGGATGCGATCCGCCGCCGCGGCCTCGCCGCGCGCGAGCACCCCGCTCGCGCCGAGCGGGTTCGGCACGCCGTACGTGCCCGATGCGTCGATGACGGCCCTCGCGAGGAGCTGCTCCTCGCCACGCGGCGTCGCGACCGTCAGCGCGAACGGCGCCGCGTCACGCCCATCGGTGGTCATCTTGTCGAAGCCGAGCCGCGCGACCGCGGTCACGCGGTGTCCGAGCCGGACCCGCTCGCCCAGGGCGCGCCCGAGCGGCGCGAGATATCCGTCGACCAGCTCGCGGCCGGTCGGGTAGCCCTCGCCGTCAGGCTCGGTCCACCCCGTCGTCGCGAGGAGCTCGCGCGCGGCCGGGTCGATGTCGTACTTCCAGGGTGAGAAGATCCGGACGTGGCCCCACTCGAGCACGCCGGCCCCGACGGTCGGGCCGGCTTCCAGGACGATCGGCTCGGCGCCGCGCTTGAGCAGCTGCGCCGCGGCCGCGAGCCCGACGGGGCCGCCACCGATGACCGCGACCGGCAATTCGTTCATCGGCTCCAAGATATCCATCTATCGACGGTTGTCAATATCGACGTTTATGGATATAGTGACGGCCGTGGACGACATCAAGATCCTCCAGGCCATCGCCGAGCCCACCAGGCTCGCGATCGTGCGCCAGCTCGCCTCCGATGGCGAGGTCTGCGCGTGCGACTTCACCGACTGCTGCGGCGTGAGCCAGCCGACGGTCTCCCATCACCTTAAGGTGCTGCGTGAGGCCGGGGTGGTGAGCGGCGAGCATCGCGGGACGTGGATCTACTACCGCCTCGAGCCCAAGGCCGCGGCGCGGATCGCTGCGCTCGGGCATCTCCTCTCGGCCGGCGCGCAGCGCGAGCCGAAGCGCGTGACCGCGAAGCCGGTGCTCGCGAAGGCCTGATGCCCGCGCAGCGCGTGCTGTTCCTCTGCACGCACAACTCAGCGCGCTCGCAGATGGCCGAGGGTCTGCTCCGCAGGCTCGGCGGCGATCGCTTCGAGGCCCACAGCGCCGGGACCGAAGCGACGGGTGTGCGGCCGCTCGCGATCCAGGCGATGGCCGAGCTGGGGATCGACATCTCCAAGCAGACCTCGAAGACTCTCGACCCGTACGTCGACCAAGGCTTCGACTACGTCGTCACGGTCTGCGACGACGCGAACGAGTCCTGCCCGATCTTCCCGAACGCGACGCACCGCCTGCATTGGTCGCTCCCGGACCCGTCGAAGGCGACCGGAAATGAGGCCGAGCGGCTCGCGGTCTACCGGAAGGTGCGCGACGAGCTGCGCGCGCGGATCCAAGAGGAGCTGCTGGCCGGCTGACAGCGCAGGATGACGAAACGGTCATGCGCCCGGTGATGTTCGGCTTAGGTTTCGGCCGTGAAGCGAACGTCATTCGGGCTCGCGTTCGCAGGCGCGGTCCTGTGCGCGGCAGGCGTTGCGCCGGTGACCTGGATCGAGCGCGGCCGCCTTCCACCGTTCGACGCCGGGTGGTATCTGGGCATGATGATCGCACCGGCCGTTGCGGTTGCGATCGTCCTTGCGTACCAGTGGAACGTGAAGATCGACCGGCCTTCTGTGATCTCGCTCATCGTGATCGGGATCGCCACCGGCCTCTATCCGTTCTGGGGACCGCCGATCTGGCCCGCGATGACGATGCGGCTCGACTGGATCGGGACCATCCTGTCGATGTACGTTCCCGGCGTCCTGATCACCACCGCCGGCTGGCTCCAGCTGCGGCTCCCGGTCGCCGAGCGCCCGGGACGGCGCTCCCGCTCGACGACGCTCGTCGGTCATCAGCCCTGAAACGCTGGTCGTTCGGACTCGCCGTCGTCGGCGCGGTCGTGTGCGCCGTTGGCCTCGCGCCGGTGGTCTGGTTCCAGCGTGGTGTCCTGCCACCGTTCGATGCGACGTATTTCTGGATGATGATCGCGCCGGTGATCGCCGTAGCCCTCGTGCTCGCGTATCAATGGAACCTCAGGATCGATCCCGCTTCGTCAATTGCGCTCATCCTGATCGGCGCGGGCATCACGTTCTACCCGATGTGGGGTCCGCCGTTCTGGCCGGACATGACGATGCCGCTCGACTGGATCGGAACGATCGTGTCGATGTATCTGCCCGGCGTGCTCGTCGCCGCCGCCGGCGCGCTTCAGCTCAGGCTCCCGACGGCCGAGCGCCCGGGACGGCGCTACCGCGTCGGAGCCGCCTCCACCTCGTAGACCTCGCGCGCGTCGGGCACGCCCTTCAGGACATGCGTCCCTCGGCCCGTGAACGTGAGTCCGGATCCCGCGACGAGCTCCCGCACGGTGGAGGACACGAAGATCTGCCCGGCATCGGCGAGCGAGCCGATCCGTGCCGCCACGACAACATTGATCCCGCGGATCACCGCTTGCTCGCGCTCGACCTCGCCCGTGTGCACGCCGACGCGAACGCGGATGCCGAGGCGCTCGTCGACCTCGATAGCCTCTCGTCCGAACGCGATCCCCTGGACCGGCGTGCGGAAGGTCGCCAGCAGGCCGTCGCCGGCGGTGTCGATCTCGGTCCCGTCGTACTTGTGGAGGAGCCGGCGAAGCTCCACGTAATGCCGCGCGAGGAGCTCACGCCAAGCCGCATCGCCGAGACTGACGGCGAGCGCCGTCGATCCGACAAGATCGAGGAACAGCACCGTCGCGAGGATCCGCTCTGCGGCCTCCGGTGCGGTCCGGCCGGAAACGACGAGAGACCACGCGTGGACCGGCTCGTGGCGGCCCGGAAGCTCGAGCGTGCGAGGCGTGGCTTGCGCGTACTCGCCGTGAAGAGCGGCATGCACCTCCGGCAGCGCGAGGATCTCTCCGGGTCGAGCCTGCTGGGCGAGCGACCAGGTGAGATCGACGATCGGGCCGATCGCCGAGTAGTCCCGCGAGCCTGTTTCGCCGACGTTGCCGACGAACGCCGTACCGGTGCCGACCGCGGCCGCGACCAACGACGCGCCGCTCCATTTGTCATCCATAGCCCGGATCGTCTCTTCGGCGGCCTCCACGGCCCGACGCTCGTGTTCCACCGCGTTATACGGCGTGCCGAAGAAGGCGACGACCTCATGCGCGAGCAGCTTGTCGACGGTGCCATCGCGGGCGACGATGGCCTTGGTCGCGACCGCATAGAAGTGATTCAGACGCTCGACGAACTCGGTCGGGGTCAGCCGGGCCGCGACCTCATTCGCGGCGGGCAGCCGAATGATCGCGAGCGAGATCGTGGTCTCCCCACCCGGGGGAGAGAATTCGTATCAGGTCGTACAGAGCGACGGGTTCTTCCGCGATGGGCGGATCAGGAAGGCCGCGTATAGGAACGCGAACGGGCCGCCGAACGGCGCCCAGCACCGCTTGCACCGGGCCGACGAGGGCAGGAGCCGGTTCACGCGACGGTACGTGGGAAGGGTGCTGTTGATCCAGGCCCAGTCCCGTGGCGGCATCCCCCGAGTGTGCTCCGAAAAGCCGGCCGTGGCGCAACAATCTGCGATCGTGCGGAGCGCACACCGCGCACGAGGAGGAACCGCCGATGAGCTCGATGCACAACGTCCGGGTGGACAACGCGCGGCAGACCGCCGAGAAGGCGAAGAGCGATCCGACGGCCGCACAGCTGAAGGTCGATCTCGCGGGCGACTGGCGGGTGGACGACTCGAAGCCGCAGTTCGGTGGCACCGTGAAGTTCGCCAAGGGCGAGACGGTGTTCGAGGCCGACTTCCCGGCGTTCCTGAGCGGCGAGGGGCGGGCACCATCGCCGCTGATCTACTGCTTTTGGGGCGCGCTCTCCTGCTACGCCTCGACCTTCGCGATGCAGGCGGCGATGGCCGGGATCGAGATCAAGGCGCTCCGATCGCGACTGCGCCTCAACGTCGATTTCCGCGGGGCGCTCGGCGTAGCGGACGTCCTGCCACTCGACACATTCCGGTTCGAGGTCGAGGTCGACACCGAGGCGGCCGATGCGGACATCGCACGTCTGAAGCTACTTGCGGACGAGCGCTGCCCGGCGATCTGGGCGATGGATCACCAGATCCCCCACACGACGGACGTGCGCCGCGCCGGCGGCTAGTGGTGGTGTGTCGGGTCCGCTCGCTCGGGCACGCGGTCCATCATCCGGAGCATCGCGAACCCGTCGGTGCGCCAAGCGCGCAGTAGCAGCGCCCCCGCGACCGCGAGGAACAGGACGTCGAGGACGGTCGTGTAGTTCAGCGACAGGGACGGTTCCGCGACCAGCGCGTTGCGCGTCGCCGGGATGAGCCCGAGCGCGCCGAACAGCAGCTCCACGAGCAGGCCGGCGATCGCCATCGCCGCGTAGAACGTGACGAACAGGAACATGGTCATCCACGGGC
>CAZMLV010000056.1:3836-10353 GCA_964567235.1 uncultured Chloroflexota bacterium | reverse complement strand
CCGCTCGCGCACTTCGACCTGTTCGGCACCCTGCTGCTCGTCGTGGCGGGGTTCGGCTACGGGAAGCCGGTGCCGTTCAACGAATCGCGCCTGCGCAGCTCGAGCTCCGTCGCGCTCGTGGCGCTCGCCGGCCCCGCTGCGAATTTCGCCATCGCCGCGGTCTGCGCGGTCCCGCTCCGGTACGGGCCGGCGGATCCGTTCGGCGGCGCGTACACGGAGATCCTCGCGTTCGTCGTCTACTTCAACTGCGTCCTCGGCATCTTCAACCTGATCCCGATCCCGCCCCTCGATGGCTCGAACGTCGTGTACGGGCTCCTGCCGCCGCGCCAGCAGTACACCTGGCGCCAGTTCCAGCAATACGGGCCGATGCTGCTGCTCGCGCTGCTCTTCTTCGGCGGCCGCATCCTGTTCCAGGTCGTGTTCGGCCCGGCACAGTCGCTCGCGAACCTGCTCGTCGGCACGCGACTCTTCTGATGATGGCCCGCGCTCGGCAGACGTTGCGCGTGGTCGCCGCCGGGGGCGCGGCCGACCTCCGCCATGCCGAGCGCACCGCGGCGATCCTCCGGGGCCTCGGCGCCGACGAGGAGCTCGTGACCGCCGGGCTGCTCCACGACGTCGCGAAGCCCGCCGAGACGCGGCTGTGGCACCGGATCGCCGGCGTGCTGCTCGACCGCGCCGCGCCGCGTGTCCGGCGCGAGCTGTCCGGCGGAGATTCCACGCTCGCGCGCTATCTCGACCACGCGCGGCTCGGGGCCGACGAGGCGCGGCGCCGGGGGGCATCCGACCGGGTCGTCTTCCTCATCGCCGGTCACCACAGCCCGCCGCGGAGCGATGACGCGCGGCTGCTCGCGCGTGCCGACCGCGAGGCGCTCCCGTGATGCCCATTGGACCGCGGGCGCCCGACGTCGCGGTCGCCGGTTTCGAGGGGCCGCTCGATCTGCTGCTCGAGCTGGTCGAGGAGAAGAAGCTCGACATCTTCACGGTCCGGCTCGCCGACCTTGCGGACGGCTATCTCGCGCGGGTGCGCGCCTTGACAGCGCTACCGGCGGACGAGGTCTCGGCGTTCCTGTACATCGCGTCGCGGCTCGTGCTGCTCAAGGCGCGCAGCCTGCTGCCGTCGCTCATGCCAGCCGCGGAGGACGAGGATCTCGACACCGAGGAGGAGCTGCGCCTGCGGCTCATCGAGTACGCGACCACGAAAGGCCGGGCCGAGGCGCTCGGTGACCGGATGCGCGCCGGCGAGCGCGCCTTCCATCGCGAGGGCGGCACCGTCGACCTGCCGCCGAAGGGCGGCGATCCCGACGCTCTCGCCGCGGCATGGCTGAAGGTGCTCGCGCTGACGCGCCGGAGCGACGAGGCGGTCGAGGTCCCCGGGGAGCGCTACTCGGTCGAGCAGCGCACGGCCGAGATCGAGGCCCTCATCGCCGAACAGCCTGCGGTCACCTTCGCTACGCTCCTCGGCGAGCGGCCGACGCTCGGCTACGCGATCGTGACGTTCATCGCGCTGCTCGATCTGTACCGCCGCCTGGTCATCGATATCACGCAGGACGAGCTGTTCGGCGAGATCCGCATCGAGCGGAAGGGCCGGCGCATGGAGGGGCTTCCCGAATGACCCGCTCCGCTGTGGCTGCCGCCGTCGAGGCGGTCCTGTTCGTCGCCGAGAAGCCGGTGAGCCGCTCGGAGCTCGCCAAGACGATCGGGGCGGGCGGCAAGGTGGTCAGCGAGGCCCTTGCGGAGCTCGAGGACTGGTACGCGGGCACGGGGCTCCGTCTCCAGCACGAGGACGACGACTGGCAGATCGTGACCGCTCCCGATCAGGCGCCGTACGTCGCGGCGTACCTCGGCGCGGACCGGCTGCGGCTTTCGTCGGCGGCCCTCGAGACGCTCGCCGTCGTGGCGTACCGCCAGCCCGTCACGCGAGCCGAGGTCGAGTCGATCCGCGGCGTGAACTGCGATCAGACGATCTACACGCTCATGTCGCGCCGGCTCATCGAGGAGCTCGGCCGCCGCGAGGCGCCGGGCAGCCCGTTCGAATACGGGACGACCTGGGAGTTCCTCGAGTGCTTCGGCCTCACCTCGCTCGGCGCACTCCCGACCGTGCTGTCTCCTGACGGCGTGCGCGCTGACGGTGTCGTGATGGCCGACCAGTGATGCGACAGCGCGTACGGCCGGGCCGGGCTATGCCCGCCCCGGCCGAGCCCCAGTCAAGAGGCAAGCCCGCTGCGGCCCGCGCGCAGAAGCTCCTCTCCGAGCGCGGCGTCGCGTCGCGCCGCCACGCGGAGGAGCTGATCGCCGCGGGCCGGGTGACGAGCCGGGGGCGGCGGATCACGATCGGCGAGAAGCTCGCGCCCGATGCGCCGCTCGAGGTGGATGGAGCCCGCGCCGCGACGGCGGTCGCGCATCGCTACGTGCTCCTCAACAAACCGACCGGCACGGTCTCGACCGCCCGCGACGAGCGCGGCCGCCCGACCGTCGTCTCGCTCGTCGCCGCGCGCGAACGCCTCTACCCCGTCGGCCGCCTCGATTCCGATTCCGAGGGCCTGCTCCTGCTGACGAACGATGGCGCGTGGGCCGAGCGGGTCCTGCACCCGCGCTTCGGCCATGAGCGCGAGTACGAGGTCGACGTCGAGCCCGAGCCGACGGCCGAGCAGCTCTCCGCGCTCCGCCGCGGGGTCCGGCTCGAGGAGGGCGTCGCGAAGCTCCACGGGCTCCGGCTCGTCGCGCCCGGACGGCTCCAGCTTGTGCTCCGGACGGGATGGAAGCGGCAGGTGCGGCGGATGTGCGCCGCCGTCGGATTGCGCGTGACCCGCCTCCGGCGTGTGCGCATGGGACCGCTGACCCTCGGGTCGCTCCCGACCGGCAAGTGGCGGGAGCTGACGAAGCGCGAAGTCGCGGCTCTGAAGGTCGCCCGCTAGTGGCCCTGCCGAGGACGATCGCGATCGACGGTCCCGCGGGGGCGGGGAAGAGCACGATCGGCGCGCTCGTCGCCGAACGCCTCGGCTACCTGTTCCTCGACACGGGCGCGATGTACCGAGCGGTCGCGCTCGCCGCGTCGCGCCGCGGCATCGATCCGGACGACGCCGACAAGCTGTCGGACGTCGCGAAGGCGGTCCGGATCATGATCGGCCCACCGACGAAGCAGGACGGCCGCGCGTACACGGTGCTCCTCGATGGAAGCGATGTGACCTGGGACATTCGGTCCGCGGACATCGATCGGATCGTGTCGCAGGTCGCCCGGGTGCCAGGCGTGCGCGACGCGATGGTCGAGCAGCAGCGAGCGCTCGCGGGGCAGAGCCGGGTCGTGATGGTCGGCCGTGACATCGGCACCGTCGTCCTTCCGTCAGCCGACCGGAAGATCTTCCTCACCGCGTCGGCGAGCGAGCGCGCGCGCCGGCGCGAGGAGGAGCTCGCATCGCGAGGCGAACGCCGAGCGCGACAGGACCTGCTCCACGAGATCCTCCGGCGCGATCAGCTCGACACCGAGCGCGCGGTCTCGCCGCTCAAGGCCGCTGAGGACGCGACGGTCGTGCAGACCGATGGGCTGTCGGTGCGTGAGGCCCTCGACAAGGTGCTGGCGGCGATCCAACGGCCCTGAGCCCGGTCCGTCTGCTCGGCGATCCGCTCTGGCCGCAGCGCCGGCTCTGGATGTGGCAGGCGCTGTTCCCGCCGGTGCGTGCCGTAGGGCTCGCGTTGTATCCGATGACGCTCGAGGACCGCGAGCGCATCCCGTCGCGCGGGCCGTACATCGTCGTGGCCAACCACGTGAATTGGAAGGACCCGCCCGCGATCGAGCTCACGTTCCGGGTCGCGATCCGGTTCATGGCGAAGCAGGAGGCGTTCGAGATGTTCTTCCTCGGCGGCCTGCTCCGCGGCATCGGCTGCTTTCCGGTCCGGCGAGGCGAGGCCGATCGCCGCGCGTTGGTCACCTGCCTCCAGGTGCTTCGGGTCGGCAACCCGCTCGGCTTCTTTCCCGAGGGCACCCGGAGCCGCGACCACAAGCTGCACCGCGCGCACCCCGGGATCGCGTTCCTCGCGCGGAGATCCGGCGTGCCGATCCTGCCGGTCGGGGTGACCGGAACGTCCGAGGCGAGGCTGCGTCGGTCCGACATCCGCGTTCGGGTCGGAGAGCCGTTCCAGATCGACGCCCTCGGACTCGACGCGAGCGCGGCCGAGCAAGAGGTTGCCGATGCGATCATGCGAAAGATCGCGGAGCTCCTGCCACCGGAGATGCGCGGCGTGTACGCGAGCGAGGCTCAACAGCCGAGGTAGGGCCCCTACACTTGAGTCGTGGAAGTCCTCCTCGCGCGAGAGAACGGATTCTGTTTCGGGGTGAAAAAGGCGGTCGAGCTGACCGAGGCCGCCGCGGAATCGGGCAAGCCCGTCTTCAACCTCGGCCAGGTCGTGCACAACCCGAAGATCAGCGAACGCCTGGCCGCGCGGGGCGTGAAGGTGATCAAGGATCCGGCGGAGGCGGCGTCCGGGATCGTCGTCATCCGGGCGCACGGGGTGCCTCCGGCGATGCGCCAGAGCATCGAGGAGCACGGCCTCGAGTGCATCGACGCGACGTGCTCGCTCGTGCTGCGCGCGCAGCGCTTCACCAAGCAGCTCGCAGATGAGGGATATCGGGTCATCATCCTCGGCACCCCGGATCACCCCGAGGTCGTCGGGCTCGTCGGCTTCGCGGGCACCGACTACACGATCGTCGAGACCAAGGATGAGTGGCAGAAGCTCCCGAAAATGAAGAAGGCCGGCGTGGTGTCGCAGTCGACCCAGCCACCGTGGGCGTTCAAGGAGCTCGTCGGGCACGTGGCCGAGATCAGCCAGGAGCTCAAGGTGTTCAACACGGTGTGCCCGGTCACGATCAAACGCCAGAACGCCGCGACGGAGCTCGCTGGCGAGACGGACGTGATCGTGGTCGTCGGCGGAAAGAACTCGGCGAACACGCGCGAGCTCGTCAACCTCGCGCGGATGCAGGGCAAGACGGCGTACCACATCGAGCATTCGGCAGAGCTCGAGCCCACATGGCTCGCGGGCATCGACCGGGTCGGTCTCATCGGCGGCTGCTCGACGCCGATGGAGACACTGCTGGAAGTGAAGGAGCGCGCCGAAGCGCTCGCGAGCTAGGTGTCGCGCGCCGTCGTCGCCATCGTCGGCCGCCCGAATGTCGGCAAGTCCACGCTCTTCAATCGGCTCGTGGGCGAGCGCGTCGCGATCGTCGAGGATCTCCCAGGCACGACCCGCGACCGGCTCTACGCGACGGCTGAGTGGCGCGGTCGCGAGTTCGCGCTCGTGGACACCGGTGGCCTCGACGATCCGAAGGCCGGCCCCATGGAGGCGGCGGTGCGGGCCCAGGCGGAGATGGCCATCGACGAAGCCGACGTGGTCCTGTTCATCGTCGACGCGAAGACCGGGATCCTGCCGGTCGAGCACGACGTCGCCGATCGCCTCCGGCGCAGCCGGAAGCCGGTGCTCATCGTCGCGAACAAGAGCGACTCGTGGCGAGGTGAGGCGCAGGCCGCCGAGTTCTACGCCCTCGGGCTCGGTGACGTGCACACCGTCTCGGCGATCCAGGGGACCGGGACGGGCGACCTGCTCGACGCGGTGGTGGCGGCGCTCCCGCCGGAGGAACCGAACGAGGAGCAGTACGACGCGCGCGTCGCGATCATCGGCCGGCCGAACGTCGGCAAGTCCAGCTTCCTGAACGCGCTCGTGGGCCAGGAGCGCGCGGTGGTCAGCGAGATCCCGGGGACGACCCGCGATACGGTCGACACCGCGCTCGAACGCGATGGCAAACGCATCCTGCTCGTCGACACGGCCGGGATCCGCAGGCGCGGGAGCATCGAGCATGGCATCGAGCAGTACGCGCTGCTTCGCACGGTCCGCGCGATCGAGCGCGCCGACGTCGCCATCCTTCTGGTCGACGCGGTCGAGGGCATCGTCGACCAGGACGTGCACAACGCGGGCTACGCGATCGAAGCCGGGGTGGGGCTGGTGCTCGCCATCAACAAGTGGGATGCTGTCGATCGCGGCATGGAGACGACCGAACGTTTCAGGGCCGACGTGGCGCGCGAGTTCCACTTCGCGCCCTGGCTGACGAGCCACTACACGTCGGCGAAGAATCGCCGGAACGTCGACGACGCCCTCGCCGACGCGGTCCGGGTCGTCGCGAGCCGCAAGACGCACGTGCCGACGGCCGACCTGCACCGGATGCTCGTCGAGGCCATCGGGTCGCACCCGCCTCCCACCGTGCGGGGCAAAGAGGTCCGCTTCCATCACGTCACCCAGGCCGACGCGCCGCTCCCGACCTTCGTGTTCTTCGTGGACCGGCCCGACCTCGTCCACTTCTCGTATCAGCGCTACCTCGAGAACAAGATCCGCGAGAAGTTCCCGTTCCCCGGTACCCCGATCCGCCTGCAATTCCGGGGAGCGCGCGACTGATGGACCTGCTCCGGATCGTCGCCTGTGGCGTCATCGGCTACGGCATCGGCTCGATCTCGAGCGGGTACATCGTCGGACG
>CAZMLV010000056.1:0-3736 GCA_964567235.1 uncultured Chloroflexota bacterium | reverse complement strand
TGGCTCGGGGCCGTCGTCGCTTTCATGCTCGCCCTCGCGCTCACCCGCATGGTGAGCGTCAGCTCGCTCGCGTCGATCGCCGGCGCGCTCCTCGGCTACATCGTCTTCGTCTTCGCGGGCTACCTCTCGTTCCACTGGGCGGTGCTGGGGTTCATCCTCATCGCCGGTGCGATCGTGACCCTCCGCCATCGCGCGAACATCGCGCGGATCGTCCGCGGCAACGAGCCGCGTCTCGGGCAACGCAGATCCCCGTCGACGTAGCGGTCCTCCAGGCCGGGTCCTGGGGCACGACGCTCGCGACGATCCTGGCCCGCGACGGGGGACGGTCCGTCATCCTCTGGACCCGCGACGCCGCGCGGGCGAACGAGATCGCCGCGCGCCGCGAGAATGCCCGTTACCTCCCCGGCGTGACGATCCCGAACTCGGTCGTGGTGACAGACGACCTCGAGCGCGCCCTCGCTGCGGATGCGCTCGTGGTCGCCGCACCCGCGCAGGGCGTGCGCGAGCTGCGCGATCGCGCCGCTCCGCTGCTCCGGCCGGCCCACCGGCTCTGCTCGGCGACCAAGGGCCTGGCACCCGACGACTCGCGGCGGATGAGCGAGCTCTGGACGGAGGTCCTGCCCGCCGATCGCGTCGCGGTGCTCTCCGGTCCGAATATCTCCCGCGAGATCGCGGCCGGGCTGCCCGCGCCGACGGTCATCGCCTCGACCGAGCCGGATACTGCGAAGCGTTTCCAGCAGCTGCTCGGCACGCCGATGTTCCGCGCGTACACGAACGAGGACGTGGTCGGGGTCGAGCTGTGCGGCGCGCTGAAGAACGTCGTCGCCCTCGGCGCCGGCGCGATCGACGGGATGGGGTACGGCGTGAACGCGAAGGCGGGCTTCATGACCCGAGGCCTCGCCGAGATCGCGCGCTACGCGTTCGCGAGCGGCGCGAACCCGCTGACCTGCGCGGGCCTTGCGGGTTTCGGCGACCTCATCGCAACGTGCACGAGCGCGCACTCACGCAACCGGACGGTCGGCGAGCTGCTCGCGAAGGGCTCGACGATCGCCGACATCAAGCGACGGCTGGGTGGGCAGGTCGCCGAGGGGATCGGCACGACGGAGGCCGTCCATGCGCTCGCCGCGGCCAAGGACGTCGACATGCCGATCGCCGCGGAGACCTACCGCGTTCTGTTCGAGGGCAAATCGGTCCGCGAGGCGATGCGCGGGCTGATGGAGCGCGAGCGCGGCGAGGAGCTCTCCGGCCCGCTCGCCGAGGTCTCGCGGCTGCTGCGGGTCAGTGCGGGAGACGCTGGGCGACCGCGCTGACGAGCACGTGGGCCTCCGTGTCCGCCCGCACGGCGGCGATGTGGACATCGAGCGGCGTCGGACCTGCGCCGATGGCGACCAAGAGGGCCGCCGCGACGATCAGGAGCGCCACGCCGATCGCGATCAGTTCGCTCTCCATGTGGCTCGCCTCGCTTCCGTTCGTTCTGTCCGTGATGCACGATGCGAGGCAGGGAAGTGACGTCGATCCGTAAACCGGCTGTGAAATGGCTCGTCGCGGTGGTCATCGCCGCGTCCTGCTCGGCGCCCGCGCCGGCCGTCGTCCCGTCGCCGACCCCGGTGACCCACAAGCTCCAGGTCGTCGCCGCCGGTGCCGACGGGCCGGTGGCCGGCCTGCGCGTCTGCGCGTCCACGCTCTCGGGCGCCCAGTCGTGCGTGCCGACGGGCGCCGACGGCACCGCCACGTTCACGCTGCCCGCGGACACGTACCAGGTGCGCTCGGAGGTGCCCGCGAGCCAGCGGCAGCTTGACGACCAGGGCGCTCCGGTCAACACACTGGGCGGCGCTCCGGTGGGAGCCGATCTCACGGAGGGCAACGCGTCGGTCCGGCTTGCGTTCGAGCGGATCCGGCGGATCAGCGGCAGGATCACCGATACGAAGGGGACGCCCGTCGCGCAGGCGCCGGTCTGCGCGAACCCGTTATCGCTGGCGGCGACGGTGTGCGACAGGAGCAAAGCTGACGGCACGTACTTCGTCGACGTCACCCCGGGCCTGTACAAGATGAGCTTCGACGGCGGGCCGGGCCTGCGCCTCCTGTCGCAGTGGGCCTACGGCCGCGTCGACAGCGGAGAGGCGGATGTGATCGACGTCCGCAGCGCCGACGCCACCAGCGTCGATGTCCAGCTCCGCCAGGGGTTCACGATCCAGGGCTCGATCACGACGCCGGACGGCCAGCCGGTGAAGAAGGCGCAGGTCTGCACGCACCGGTTCAGCGAGTCGCTGCCCTGGGACTGCGAGCGGACCGACGACCACGGGCACTACGTGGCGCTCCGCGAGCCCGACACGTATTGGGTCTGGGTCATTCCGTCCGATGACGACGCGCTCCTCATGCAGTGGTACGACGACTCGCTCGTCGGGGTGGCAGCGTCGTCCGTGAACCTCGATCGCGATCGCGTGATCGACCAGGTGCTCGGCCCGGGACCGTCGATCGTCGGCCACGTGACCGACCCGAGCGGCGCGCCGGTCGTACACGCGTTCGTCTGCGTCGACACGCCGTTCCCGACCGGACGCATCTGCCGGCCGACCGACGCGACCGGCGCGTATCGCGTGACCACTCGACCGGAGACGTATCTCGTCCAGGTGCTGCCGCCCGACGGCAGCGACCTGTTACCGCAGTTCGTCGGAGGCGGCCGGACGTGGCTCGACGCGAACACCGTGACCGTGCGGTCACAGAACGTGACCGTCGACGTGAAGCTGCAGCGTGGCGTGGCCGTGAAGGGCGTGATCCGCACCCAGACCGGCGTCCCGTTGGAGGGAGCCTCGGTCAACGTCTCCGACGGCCAGGGCTTCCTGACCGCGACGTACACCGATGAGACCGGCACGTACTCGCTCGCCGTCCCCACGGGCAAGTACACATTCGATTTCTTCGCGCCGTTCCCGAGCCAGGTCGAGAGCGTCGAGGGCCGGGTCGTGACGGTGGATAAAGCGATGACCATGGACGTCACGCTCGCCGACGCGAACCCCTGAGCGCGCCCATAATCCGAAGCACATCACCGGGGAGGACGACTCATGGACCTGCGCTCGATCATCGCGCCGCGCCTCGTGGCGCACGCTCACTGCGACATCCCGTGTGGCATCTACGACCCCTCGGCCGCGACCATCGCCGCCCAGACGGTGGCGAAGATGGTCGAGAAGATCACCGGATCGACCGGGACCGACGAGGCCAGCCGCAACCTCTTCATCCGCTCGGTCGCGGTCAAGGAGGAGCACGCCCAGATCTGCAAGAAGGAGCTGCTCATCCTGTGGAGCGACTACTTCAAGCCCGAGCACCTCGAGAAGTACCCGAAGCTGCACGACACCTTCTGGAAGGCCGCGAAGCTCTGCTCGAAGAACAAGCAGAGCGTCGACGCGAAGGCCGCGGCCGATCTGCAGGCGGCGGTCAAGGAGATCGCGGACATCTTCTGGGCGACCAAGAAGTGAGACCGGCGACGGCGCTGTTCGCCGTCGCAGTCGCCGGCCAGAGCATGGAGCCGACCCTCCGCGACGGGGACTGGCTCCTCGTCCGGCGGCTGCGGCGGCCGCCGCGCCCGGGCGAGGTGGTCGTGGCGGCGGATCCGCGCGAGCCGGAGCGGCTGCTGGTGAAGCGCGTCCGCTCGGTCGCGCCCGAAGGCGTGACCATCCAGGGCGACCATGCCGATCCCGCCGAGTCGACCGATTCGCGCCAGTTCGGGCCGATCCCGCGGTCGGCC
>CAZMLV010000055.1:4430-10620 GCA_964567235.1 uncultured Chloroflexota bacterium | reverse complement strand
CCGAGCGACTTCAAGTCGATCATCAACTCGATCGCCCCGAAGCTCACGACCGCGGAGCTGACGGCGATGAACAAGCAGAACGACGTCGACAAGACCGACCCGAAGGCCATCGCCGCGGCGTGGCTCAAGAAGATGGGCCTGGTCAAATAGCCGACTGGATCTCGCTCGGCGGCGCGCTCGCATCGAGCGCGGCCGTCGCGTCGTGGGGTGATGGCGGAGAGTGCGAGCTCTTCGCCATCCACGGCGATGGCACGCTCCGCGACCGGTACTGGGACGGCACGGAATGGCATGACTGGGAGCCGCTCGGCAAGGGCTTCACCGGGCAGCCCGCCGCGGCGGCTCGCGACGCCGACCGGATCGACGTATTCGCGTTCGGGACCGACGGCCAGCTCCGCCACATCTGGTGGGACGGCAGCCGCTGGGTCGAGTGGGAGATCGTCGCGGGCGCCCCGAGCGGGGACTCCGTGAGCTGCGCCTGGAGTGGCCGGCGGCTCGACGTCTTCGTCGCGAGCCGTGGCGCGGAGCTCTGGTACCACTCGCTGCTCGTGACATGAGCTTCGACTTCGTCGTGATCGGCGCCGGCGCGGCCGGCGAGGCCGCGACCCATTACGCGCGCAGTCGCGGCGCATCGGTGGCCATCGTGGATCGCGACCTGTTCGGCGGCTCGTGCCCGTTCTGGGCCTGCATGCCATCGAAGACCCTATTGCACGCCGCCGAGGCCAAGGCCCACGGCGGCGATTACCCATGGCAGAAGGCCTCCGACCGGCGCGACTACATGATCAATCGGATCAAGACCGACTACCCGAACGACGGCAGTCACGTCCATGCCCTCGAGAAGGCCGGAGCGTCGGTGTTCCGCGGGACCGCGAAGCTTGTCGGACCGGGCACGGTCTCGGTGACCCACGAGAACACCACGCACGAGCTGCGGGCGACGGACGTCATCGTCGCGGTCGGCTCCGTCGGAAAGGTGCCGAAGCTCGACGGGCTCGAGGAGGCCGGGTACTGGACGAACGTCGAGGCCACGAGCCTTCGCGAGCTCCCGAAGAGCATCGTCATCCTGGGCGCCGGCCCGTCGGGCCTCGAGATCGCGCAGTACCTCGCGCGCTACGGCGTGCGCACCGCGATCGTCGGCCGGGTCAACCCCACCGATCACCCGAAGAGCTCGGCCTTCCTGGCCGACGTGCTGCGCAAGAGCGGGGTCGACGTGCGCGACGGCGCGCGCGCGATCCGCGTACGTCCCAGGGCGTTGGAGCAGGCTGAGCACGTCGTGGAGCTCTCCGACGGGACCTCGGTCTCGGGCGCGGTCATCCAGCTCTCGGTCGGGCGGACGTCGGCGAAGGCCCTCGGCGCCCTGGGCCTCGAGACGGTCGGCGTCAGCTACGACGGCGGCGACACGATCAACGTGGACGACCGGCTGCGCGTCGCGGAGCACGTCTACGTGATCGGCGATCCGATCGGGCACGAGCTCTCCACGCACCTCGGCCACTACGAGGGCGAGATGGCGGCCCGCATCGCGCTCGGTGACGACGTCACGGTCGATTTCAGCGCCACGCCGCGGGTCGTGTACACCGACCCCGAGACCGCGGCCGTCGGCCTTCGCCTCGAGCAGGCCCAGGAGCGGGGGATCGACGCGTTCGAGGAGGCCACCGGCTTCCCGAAGAGCACGAAGGGCTACATCGTCGAGGCCGCGAGCGGCCACCTCGCGATCGTGGTGGACCGGAAGCGTAAGTCGGTCATCGGCGCGTTCATCGCGGCCCAGGGCGCGGGCGAGGCCATCCACGCGGCGGTGCTCGCGATCAAGCTCGGCACACCGATCGACACGCTGGCCCAGACGATCCACGCCTTCCCCACGACGGCGCGCGTCCTCAGCGGCCTGTTCGGCGCGGCCGCGGCGAAGCTCCGATGACCGAGGAGTCCTACCTCGAGCTCCTCGACTACCGCCGGCGGGTGAACACGCTGTACGCGGAGGTGCGCGGGCTCCTGGCCGACGATCCGATCGCGGCGCACGCGGCGTGGCGGAGCGGGCGGGACGAGCTCTTCGGGACGCATCCCCAATCGGCGCTGCCGGCGCACGAGCGCGCGAGATTCACCGGCCTCGCCTACCGCGAGTACGACCCGGCGTTCGCGTTCAGCGCGTCAGTCCGGCCGCTGGCGCACGAGCGCTACGACGTGGGAACGAGCACCGGTGACGTCATCCCGTTCGTCCGCTTCGGTGCCGTCGACCTGCCGGTCGGCACGCTCGAAGTTTTCTGGCTGGACGCGTACGGTGGCGGCGTGTTCCTGCCGTTCCGGGATCTGACGAGCGGCCAGACGACCTACGGCGGCGGGCGCTATCTCCTGGACACGGCCAAGGGTGCGGATCTCGGCGGCGACCGTGGCACGCTGCGGCTCGACTTCAACTTCGCGTACCACCCGAGCTGCCACTACGACCCGCAGTGGGTCTGCCCGCTCGCGCCGCCGGCCAACCGACTGGCGGTCGCGATCGAGGCCGGAGAGCTCACGTATCCCGGCGCGTCCGCGCACGAGCTGCAGTGGTGCGCTCCTTCTTGAAAGAGCCGCAGGCGCTCTTGAACGAGCCGCAGGCGCTTTGACGACCAAACAGCGCTGGACCCTGATCGCGGCGATCCTCGGCTCGGGGATCGTGTTCCTCGACTCGACCGTCGTGAACGTGGCGCTGCCGAAGATCGGGCGCGAGCTCCCGAGCACGTTGTTCGGCGTCCTCGAAGGGCAGTCGTACATCTACAACGGCTACCTCCTCACGGTCTCGGCGCTGCTCATCCTCGCCGGCGCGCTCAACGACTTCTACGGCCGGAAGCGCATGTTCACGTTCGGCCTGGCCGGCTTCCTCGTGACGAGCCTGCTCTGCGGCCTCGCGCCGAACATGGAGCTGCTCATCGCGTTCCGGATCCTCCAGGGCGGGGCGGGCGCGCTCCTGGTGCCCGGCGCGCTCGCGTTGCTCACCGTCACCTTCACCGGCGAGGCGCAGGGCCGCGCGTTCGGCCTCTGGGCCGCCGCATCGGCGGCGACGACGATCCTCGGCCCGTTCGTGGGCGGGATCCTCGTCGACGGGATCTCCTGGCGGGCGGCGTTCCTCATCAACGTCCCCCTGCTGATCGTCGCGCTCTGGGCGACCAGGACGCACGTGACCGAGAGCAAGGACCTGACCGCGACCGGCCGGTTCGACTGGCTCGGCGCGGTCGTCGTCGCGCTCGCGGTCGGCGGCCTGTCGTTCGGGGCGATCTACGGCCAGCAGCGCGAGTGGAAGGACCCGCTCGGATTCGTCATGCTCGGCGTCGGCGCCGTCGCCACGATCGCGCTGCCCATCCTCATGACCCGCCGCGCGAACCCGCTCATCCCGCCGGAGCTGTTCCGCTCGCGCAACTTCACGATCACGAACATCTCGACGTTCCTCATCTACGGCGCGCTCTACGTCCTCGGCTACTTCATCACGCTCTTCGTGCAGGGGACCATCGGGTTCACCGCGGCCGCCGCGGGGCTCGCGTTCATCCCGTCGGGGCTGTTCCTCGTCTTCCTGAGCTCGCGCTTCGGCGCGCTAGCCGGAAAGTACGGACCGAAGCTGTTCATGGCCGTCGGCCCGGCGCTCATGTGCCTCGGGACGCTCTGGTACCTGCGCGTGCCTGCGACGACGAGCCCATGGCTGTTCTCGTTCGGCGATCCGGGCACGTACCTGCCGCCGGCCAGCTGGCTCATCGACTTCCTGCCGGCGACGCTGCTGTTCGGCTTCGGGCTCTCGATCATGGTCGCGCCGCTTACGACCGCGCTCATGACGAGCGTGCCGTCGCGGAACTCCGGCGTCGCGTCCGCGATCAACAACGCGATCTCGCGGGTCGGTCCGCAACTCGCCGGCGCGGTGATCTTCATCGCGATCACCACGAGCTTCTACGCCGGCCTGCACGACCGCGCGCCATTGCTCGACCCGAACGATCCGGAGGTCCGGAAGACATACGCGCCGCTCAACGTGGTGCCCGGATCGCCGACGGCGCAGGCCCAGCGCGAGGCGTCGACCGACGCGTTCCATCTGGCAATGTTCATCGCCGCGCTGCTGCTCGCCGCCGGCGCGGCCACGAACGCGCTCGGGATCGTCAACAAGCCGGCGCCGCAGGCGGCGGAGACCGCGAAAGCCGCGGCTTAGAGGCCGAGCGGTCCGAGGGCGTCCGCGAGCTGCTTGCGGTGCTCGGCGGTCTCGAAATCGAGCAGCGGGTTCGAAGGAAGCAGGTGCTCGGTGACCACGTTGTCCTTGCGGACGTAGATCGCGGGATACAGATCGCCGGCCGAGTTCGCCTCCACCGCGGCCGCGACGCCATCAGGCCCGGCGCTGTCGACGAACAGCTGGAGCGGGAGGATCCCGTCGTCGATGATCCCGCGCGCCGGATCCACCAGGATCGTGCGCGACAGATACGACTTCTGATGCCAGAGCTCCGGTGCCCGGGTCACCTCGCGCAATAGGTAGGAGAGGACCTCGTCCGCCGCGACGCGTGGCCGGGCTGGATCGATGCCGAAGTACTTCTGCGCGATGTGCCGGGCCAGGATCCGGGCGTTGTAGCGGTGGCCGTGGACCGCGCCGGAGCTGCTCGGGAGCCCGTGCTTCTTGAGTCCCGGCGCGCCTCTCGTCGCGGTGCCGGCGAAGTACATATTCGGGACGCCGATGCTCTCGAACATCGCGGTCTGCGACGGGATCCGCTCGCGGCCGGCGACGGGCACGCCGAGCTGGGGCAGGTCCCCGAGCGGTGGCGTGAACCCGGTCGTCGCGATCACGTCGTCGGCCTCGAAGATGAGCGCCCCGCCGCCGTCGCTCCGCGACGTGCGCACCCGGAAGCCATTCGCGGTGCGGTCGACGCCGTCGATCGAGGCGTTGACGAGCACGACCCCGCCGCCGAGCACGTGGTCCTCGTACGGCTGGACGTAGCGCGCGCGCACCCCGACGAGCGATCGCGTCACCACCGACAGCGCGACGGGCCGCGGCGACGCGAGGATGATCTGCTTGGCCCACGGCAGGAAACCGTTGGCGAGCTCGAACGCGGAGACCTCCTTGCCGATGATGAGGACCCGCTTCCCGGCGTACGTCTCCGGCGCGCGCGTGTCCGCGTAGTGCGGCACCGCGTCCATGCCGGGGATGTCCGGCTTCCACGGCTGGGAGATCCCGAACGCGAACACCGGCACGCGGCACCGGTACTCGCCATCGGTCGTCTCGAGCACGAAGCCGTCGCCCTCGCGGCGGGTGCCGGTCCAGCGGCAGCCGTAGCGCACGGCGATCCCCCCGGTGCTGGCGAAGGTCGCGAGGTTCTGCTCCATCTCCGCGCGCGCGGGAAAGTAGGAGGACCCATCCATGAGTCCCGGCTGCAGCGCGCGGAGCCGGTCCTCCTCACCGATCAGCGAGTTCCAGTCGTACCGCTCGTAGTAGCGAGTGCCTCGCTCCTCGGGCGCGTACGGCTTGGTCCACGAGAGCAGGCGCTGGAAGAACGGCCACTTGCGGAACATGCCGCCCGGCGACGGATCCGCCGAGATGACCGCGTGCGGCACCCCGGCCCGCGCGAGGGAATACGAAAGCTGCAACCCGCCGGGTCCGCTGCCAACGACGACCACCGGGTACTCGCCTGGCGGGTGGATGGAGGTTACGTCCTCCAGGCGGTCGCCTTCTGGAGCTTGCGAGCCTCGGCCTTCAGCATCCGGTAGAGGACCGTCGGGTGGGTGAGCATGAAGCCCTCGAGCTCCGGACCCGGGACGATCGCGCAGCGCAGGACATGCATCGCCACGATGTCCGCCACCGGGGGCTCGCCGAGCAGGGCGGAGATCTCGCCGAAGAACTCGCCGCGTCCGAGGATGCCGTAGTCCTTGCCGCTCACCCGGATGGTCGCCTCGCCCTCGAGGATGATGTAGAACGCCGAGCCGCTGATGCCCTGACGGATGATCCGCTCGCCCTCCGCGTAGCGGCGGTCCTCGACGATGTGGGCGATCGATTGGAGCTCCGCCGCGCCGACGTCCGCGAACAGCGCGATGCCGGCCAGGGTCTCGGTCAGGTCGCTCCGTGCGGTTGCCATCGAGCATGGTCTAACCGCCGTCCGCCCACGCTGGCAACCGGCATGGCGGCGGCGGACAATTCACCCGTGGCGACCGGCCCGCTCCCGCGCGGCACCCTCACCTTCCTGTTCACCGACATCGAGGGCTCGAC
>CAZMLV010000055.1:1505-4330 GCA_964567235.1 uncultured Chloroflexota bacterium | reverse complement strand
ATGGGGATGCACACCGGGGAAGGCACGCCGGCCAGCGAGAAGGCCGGCGCGGACTACGTCGGGATCGACGTCCACCGCGCCGCGCGGATCGCCGCCGTCGCGCACGGTGGCCAGGTGCTCACCTCGGCTGCGACCCGCATGCTCGCAGGCGCGGATCTGCCGCCCGGCGTCGCGCTGCGCGACCTGGGCGACCACCGGCTGAAGGATCTCGCGCAGCCGGAGCGGATCTACCAGCTGGTCATCGACGGCCTGCCGGCCGAGTTCCCGGCGCTCCGGACGTTGGACCGGACGCCGAACAACCTCCCGACGCAGATCACCACGTTCATCGGTCGCGAGGCCGAGATCCGCGACGGACTCAAGCTGCTCGACGGCACCCGGCTCCTCACGCTCACCGGCCCGGGAGGCACGGGCAAGACCCGGCTCTCGCTGCAGCTCGCCGCCGAGTCCGCGGCGTCATTCCCCGACGGTGCGTTCTGGGTCCCCCTGGCGCCGATCAGCGACCCCGAGCTCGTGCCGTCGACCATCGCGCACTCGCTCGGCGTGCAGGTGAGCGGCAGCGAGCTTCCGATCGACCGGGTCACGGAGCATCTACGGGACAAGACCCTGCTGCTCGTGCTCGATAACTTCGAGCAGATCCTCGGCGCCGCGCCGATCGTCTCGACGCTGCTCGACGCGGCGCGCAGCGTCAAAGTGGTGACGTCGAGCCGCGCGCCGCTGCGCATCTCGGGCGAGCAGGAGCTTCCGGTGCCGCCGCTCGACCTGCCCGATCCGGAGCGGATCCCGTCGCTGGAGGTGCTCGCGCAATCCGACGCGGTCCGCCTGTTCATCGAGCGAGCGCGCGCGGTGAAGCCGGACTTCATGGTCACCGCGGAGAATGCCGCCGCGGTCGCCGAGATCGTGTTCCGGCTCGACGGCCTGCCGCTCGCCATCGAGCTCGCCGCAGCGCGGATCAAGCTCCTCACCCCCCAGGCGATGCTCCCGCGTCTGAAGAAGGGCCTCGATCTCCTCGCGAGCGGCGGTCGAGACCGCACCGACCGCCAGCGGACGCTGCGCGGCGCCGTCGCGTGGAGCTACGACCTGCTCGATGATGGGATGCAGCGGCTGTTCGCGCGCTGCGCGGTGTTCGTCGGCGGCGCCGCGCTC
Organism: uncultured Chloroflexota bacterium; assembly: GCA_964567235.1. Taxonomy (GTDB): domain Bacteria; phylum Chloroflexota; class Limnocylindria; order P2-11E; family P2-11E; genus UBA4735. The sequence goes on along the minus strand of CAZMLV010000055.1, from coordinate 3,187 downwards.
GAGCAGCTCGAAGCGGTCACGGGACCGGCGAGCGAGATCGGCCGCGAGCCGCTCGACGGCGTCAGTGAGCTCGTCGATCAGAGCCTGCTCCGCCAGGTCGAGGTGGACGGTGAGCCGCGGTTCCGGATGCTCGTCACGATCCGCGAGTACGCGCTCGAGCGCCTCGCCGAGCGTGGCGAGGCGGCGGACCTGCGCGCGCGGCATCTCGCGGCCTACCTGGCATTCGCCGAACGCGCGCGGCCGGAGCTTCAGGGCACGGATCAGAAGCGCTGGCTCGATCGCGTCGAGCTCGAGCACGACAACCTCCGCGCCGCGCTGGAATTGGCGATCTCCGGCGGCCGCGCCGACGAGGCCGCGCGCCTGGTGTACGCGCTCTGGCGCTTCTGGCAGAGCCGCGGCTACCTTCGCGAGGGGCGGAGCTGGGCCGAGCGCGCCATCGCGGTACCGGGTGGAACGAAGGAGCTCCGCCTGCGCGCGCTCGAGGCCCTCGGCGGGCTCGTCTATTGGATGGGTGATCTCGCGATGCTCACCGTCTACGGCGCCGCGCTCGACCTCGCACGCGAGATCGGGGACCCCAAGGAGATCGCGCTCGCCCTCTACAACATGTCGTTCGGCTACACGATCCCGACCGGCGACATGGCCCAGGGCCGCGTCCTCCTCGAAGAGGCGCTCGGGCTGTTCCGCGAGCTCGGCGACAGTGCCGCGATCGGGCGGGCGTCCTTCGCGCTATCGAATGTCGTTTCAGGGGGCCAGGGCCACAGCCGCGAAGACCTGCTGTTCGCGAGGCAGCGGGTCGATGAGGCCCTCGAGCACCATCGAAAGCTCTCCAACCAGTTCGACCTCGCATGGGACCTGCATATGGCCGGGCTCGTTGACCTCAAGCTCGGCGATCTCGCGGGCGCGCGGGCGCAATGGACGGAGGCGACGCACCTGTTCGACGCGGCGGCTGACATCAGCGGGATGGTGCTCATGCTCAGTGACTTCAGCGAGCTCGCCAAAGCGTCGGGCGATCTCGAGCGTCACGATGTACTGGTGGGCGCGTGGGCCGCCCTCGCCCGGAAGACCGGCATCGGGCTCACCGCGCTGTTCGGCCAGACGGAGGATCGCGCGCAGCCGGAAACGATCCCGGCGGAGCGGCAGCCGGCCGTGGAGCGCGGACTCGCGATGACGCTTGATGACGCGGTCGCGTACGCGCTGGCGACGGAGCCCGCGAAGACCGCCTGACAGCGCGGCGATATCCTCGCCGGCGAAGGAGATCGAATGCTCGCAGTGAAGGACAAGGCCTACTCGAACACGCACGTCGTGGCGTGGGTGAACGAGATGGCGAAGATGTGCCAGCCCGACCAGATCTACTGGTGCGACGGCTCCGAGGACGAGGCGAAGGCGCTCCTCGAGGAGGCGATCGCGACCGGCGTGCTGATCCCGCTGAACCCACAGAAGCGCCCGAACTCCTACCTCCATCGCTCGAACCCGAACGACGTCGCGCGCACGGAGGAGCTCACCTTCGTCTGCACGCCGACCAAGGCCGAGGCCGGGCCGACGAACAACTGGATGGAGCCCGCCGACGCGTACCGCAAGCTCGCCGGCATCTTCGCCGGCGCGATGAAGGGCCGCACGATGTACGTGGTGCCCTACGTGATGGGCGCGGCCGACTCGCCGTTCGCGAAGGTCGGCATCGAGCT
>CAZMLV010000055.1:0-1405 GCA_964567235.1 uncultured Chloroflexota bacterium | reverse complement strand
GGAACGAGGGCTGGCTCGCGGAGCACATGATGCTGCTCGAGGCCGAGAGCCCCGACGGCGAGACGCACTTCGTGGCCGGCGCGTTCCCGAGCGCGTCGGGGAAGACGAACCTCGCGATGCTCGTGCCGCCGCCGGCGCTCGATGGCTGGAAGATCCGAACGGTCGGCGACGACATCGCGTGGATGCGCGTTGGTGAGGACGGCCGGCTCTACGCGGTGAATCCGGAGTTCGGCTTCTTCGGCGTCGCGCCGGGCACCAACTACCACACGAACCCGAACGCGATGCGGATGCTCGAGCGGAACGCGTTCTTCACGAACGTCGCGCTGACCGAGGACGGCGACGTCTGGTGGGAGGGGATGGACGGCGAGGTGCCCGAGCGTCTATTGGACTGGCGCGGGCGGCCCTGGACGAAGGGCTCGCGCGAGTACGCCGCGCACCCGAATAGCCGGTTCACCGTGCAGCTCGCCAACAACGACGCGCTGTCGCGGTACGCCACGGATCCGAAGGGCGTGCCGATCTCGGCCATCCTGTTCGGCGGGCGGCGCTCGTCGACCGTGCCGCTGGTCGTCCAGTCGTTCAACTGGACCGAGGGCGTGTACCTCGGCGCGACCGCCGGCGCGGAGACCACCGCGGCGATCACCGGCCAGGTCGGGGTCGTGCGGCGCGACCCGATGGCGATGCTCGCGTTCTGCGGCTACGACATGGGCGCGTACTTCGAGCACTGGCTCGAGATGTCGGCGCGCATTCCCGATCCGCCGAAGCTGTTCATCGTCAACTGGTTCCGGAAGGACGCGGCAGGCAAGTACCTGTGGCCGGGCTACGGGGAGAACATGCGGGTGCTCGAGTGGATCATCGGCCGCGCGACCGGTCATGCCGGCGCGATCGAGACGCCGATCGGCTGGGTGCCTCGCCCGAGCGACCTCGACGTGCGCGGTCTCGATCTCGCTCCGGAGCGGCTGGCCAGCGCGCTCCGCGTCGATCCGGCCGAGTGGTCGGCGGAGCTCGGGGCGCACGCGGATTGGTTCGGGAAGCTCGGCCGGAGCGTCCCCGACGCGCTCGAGCTGCAGCGCAAGCTGCTGCTCGCGGCGATCGGGATCGCGAGAGGCTAGCCGGCCCCTGGCTCCGCGCGCGGATCGTCTCGGACCGCGCGCGCGATCACCAGCCAGAAGATCACGGCGACCGGAAGCGCGAGCGCGATCGTCGCGAGCATCGGCAATCGCGCGTCCTCGTTGTACAGCGAGCCCGCCGCGATCCCACCGATGCCGAAGCCGACGGCGTACACGAGCTGGAACGATGCGTAGCCGAGCGCTGCGCGCGACGGCGGGACGATCCGCTCGAGCAGCGCGGCGAAGACCGGATTCGACGCGACGTTCGCCCCGGCGAGCACGAGGCCGATCGCGACGAG
>CAZMLV010000054.1:0-10710 GCA_964567235.1 uncultured Chloroflexota bacterium | reverse complement strand
CACCTTTTCACGCTGAGAGGAGCGGAGCGATCCGCTCCTCTCTCGTTGTCCGGTCGTGCCGGACGCCGCGGCTCCCGGTCCCGCCGATGTGGTCTTCTGGTGGGATGGGCAGGGCCACGCGTGCCGCGCTGCTGGCGATGCTGGTGGGTGCATGCACGCAAGGCCCCGGCGCGGCGATCCCGTCGCCCGCTGCGATCGCGGGCGCCATCGCCTCGCGGATCGCACCCCTCCCGCTCGCTGGACCCTCGAGCGCACCGGCGCGTCCCGACGTCGTCGTGATCGCGATGGAGAACACCGCTCCGCAGGTTGCCCTCGCTCAGCCGTACCTGGCGTCGCTGGCCGATCGCGCACTGGTGTTCTCGAGCTTCCGCGCGGTCGCCCACCCGAGCTTGCCGAATTACCTGGCGTTCACCTCAGGCCAGACGTGGTCGATCCGCGACGACGGCTACTACGTCCTTCCGGTGGGCCGGGATCTCGGGGCGCAGCTCACCGCGGCGCAGATCCCGTGGCGCGCGTACATGGAAGGGATGGAGCGCGGCTGTCTCGACAGCCCTGCTCCGTACGCGGTGAAGCACAACCCGTTCGCGTACTACGGCGGCGCCTGTCCCGCCAACGTCGTGTCGTTCGGCCGCTTCGCGGGCGATCTCGCCGCCGGCCTCCCCGCGTTCACCTGGATCACGCCGGATCTCTGTCACGACGGGCACGACTGCGGCCCGGCGACCGCCGACCGGTGGCTCGCCACGATCGTCCCGCAGGTCATCGCGAGTCCTGGCTGGGCTCGCGACGGCGTCCTCATCCTGGTGTGGGACGAGGGCGCGGGCGGGCAGGACGAAGCGCCGTTGGTCGTGTTGTCGTCACGTGGCAAGGCCGCGACGATCGACACGCCGAGCGATGCCTACACGGTCCTCGCGACGATCGAGGAGCTCTTCGGCCTGCCCAGGCTGGGGGCGGCGTCGCAAGCGACGCCATTCACCGCGCTGCTCCACTGAGCGTCATCGGCGCGGCGACGGTACGCTCGCGCTCTGATGGCGTCTCCGGCGCGCCGCGCCGACATCGCCTTCGTCGTCACCGTCGGGCTCTGCCTCCTCGCGCTCATCGCCTTCGGCGTCGTCGGGCGGCGGCTCGAGATGATCGGCCACGACGACTTCTCGCGGATCTGGGCCGGGCCGCGTGCCGTCATCCTCGGTCACGATCCGTACGACCCGGTCACGTGGCCGGCGACGGCGCAGGCGCTCGGCACGCTCGCACCCGACACGGAGATCCCGGTCTACCCATACCCGCTCTGGGTCGTCCTCGTGCTCCTGCCGCTCGGCCTCTTGCCGCTCCCGGTCGCCGCGCTGCTCTGGCTCATCGCGAGCCTGACCGCCGGGATCGCCGGGCTCCACGCGCTCCTGCGCGAGTACCTGCCCGAGCGGCCGGGCGCGCACGCCCTCGCGGCCGCGATGCTCCTGCTCTCGTGGGTCGGCCTGCTCAGCCTGATCATCGGACAGTGGGGCTTCCTGCTCATCGGCGCGCTCTGCGCGGCGGCGGTCTGCCTGCGATCCGGCCGGCCCCGGGCAGCCGGCGTGGCGGCCGTCGCGCTCGCCGCGAAACCGCAGCTGTTCCTGTTCACCGCGCCAGCGCTGGCCGCGCGGGCCCTGTGGCCCGCACGCGGGCGGGCGATCGAACGCGCCGGGCTGCGCTTCATCGCCGTCGCCGCCGCCGTCTTCGCCGTCCCGTTCGTCCTGTCATTCATCGTGCGTCCCGGCTGGTTCCCCGAATGGCTGCGCTTCGCGGGCAGCGCGCTGTTGCCGGATTCGGACACCATTCCGGCGCTGCTGCTCACCGTGGGAGGGGAGGGCGCCCTGCGGGCCGCGCCGATCGCGCTGCTGCTCCTGGTCGCGATCGGGTTGTGCTTTCATCCTCGGTCCGAGGCCTGGCTTCCGGTCTGGCTCGCCCTTTCGAGTGCCGGCGTGCTCTACAGCAACTCCTACGACCACATCGTTCTGACCGTCCCGATCGTCATGGCCAGCGGCGTCGCGGCCCGCCGGTCGCGCCGCGCGTCGTGGATCGTGCTCGGGGTCGGCGCACTCGTGCTCCTGGTGGTCACGCCGCTGATGTACCAGCTCGCGCTGATGCGACATTCGGAGACCTACGGGGTGCTCGTCCCGCTCGCCGTCTTCGCGACCATCGTCATCGCGCTGTGGCCGCTCCGGCGCGTGCGCGAGCCGACGGCGCGGGTATAGGCTCGCCTCGACGACCGGCGAGGGAGCCTAGGTTGGGCCCGAAAGCGATCTGGCGTGAGGACCTCATCACGAGCCTGCTCTCAGTGACGCTCGTCGCCGGGCTGTTCCTCGACGGCTGGAATCACATCAACCTGCAGAACGGCGCGCTCGGCAGCTTCTTCACGATCTGGCACGCGCTCCTGTACGCCGGGTTCAACGCGACGGCCCTCTGGGTGGTCACACGCAATCCGCACCTCTACACCCGCGGCGCGAAACCTGCGCCGTACTTCCATCCGATCCTCGGGATCCCGCTGCGCTACCCGCTGGCGATCGGCGGCCTCGCGCTCGCGATGGTCGGCCTGTTCGGCGATCTGGCCTGGCACACCGCCTTCGGCGAGGAGACCGGGGTCGCGAGGGTCATCGCGCCGTTCCACCTGATGCTCTTCGCGGGGGCGGCGGGCCTCGCGTCGGCGCCGCTCCGCTCGGCGTGGTACGCGCCGCGCTTCTACCCGCACGACGCGTCGTTCCGGCGGCTGCTCCCGCCGTTGCTCGCACTCACGCTCGTGACCTGCGTGGCCGCGTTCATGTTCCAGTGGCTGGACGCGTTCCTCGACTGGACGCCGTCCGTCGTCATCGGCCGCATCCCTGCCGATCTCGCCGGCAACGCGCGGGTCCGCGGTACCACCGAGTTCGCCGGCGCCGCGCGGATCCTGGTCACGAACCTCATCCTTCTGGCGCCGATCTTCCTCGCGCTGCGGCGATGGCGCCTGCCGTTCGGGAGCGCGACCCTGGTGTTCGTCGGCGTGAGCTTCGCGATGAGCGCGCTCACGAGCTTCGACCTCGGCGCGACGGTGTTCGCCGCGCTCCTCGGTGGTCTCGTCGCCGACACGGTGATCGACTACTACCAGCCTGATGCGCACGAGACACGCGGGTACCGGGTGATGGCCGGGGTCACGCCCCTGGTGCTCTGGACCGCGTACTTCCTGATCCTGCGGTTCGTGTACGACATCGAGTGGCCGTTCGACCTGTGGCTCGGGACGACGTTGCTCGCTTCGATCTCGGGACTGCTGCTCAGCTACGTGGCGATCGCGCCGGTGGTCCCGGCGCCGGTCACCGAAGGCGGCATCCCGCTGCCCGAGGGAGCGGTCGAAACCGGAGGAGGTGGCTGATGGCGGCGCAGAAACGCACGGCCAGCGGCGGCGGGTACAGCCGGCGCACGTTCCTGACCGGGCTCGGCATCGGCTTGGGGGCAGCCGGCGCGGCGGGTGTCGCGTCTGGGGTGAGCCTCGGCCGGATCGATCTGCGCGACCACGAGGTCGTGCCGGGCAACTTCACGCGCATGTTCCCGGACCAGCCGGCGTTCTTCGCCAAGCTCGATCCGCCGGGAGCCACCGATCCGCTCCGGGACGTGATGCGGGATCTCGGAAAGCCCGGCGGACTGCTCGACGCGAACGATGCCCTGAGCGCGGGCCCCGTCGCGCTGATCGCGGACGCGACCGTCAACGGGAACTCGCCGCCGACGAACCCGGACAACCCGACTCACACCGCGGGGGTCACGTTCTTCGGCCAGTTCATGGACCTCGACATGACCTTCGACAGCCGCTCGACCCTCGGCGTGCCGACCGATCCTGCCGCGACGCCGAACGCGAAGTTGGTGCCGTACCTCGACCTCGATCACGTCTACGGGCAGGGGCCCAGCGTCAGCCCGCAGTACTACGACGTCAACGACACGGCGAAGCTCCGCATCGAGAGCGGCGGCATCTTCGAGGACCTTCCCCGGAACGCGGACGGGACCGCGATCATCCCCGACCCGCGGACCGACCAGAACATGATGGTGTCGGGGCTCCATTGCGCGGTCATCCTGTTCCACAACAAGGTCGTCGACTACGTGCGGCAGCAGGAAGGGCTCATCGATCCCGCGGCGATCTTCGCCGAGGCGAAGCGTCTCACAACGTGGCACTACCAGTGGCTGATCCTGAACGAGTTCCTGCCGCTCTTCGTCGGGCCGGCGATGGTGAACGACATCCTGGCCAACGGCCGGCGGTTCTATCAACCCGCGAAGGGCGAGGCGGCCATGCCGGTCGAGTTCCAGGGTGCCTGCTTCCGGGTCGGCCACACCATGGTCCGCCCGTCCTACCGCGCGAACCTCAAGGGTGACAACGGGAAGCCGTTCTTCGGGCTCATCTTCGATCCGGCGCTCGGCGACAACCCGGGGAAGGATCCCGGGGACCTCCGCAGCGGCTCCCGTGCGCCGCGGCGGTTCATCGGGTGGCAGACGTTCTTCGACTTCAAGGACGGAGAGGTCAAGCGCAACAAGCAGATCGACACGAAGATCTCGACGCCGCTGTTCACCCTGCCGCTCGGCGCGATCGCGAGCCACAAGGCCCCGATCGCGCTCATGCAGCGGAATCTCCTCCGCCACATGACCTGGTCGATGCCTTCAGGGCAGGCGATCGCGGGCGCGATGGGCGTCGAGCAGTTGAGCGGCGAGGACCTCAAGGAGCTCAAGATCTACGGCGTGGGCCTCGAGCAGAGCACCCCGCTCTTCTACTACATGCTCAAGGAATCGGCACTCGTCCCGAATTCGGACATCGGCAAGAACACCGGCGGCTTCCATCTCGGGCCGGTCGGCGGCCGGATCGTCGGCGAGGTCGTCATCGGCCTGCTCCAGACGGACCCCGGCTCCTATCTGGTGCAGCAGCCTGCCTGGGTGCCGACCCTGCAGAAGCCGGGCACCGACTTTCGGATGACCGATTTTCTGACGTTCGCCGGCGTCGACCCGGCGACACGGCGAGCGCAGAAGCCTACCTTCGCATGACCGAGGCATCGTTGCCGTGACATTCCCTCGCCGGGGGGACGCCGAGGACCCCCGGGCTACGCATGCTGCGGTCAGTACGTACGGGGGAGCTGGTTGTGGCAGTGACCGTCGAATCTGAGCCGGCCGTCGCATTCGCGCCGCCGACCACCGCGGAGCAGTACGCACCGCTCGCCCCGGCCTCGCCCGAGGAGACCGGGCTCTCCCAGGCGCTCGTCGCCGACCTCGCCCTGAAGCTCCTGTACCAGCGCGGGCCGATGAGCGCCACCGACCTTTCGAACGCGCTCGGCCTCCCGATGGGGAGGATCCTCCAGCCGGTGCTCGACTTCCTGAAGGCCGAGCACCAGCTCGAAGTGAAGGGCGGCGCCGGGCTCACGTCGTCGAGCTTCTTCTACTCGCTCGCCTCGAAGGGCGTCGACCGCGCGAAGGAAGCCCTTGCCCGCAACGGCTACATCGGTCCGGCCCCCGTGCCGCTCGCGGCGTACACGAACCGCGTCCGCGCGCAGACGACCGGCGATCTCCACATCGGGATCGAGCAGCTTCGCAAGGCGCTCGGCGCGCTCGTGCTCCCGGAGCGCACGATCCGGCAGCTGGGCCCGGCGATCAACAGCGGGCGTTCGATCTTCCTGTTCGGACCACCCGGCACCGGCAAGTCGACCATCGCGAAGACGCTGTCCACGATCCTCAAGGGCAGCATCGTGGTGCCGTACGCGATCCTCGTCGACGATCAGATCATCCGGGTCTACGACCCGTCTCGGCACAAGCCGCTCGTCGCGCTCGATGCGCGCTTCGACCGCCGCTGGGTCCCGGTCACCCGTCCGTTCGTCGAGGTGGGTGGCGAGCTCACCCTCGAGGATCTCGACCTGGCATTCGACCCGTCGTCGCAGGTGCATCAGGCGCCGTTCCAGATGAAGGCGAATGGCGGCGTGCTGCTCATCGACGACTTCGGCCGTCAGCGCGCATCGCCCGAGGAGCTCCTCAACCGGTGGATCGTGCCGCTTGACCGCGACGTCGACTTCCTCACGACGAACGACGGGCGCAAGATCGAGGTCCCGTTCGACCTCCTGCTCGTGTTCGCGACGAACCGCACCCCGTCATCGCTCGTCGACGAGGCGTTCCTGCGCCGCATCCAATACAAGATCGAGATCCGGCCACCGTCGCCGCCGGAGTTCGCCGAGATCCTCCGTCGCGTCTGCGAGGCGCGCAATATCGCGTTCTACCCGCAGGCCGCCGACTGGATCGCGCAGTACTGCGCGCAGCGGAACATCCCCCTGCGCTCGTGCCATCCGCGCGATCTCATGGGGCACCTCGACGCCGCCGCGCGCTTCCTGGGCAAGCCGTCGGAGATCACGCCCGAGCTCGTGGAGCTCGCGTGCGAGACCTACTTCGTGCGGCTCGAGGACAAGCCCGCGTAGCTGCGTCCTGCACCGGCGCCTCCCTTGCGGCATCCTTCGCCGCGACAAGGGGGTGCTCGCAATGGCGGCGGACTTGAGCGGCAAGACGATCCGATGGACCTACGCGGACGGCCCGATGAAGGGCAAGCACTTCGAGCACAGCTTCACGAGCGACACGGTCACGTGGAAAGAGGCCGGAGGGCCGAAGCCATCGGCCGACTCGCAGGCGAACTACCAGTTCCAGCGGATCAGCGACGACGTCTATGTGGTCTCGTACCTGTCGAGCCACGGCTTCACCCTCACGACGGTGGTCGAGGAGCGCTCCGGTGTGATCGTGAGCTTCGCCTCGAACGAGAAGGAGCTCGTCGTGCAGCGTGGCAGCCTTGAGCGGACGGGAGGGGCGGCCTGACCGTGGCAGGCCTGCGGCTCGAGGCCGCGCTCGAGGATGCCGTCCTGCGCGCGGCGCGCAGCCACCCTTCGACGCCGTTCAATCTCAACTACGCGGACGCCGACGGGCAGGCGCTCGCGCTCTGCATCCGCGAGCTGCTCGTGCGCGGCGGCTGGTCGCCGCTCTCGCCCGCCGGCCCCGCTCCGGGATTCCAGCGCCGCGGCGTGATCGTGTGGTCGCCGGCCGAGATGGCCCGCGTCGCCGAGGCCCTGGCGGCCGCGTTGCGGCGCGAGCTGCCGGTCCAGGTCGTCGAACGGAATGACGGCGGCCCGGTCGCCGTGGCGGTCGGCGTCGCGACATGGTCGACCACTCGCGGCGTGCTGCTGGAGCGGAGCTAGCCGACCAGATCCGGCTCGAGCGCGGTCAGGGTCGGCGCGCCGACCAGGGCCATCGCGAGGTCGAGCTCCGCGCGGAGTAGCTCGACCACCCGCTGCACGCCCGCGGCACCCCCGGCGGCGAGCCCGAACAGCTGCGGCCGGCCGACCGCGACCGCGTCCGCGCCGAGGGCCAGCGCCTTGATCACGTCCGTTCCGCGACGGATGCCGCCGTCGACCACGATCGCGCAGTTGCCGGCCACGGTCTGGGCAACATCGGCCAGCGCATCGAGTGTCGCGATCGCGCCATCGAGCTGGCGGCCGCCGTGATTGGACACCCAGATCCCATCCACCCCGACGTTGAGGGCGTGCTCCGCGTCGTCGCCGCGGACGATGCCCTTCAACAGGAGTGGCACACCGCCTCCCGCGGCGCGGATCCAGCTCAAGTCATCCCAGGTGAGCGTCCGGCTCGCGATCGGGCTCGCCCACGCGCGCGCGGCGTCCTCTCCGGATCGCGACCACGCCGGCTCGTTCGCGTGGACCATCGCGATGCCTGGAGGCAGGGTGAAGACATTGCGCAGGTCGCGCTCGCGCCGACCGAGCAGCGGCACGTCCACCGTGAGCACGATCGCGCGATGTCCGGTCGCGACCGCGAGCCGGATGAGCTCCTCGGTGGCCTCCCGATCGCCGAGGTGGTAGAGCTGGAACCAGCGCGGGCCCTGCGGCGCGGCCCGCGCGATGTCCTCGAGCGGCGTGCTCGTCGCGGTCGATACCGTGTACAGGGCGCCCGCGGCCGCCGCACCCTGCGCGGTCGCGACCTCTCCCTCGGGATGGGCCAGCCGGTGCAGCGCCGTCGGCGCGAGGAGGATCGGGTGGGCGAGGTCGAGCCCTAGCAAGCGGGTCCGCATGTCGCGGGCCTCGACGTCGACGAGCACGCGATTGCGCAACACCCGGCGCTCGAACGCGGCGCGATTGCCCGCGACGGTCCGTTCGTCCTCGGCGCCGCCGGCGATGAAGTCGTAGGTCATCGCGGGGAGCGTCTCGCGCGCGATGGCCTCGAACTCATCGAGGGTGAGAGGCTCGGCCAATGTGCCCTCCGCTACGGACGCAACTCTACCGAGCCGCGAGAATGAGCCGGTGACCCGGCGCGGCTGGCTCCTCTTCGCGGCGATGGCCGTGATCTGGGGCATCCCATATCTGCTGATCAAGGTCGCCGTCGCGGAGCTCGCGCCGTCGACCCTCGTGCTCCTGCGCACGACCGTCGGGGGCGTGATCCTCGTGCCGATCGCGCTGGCCCGTGGCGATGTCCGCCCGCTCCTCTCGCGGTGGCGCTGGGTCATCGCGTACACCGTCGTCGAGGTCGCGGCGCCGTGGCTCCTGCTGTCGGACGCCGAGCGGCGCCTGTCGAGCTCGCTGGCCGGGCTGCTCATCGCGGGCGTGCCGCTCATCGGCGCCCTGTTCGTCTGGATCATCGGCGGCGACGACCGCCCCGATCTCCGCCGGGTCATGGGCCTGGTCGTCGGATTCGTCGGGGTCGCGCTCGTCGTCGGTCTCGACGTCGCGGCCGACGATCTCGTGGCCGTGGGCGAGGTCGGCCTCGTGGTGGTCGGCTACGCGATCGGCCCGATGATCATCGCGCGCCGGCTGCAGGGCGCGCCCGCGGTCGGCGTGGTCGCATCGTCGCTCGCCCTCACCGCCCTTGCGTACGCGCCGCTCGGCATCGCGCAGCGGCCCGCAGCCCTGCCGTCGACGCAGGCATTGCTGTCGATCGGCGTCCTCGGGGTCGTGTGCACGGCGCTCGCGTTCCTTTTGTTCTTCGCGCTCATCGCCGAGGTCGGCCCCATCCGGGCGACGATCATCACGTACTTCAACCCAGCCGTCGCGATCGTCCTCGGCGTGCTTCTGTTGAGTGAGCCGTTCACGGTCGGCATCGCCGCCGGCTTCGCGCTCATCGCGGTCGGCTCGTTCGTCGCGACGCGCCGGACCGGCCCGAGCGGGGGAATGCGGGCGGCCGGCCGACGCGTTACCGGAGTCACCATGACCGACACAACGACGCCGACCACGCGCATGCCCGCGCTCTACCTCGGCCACGGCGCGCCGATCCTGGTCGACGACCCGATCTGGCCGGGCGAGCTCGCGCGTTGGTCGGCGGACCTTCCGAAGCCCAAGGCGATCCTCGTCGTCTCGGCTCACTGGGAGAACGCGCCGCTCACCATCGGCGCCACGAGGCCGGTGCCCCTGGTCTACGACTTCTACGGGTTCCCGCAGCGCTACTACGACGTGACGTACCCGGCGCCGGGCGCGCCCGATCTGGCGCGGCGCCTGCGGCAGCTCCTGCCGGACCGCCCGATCGCCGAGGACGCGGAGCGCGGTCTCGATCACGGCGCGTACGTCCCGCTCACGGTCATGTACCCGAAGGCGGACGTGCCGGTACTTCAGATCTCGATGCCGAGCCTCGACGCGAAGGAGCTGCTCGACCTCGGCACGAAGCTCGCGCCGCTCCGCGACGAGGGCGTGCTGATCATGGGCAGCGGCTTCATGACCCACGGGCTCCCGTTCCTCGAGGACTTCCGTCCCGAGGCGACGCCGCCGGCGTGGTCGACGGAGTTCGACCTCTGGAGCGCCGAGACCCTCGCGAAGGGCGACGTCGACACGCTCGTCGACTACAAGCGCCGCGCCCCCGGGGTGCGCTACGCGCACCCGACGGTCGATCACTTCGTCCCGCTCTTCGTCGCGCTCGGCGCGAGCCTCGCGCAGACCGAGACGCCCGAGACCGTGATCGAGGGCTACTTCCTCGGTCTCTCCAAGCGCTCCGTGCAGTTCGCCTAGGCGGCCTGCCGCGGCCGCAGCTCGAAGATCGGATGACGCCGCGCCTCGGCAACGTAGTCGGACAACGGCGCTCCCGGTGTCACGTGATAGAAGCGCGGCAGGACCCGAGCAGCCAGTCGCGTCCGCAGGAGCGGCTCGAGCAGCTCCCGCAGCACCGGCGCACCTTCCTCGACCGACAGCTCCACCGCTTCGACGGGCGTGCGGCGGCCGCGCTCCGTGAGGACCCCTTCGCCGGCCGTTCGCAGGTTGCGGACCCAGTCCGTCTCGCCGAACGTGCCGAAGACGTAGTGGCGGTCGCCTCGATGGAAGACGTTCACCGGTGTCGTGCGCGGCTCACCGCTCTTCCGGCCCTTGATCGTGAGCAGGACCATCGGGGTGCGGCGGGGGCCCATCGGCAGGCCGAGCCCGAGTAGCCGGCCGACGAGCGGGTTCAGCAGCGGAACGAGCCCGGGGATCTTCTGGCGCATCTTGGCCTCCTCGCGCGTGGCGTCACGTGGAGAGGACGTGCCGAGAGGGCCGGATGTGACCGGTCACATCCGGCCCACCTGCCACGTCTACAACAGTGAGCGATGGACGGCGATCTGCTGGCCGAGGAGTTCGAGCGCGCGCGCCCGCGGCTGCGCGCCGTCGCCTACCGCATGCTCGGGTCGCTCACGGACGCCGATGACGTGGTCCAGGAAGCGTGGCTCCGCCTCCGTCGTTCGGA
>CAZMLV010000053.1:9435-10714 GCA_964567235.1 uncultured Chloroflexota bacterium | reverse complement strand
TCCCCGAGCCCGACGGCGAACATGTGGTGCGCCCAGACCCCGAACGAGAGGAAGCCGATCGCGATGCCCGACGCCGCAACGAACCGGTAGCCGAACAGCGGCTTGCCGCTGAACACGGGGATGATCTCGGAGATCATCCCGAATGCGGGCAGCACGACGATGTACACCTCGGGGTGGCCGAACGACCAGAACAGGTGCTGCCATAGCGTCGCGTTGCCACCGCCGGCCGGATCGAAGAACCATCCGCCGAGCTGCCGGTCGACCAGGAGCATCACGAGCGCCGACGTGAGGATCGGATACGCAGCGATGATCAGCACGCTCGTGATGAGGACCATCCAGGTGAACATCGGCGCGCGGCCCATCACCATGCCTGGGCACCGCATGAGCAGGATCGTGACGGCGAGGTTGATCGCGCCGATGATCGTCCCCGCCCCGGAGACGGCGAGCCCGAAGATGTACCAGTCCATGCCGTTGCCGACCGCGTGGGCCGGCTCGGTGAGCGGCGCGTACGCGAACCATCCCGCGTCCGGCGCTCCGCCCGCGACGAAGCTCAGGTACAGCAGGACGCCGCCGAACAGTGTCAGCCAGAACGACAGCGCGTTGAGCCGCGGGAACGCGACGTCCTCGGCACCGATCTGCAGCGGGACGACGTAATTCGCGAATCCGATGAGCATCGGGATCGCGACGAGGAAGATCATCGTGATCCCGTGCATCGTGAAGAGCTGGTCGTAGGTGCTCGGGTCGAGGACCTGCTCACCCGGCGTGGCGAGCTGCACGCGGAGCAGGAGTGCCTCGAGCCCGCCGATCGCGAGGAACGCGATGCCCAGGAGCACGTACATGATGCCGATGTCCTTGTGATCGACCGTTCGCAGGACGCCCGCGGTCGCGAAGGCGCCCGGCCGCCGTACGAGCGCGGTCGCGGTCACTTCAGGCTCTCCAGGTACGCGACCACCGCGTCGAGGTCGTCGCTCGAGAGCGGCACTTTGGGCATGAGCGCGCCCGGCTTGTAGCGCTGCGGGTCGCCGATCCAGGCGCGCAGCGCGTCCGCGGTGTTGGCGAGGACTCCCCCGGCGATGGTCGTGCGTGAAGCGATGTGCGTGAGGTCCGGTCCGATGGGAGTCCCGGCGACCTGACCCCGCACGACGTGACACGAGGAGCACACCGCGGACCGCACGATCGCGAGACCGCGGCCGGCGGTGCCCGACGCCGGCGCGCTCTGCGCGGCGATCCAGCGGTCGAAGTCGGCGCGCGGCTCGGCCACCACGAGCACCCGCATCCA
>CAZMLV010000053.1:0-9425 GCA_964567235.1 uncultured Chloroflexota bacterium | reverse complement strand
TTGCGCTGGCCCGGCACGACGTCGGACTTCGCGCCGAGCTCGGGGACCCAGAGATCGTGGATGACGTCGGCCGAGCGCAGGTCGAGCTCGATCGGAACGCCGACCGGAACGTGCAGCTCGTTCGCCGTGACGGCGCCGCCGGCGTAGCGGAACTCGAACCACCACTGGTGCCCGATGACGTCGACGTGGAGCGGCGGCTCGAGGCTGCCGAACGTCGCGCCCTGGCCGATCTGCCCGAGGGTGACGAGGCTGAGGACGAAGATGATCGCGAGGAGCAGCAGGGGCGCGGCGGTCCAGGCGATCTCGAGGGCGCGGTGGCCGTGGATCTGAGGCGCGGATCCGGCCCGCACGTCGCGGTAGCGGACCGTGAAGACGATCAGCGCGACGAGGACGCCCGCGAAGATGACGGCGGCGATGACACCGACCACGAGCGAGAGCACGACGATCGGCTCGAGGGAGCTCGCCATCGGCGCCACCGTAGCCGCGACGGCAGCGGGCGCAAATCGGGGCGCCCAACGCGGGCGCCCCGATCTCGTCTGTGGCTAGGCGGTGGTGCGGGCGACGCGCCGCCCGCGGGTCAGGATCAACACGAGCGCCAGCGCGACGAGGGGGATCCAGCCGAAGACCAGCAGCCAGATCGTCGCGTCCGCGAACCCGCGGAGCACGGCGGCCAGCGTGGCGAACGCCTGGGCGACGGTCTTGGACGGATCCCACGTGCCGCTCGGCGTGCCGACCTGGACGATCGCCGGGCTGACCGACACGGTGATCGTGGAGAACTGCGTGCGCGAGTTGATCGAGTTGACCTGTCCCTGGAGCTGCTCGATCTGTGTGCGAACGTTGGAGAGCGCCGCGTCGACCTTGAGGATCTCGTCGACGGTGGCCGCGCGGCCCAGGAGCGCGTTGTAGCGATCCTCCTCGGCCTGCTTCGCGGCAAGGCGGGCCTTCAGATCGACGAACTGGTCCGACACGTCCTGGCCGTTCACGGTGGACGACGTCACATCCGCGTCGAGCGCGCGGAGGCGGCGGAGCGCCTCGGTGAACTGCGCGGACGGCACGCGGAGCGTGAGGCTCGCGACCCGGTCGTCCTTGGTGCCGCTCTCGTTGAGCCCGATCACGTCGCCGCCGAGGTCCGTGGCGACGGCCTGGGCCTTGTCCGCCGTGGCCCACGGGTCGGTCGCCTTCATCGCGACGTTCGCCGTCAGGATGATCGAGCGCGTCGGATCGAACGCCTGGGGGACCGGCACGCCGTTGCTACCGGTCTCGCTCGTCTGCGGCGGAGCACCGACCGCGACGCCGGACTTCGCGATCCCGACCGCCCCGTCGGTGGCCGCGCTGCCGAACGCCTGGCCGGAGCCGGCACTCGAAGGCGCGCCTTGGGCTGCACAGGCCGCCAGGAGGAGGACCGCCGGAAGGACCCAGAGGAGCCGTTTCATCACGTACCTGCCTTCTCCGGGGCGTGCCCGGTAGCTAGGTAGACGCGGCTAGGGCCCGGTCGGTTCCCAACGGGCCCCGAACAGCTCCCGGGCGGCCAGCTCGGCGGTCGCCGCGAGCGCCGCCAGGTCGGAGCCGCGCTCCGCCGCGATGGCCGCGTAGGTCAGGGCGACGTACGCCGGCTCGTTCCGCTCGCCTCGGCGGCCCTCCGGCGCGAGGTAGGGGGCATCGGTCTCGACCAGCAGCGCATCGGTGGCCCGAGCCGCCGCGCGGAGCGCGCGGTTCGCGCGATAGGTCGTCGGTCCGGCGAACGACGGGACGAGGCCGAGCGCCCGCCACGCCGGGAGCTTGTCGGGGCCTTCGCTGTAACAGTGGAGCTGGCCGCGCACCGTCCGGCCGGCGAGGAGCGCGCGCACCTCGAAACCGGCATCGCGGACGTGGACGACCACCGGGAGCCCGAGCTCGGTCGCGAGGTCCAGCTGCCGGAGGAACGCGCGCTCCTGCAGGTCGCGCGGCGCGCTCCGGCCCGAGAGATCGATCCCGATCTCGCCGATCGCGACGACCCGTTGGTCCGCCGCGAGCCGGCGCAACTCGGTGACCGCCGCGTCGTCGAGCGATGCGGCGCGATGCGGGTGCACTCCGACGGCGGCGCGTACCTCGGGATGCGCGCGGGCGATCGCGAGCGCAGCCGCGCTCGACGCGACGTCCTCGCCGCAGGTGACGATGCGGGTCACACCCGCGTCGCGCGCACGCGCAAGGACCGCGTCGAGGTCCCCGGCGAACCGCGCATCGCCCAGGTGCGCGTGCGCATCTATGAGGATGCTTTCGCCGCCTCCAGACGCGGGAACAGCGGCGGCCCTGCGTGTACCTTCCGGCCAGGCTCGAGCAGGCCCCACTTCGCCACGTCCGCCCACGGCGCCGACTCGGGCGACGGCAGCCCGAGCTGACCGCAGATCGACGCCGCGGTGTTCGGCATGTACGGCCAGAGCAGGTGGGCGATGAGCCGCAGCGCCTCGAGACCTGCGTACAGCGAGTTGGCCACGTCCAGAGCGTTCGCCGGATCCTTCGCGAGCTTCCAGGGCTGCGTGTCCTGGTAGTGCTTGTTCGCCGCATCGACGAGCGAGAAGATCGCGCCGAGGGCGTCGGCGAAGTGCAGCTCAGCCGCGGCAACGTCGTGCGCCTCCATCGCCCGATCCGCGATCGCGTGCAGCGCGATCTCGGAGCGGCCCTCGCCACCGTGCCGCGGCACCAGACCCTCGCAGTAGGTCTCGACCATCTTCATGGAGCGCGAGACGAGGTTGCCGAGGCCGTTCGCGAGATCGGCGTTGAATCGCGCATTGAACTGTTCGGGGCTGATCGGCGAATCCTCGATCTTCTCGAACGGCGCGTCGCGCAGCACGAGGTAGCGGATCGCGTCGCTTCCCCACTCCTTCGCGGCCGCGATGGGGTCGATCATGTTCCCGCTCGACCGCGACAGCCGGCCCTCGCCCATCGCGAGAAAGCCGTGGGCGAAGACCTGGTGCGGCAGCTCGACGCCCGCCGCCATGAGCATCGCGGGCCAGAACAGGCAGTGGAACCGCGTGATGTCCTTGCCGATGACGTGCAGGTCCGCGGGCCACCACTTCTTGAACGTCTTGGGGTCCGTTCCGAAGCCGACGCCGGTGACGTAGTTGATGAGCGCGTCGAACCAGACGTACACGACATGGTCGGGATGATCCGGGAACGGGATCCCCCACTCGAGGTTGCGCCGCGAGACGCTGATGTCCTTGAGCCCGCGGTCGAGCCAGCCGAGGACCTCATTGCGGCGGGCCTCGGGCACACAGAAGTCCGGCTGCTTCCGGTAGAGCTCCTTCAGCTTGCCCTCGTACTTCGACAGGCGGAAGAAGAAGTTCTCTTCGTTCAGGTGCTGGATGACTCGCGTCGGATGCAGCGGGCAGTGCCCGTCGACGAGCTCGGCCTCCTCGTAGAAGAGCTCACAGCCGTCGCAGTACAGGCCTTCGTACGTGGAGAGATAGACGTCGTCGTTCGCGATCCAGCGCCGGACGAACTCCTGCACGCCCTTGATGTGATCTTGGTCCGTCGTGCGGATGAAGCGGTCGTAGGAGATGTTCCAGAGGTCGGCCATCTGCCTGAACTCGGCGGCATGCTGGTCCACGAGCGCGCGCGTCTCCACGCCCTGCTCCTTCGCCGCGCGCTGATTGCGAGTGGCGTTCTCGTCGGTGCCCGTCAGAAAGAAGACCTCACGGCCGCGCTGACGGTGGAAACGGGCGAGCGCATCGGCGCCGGTCTTCTCGTACCCGTGATGGAGCCCGGGGCGATCGTTGACGTAGTCGATCGCCGTGGTGACATAGAACTTTTGGGGGCTCATCTCGGTATTCTAGGTCGGACGTAGTGGTGGAACGCGGAGCGGCCACGCGCATATCGCTGGCCGTGCTGGTCCGGCTCGCGCTCGTCATCCTGACCTTCGTCCTCATCATCGTGCTCTCGCAGGTCGCGCTCGTCTCGGCGCGCACGCGGCTCGAGCGCGCCGATCTCCCCACGATCGCGCAGCAGGCCTGGGAGGGCACGTCCGACTACTTCACGAACCTCGCGACCGGCTCGCTCGGCGAGGCGAGCTCGACGTCGATCCTCGGCGGCGACCGTCGCGCGATGGGTCAGCTGCTCGTCGACGCGTACACGAAGAGCATGGTCCTGGTCTTCCTCGCGGTCGGGCTCGCCACGGGAGGCGGGATCCTGGTCGGCGTCCTCGCGGCCGCGTCGCGGCGCAGTCGAGTTCGGGCCGCGCTGCTGACGTTCGCGACGCTTACGGTCTCGATCCCGTCGTTCCTCCTTGCGATCCTGCTCATCCTGGGGGGCGCCGAGCTGAACGCGCGGTACGGGATCCGGCTCTGGCCCACATTCGGATACGGCCTCGACGACCACCTCATCGTGCCGGTCCTCGTGCTGGCGGCGCGGCCGTTCGCGCAGATCGCGAACTTCGCGTACGTCGCCACCGAGGACGTGCTCAAGCTCGACTACATCCGGACGGCGCGGGCGAAGGGCCTCGTCGAGTCGGTGATCCTGGCGCGGCACGCGCTGGGCAACGCCGCGGTCCCGATCATCGGCGCGATCGCCACCGGCCTTTCGATCGCGCTCTCGACGCTGCCGGTGGTCGAGGTCTTCTTCAGCTGGCCGGGCCTCGGGTTCGCGCTCCTACAGGCGATCCGGCGTTTCGACGCGGCGACCACGGGCACGCTGCTCGGCTCGCTCGCCGTGACCATCGCCGTCGTCCGCTTCAGCCTCGACGCGCTCGCCGGCCGGTTCGCCCGCCGCGCGACCGGAGCCGCGACGTGAGGCGCGCGCTGAACTGGCAGCTGATCGTCGGCCTCGGGATGATCGTTGGCTGGCTCATCCTCGGGTTCGGCGCGCCGCTCCTCACCTCGGTCAACCCACTCCAAGGCCACTCGTTCGTCCAGGTCGGCACGCACTCGATCCCCGCTCCGTTCGATCCGGGCACGTTCGGCTACCCGCTCGGATCGGACCGGCAGGGACGCGACCTCTGGGTCACGGTCATGTACGGCGCGCAGGCGACGTTCACGCTCGCGTTCATCGTGCTCGCGGCGCGCCTTTTCATCGGGGTGACCCTCGGCGCCGTCGCGGGGTGGTTCGCCGGACGATGGATCGATCGCGTCGTGTCGGCGCTCATCGACGCGTTCGCGGCTTTCCCGACGCTGCTGTTCGCCGTGCTGTGGATCTTCGCGTTCGACATCCGGTCGGGGCTCTCGGCGTTCGCGGCCGCGCTCACGATCACCGGATGGTGGGGCTTCGGCCGCGCCACCAGGTCGGCGCTCGTCGACCTCAAGGGCCGGCCGTTCCTCGAGGCCGCACGCGCGGAGGGCCTGTCCGAGTTCGCGACCTTCGCGCGGCACGCGATCCCGAACCTGCTGCCGCTCCTTGCGATCAGCGCAGCGCTCGAGGCGAGCGCGATCCTGCTGATCCTCGGCGAGCTCGGCTTCCTCGGCTACGTCGTCGGTGGCGGCGTGTCCGTCCCGCTCAACGACCTGCGTGGATCGGGGCAGGCATTCTCATTCGTCGCGCCGGAGTGGGGCGCGATCCTCGCCCAGGGGCGGTTCGAGGTGTTCTTCGCGCCGTGGATCGCGCTCGTGCCGGCGGCCGCGTTCGCGAGCGGTGTCCTCGCGTTCAACCTCGCGGGCCACGGGCTGCGGATCTTCTTCGAGCGCGCGCCCGTCGCCCTCGGCAAGGTGCTCACCTGGCGAACGGCCGCGGCGCTCGTCGCCCTCGTGATCGTCATCCGGATCGCGCTGCCGCTCCTTGGGCCAACCGCCGCGCTCACGGCGGTCTCGAAACAGTTCGACGGTGGCCGGGCGCGCAACGACCTCGCCTACATCGCCGACCCCGCGCGCGGCGGGCGCTACACCGGATCGAAGGGCTATCAGGATGCCGCCGCGTACATGGCCGACCGGTTCAAGGCGCTGGGCCTCGAGCCCGCGGGCGACGACGGCACGTACTACCAGAGCTTCAAGATGTCGGACGTCGGGCTCACCGCGATGCCGACGCTGCAGCGCCTCGGATCCGAGGCGAAGACCTACGTGCCGCGCACCGACTTCTCGGAGAGCGTCGGCGGCCGCCGCGGCGGTGGCGTCGCCGAGGGCAACGTCGTGTACGTCGGCGGCGGCAACCAGACGACCGGCTACAGCGACTACCAGGGTGTGCATCCCGAAGGGAACATCGCGATGATCGCCGGCCCCGGCATGGCGAACGTCGACCGCATCGACATCGCGCGGCGCGAGGGCGCCGTCGGGGTGATCGTCGTGTCGTTCACCGATCTCATCAAGCCGTCCTACATCGCCGCGTTCGAGAAGGAGACGATCCCGGTCATCACCGTGACCGCCGCCGTGGCCAACGAGCTCATCGCGCAGTCCGGCAAGAAGATCGAGGACCTGAACCAGTCGCTCGTCGACCGGCTTCGGCGCGCGCAGACCCGGCCGAGCCTCCGGACCGAGATCGTGCAGCCGATCTCGTTCGACACGGACACGCGCGTGCGGTTCTCGGTGCCCCTCGGCCCGGTGCACGACATCGTGGGCCAGAACATCGTCGGCATCCTCCGCGGCAGCGATCGCACCCGCGCGGACAAGTTCGTCGTGGTCGGCGGCCACCTGGATGGCGTCGGCACCGACCCCGACGGCACCGTCTTTCCCGCAGCGAATGACAACGGGTCGGGTCCGGCGGTCACGCTGGAGGTCGCCCGGGTGCTCGCCGCGCATCGCGCGCTGCTGCAGAACTCGGTCATCTTCGTGGCGTTCGCCGGCGAGGAGGAGGGCCTCGTCGGCTCTGAGTACTTCGCGAACCACTCGCTCACCACGCCGCTACGGCCGGCGAACGTCCTCGCCTACGTGAATCTGGACGTGTCGGGCTGCTGCGGCGACGAGCTCGCCGCGTCCGACGAGAGCTTCGCGATGCACGCGCGGCTCGCGAACGCCGCGGACCACCTCGGCTTCTCGTTCGGGTACACGCCGAGCGTCGGCGGGAGCGATCACCTCTCCTACATCCGGCGCGGCGTACCCGCGTCGATCCTGTCGTGGACCGACCTCGGCCCGCTCCACACGACGCGCGACACCCTCGACACGGTGACGCCGGCACACCTCGCGATGGCCGGCGAGGTCGCCACCCAGACCGTGCTCGAGCTCGCCGCGACGAACTAGGCTTGTCGCGTGCGTGATCGGGCGGTCGGCGCGCTGCTCCGATCCGCCGAACCGTCGATCCGCTGGAAGATCAGGCTCGGCGTGCTCGGCGACGACCCACGATCGGAAGCGATGCGCGCGCTCCGGGAAGAGATCAGAGGCTCCCCGCGCGTTCGCGCGCTGCTCTCGCGTCGCGCGCAGCTTGGCAGCGCCGGGACGGCGCGGCAGGTCTATTACAAGTGGCAGGGCCTGCACTGGGTCCTGGCCGCGTTGGCCGATCTCGGCTACCCCGAGGGCGACGAGACGCTGATCCCGATCCGCGATCGCGTCGTCGGGTTCTGGACAGCGCCCACGTACTTCCACGAGTTCGAGGCGGCCACGAGCGCCGCGTCATACGGCAAGCGCGGTGTGCCGATCATCCGTGGCCGTTATCGCCGCTGCGGATCGCAGCAAGGCAACGCGCTCCGCTCCGTGATCGCCCTCGGCATCGCTGACGAGGGAGCCGATGTCCTCGCCGAACGGCTGCTGCACTGGCAGTGGCCCGACGGCGGCTGGAACTGCGACCGGAATCCGAGCGCGCACGTCTCGTCGTTCAACGAAACCCTGTTGCCACTCCGCGGTCTCGCGGCCTACGCCCGCGCTCGCCGCCGTCCAGCCTTGAAGAAGGCGATCGACCGCGCGGCGGAGGTCTTCCTCGAGCGAAAGCTCTTCAAGCGGCTGCGCGACGGACGCGTGATGACGCCCGACTTCATTGCGCTCCACCACCCGCACTACTGGCACTACGACGTGCTCGCCGGGCTGACGGCCATGGTCGAGACCGGCAAGATCCGAGACCCGCGGTGCGCCGACGCGCTCGATCTCCTCGAATCGAAGCGCCTTGCCGACGGCGGCTGGCCCGCCGAGCGGCGGTACTACACCGTCAGCCGGGTCACGGCCATGCGATCGAACGCGGACTCGGTGGGTTGGGGCGGAACAGGCCGCTCGCGGATGAACGAGTGGGTGACCGCGGAAGCGCTCACCGTGTTGCGGGCTGCCGGCCGCCTACGCGCCTAGCCCGCGATCCGCTCCACCTCAGCGGCCATCGCGTCGATCGCGGCGGCGCAGCTCGTCAGCAGCTCGTCCCCGACCCCCGCACCGCTCACGGACTCGGTGCCCGCGAGCGCGTTGTAGAGGTTGCGCACGAGCCGCTCGGCCTCGGTCGGCGGATGGCCGAGCGCGACGAGGGTCTTGTCCACCTGAACGGTGTGCTGGCGCATGTGCTCCTCGAACCGGTGCATCCGGAACCGGACCGAGTAGCCCTTGTCCTCCCAGAACCATGACGGCGTCACGAGCTCCGTGTCAGCGACATCGTCGAGCGCGCGGAGGATCGTCGTGTGACTCCGGAAGAGCGCATTCAGCGCATCGGCACGCGAGCCGCTCGGATCCTCCGCGGGCTTGCGGCGCTTCGCTTTCCAGGCATCCTCATCCGGCTCCGATCGGCGCCCCGCCCGGGCAGCCTCGAGAGCGAGCTCGATCGAGGCGAGGAACGCCTGCTCCGTGCCGAGCACGTGCCGCAGCACTTCGCGGAGCGGCCACTGCTCGTCGGGCGGCTGAGCGTCGAGCTCGGCGTCGGACGTGCCGGCGAGCGCGCCGATCAGATCCCGGTACGCCTCATGGACCTGCGCGAGGATGCGCTGCGCTTCGGTGAACGGCCTCCCCGCCCCCAGGCGGGCCGCGGCCAGGGTCGCGGTCGTCTCGCGCAGCTGGAGGTGCGCCGCGAGCAGGGCGAAGCGCAGCCCGTCATCCTCGTACTCCTCCCAGGCATAACTCCGGTCGAGATCCGCGTCGCTCAGGTGGACGCTTGCTCGGACCAGACGCTCGACCGCCTGCGTGACGGTCACGCGAGCGACACCTCGGGCACGCCCTCGAGCGTCTCGGCGGCGAGGTTGTCCACGACGGCGTGAAGGTGGCCGGTCTGCTCGAAGGTGCGGATCTGCCGGTCGGCGCTCGTGCCCTCGCGGGCGATGACCCGCAGGTACTCGACCTCCTTCCGGGAGCCGAGCGTGTCGACCACGTCGTCGACGAATTCGAGGAGCTCCTCGGCCAGGTCGCGCATCGGCACCTCGCTCTCCTTGCCGAAGTCGATGAGGTTCGCGTCCATCCCGCCGCGCATCGCGCGCCACTTGTTCTCCTGGATGAGACCTGGCATGTAGCGGCGGAACCCCAGGTTCCGCGACCGGAGCACGAGCAGCTTCGCGCAGATCGCCTGGATGAGGCCCGCGATGCAGAGCGTCTCGTCGATCTTCGTCGCCGCGTCGCAGACCCGGAATTCGA
>CAZMLV010000052.1:0-10866 GCA_964567235.1 uncultured Chloroflexota bacterium | reverse complement strand
CCGGCTGGTCGCGGTGCTACGTGTTCGATCCGTTCGGCAACAAGATCGAGCTCGACCAGATCGGGTGACCGACTTCCACTTCTCCCCTCGGCCGAATCGCGCCAGCGAGATCGCCTGGCGGATCTGGGGCGACGAGGCGTTCCGCGAGGCGCGATCCGCGGACAAGCCGGTGCTCCTCGCGATCAGTGCGGTGTGGTGTCACTGGTGCCACGTGATGGATGAGACCTCGTACAGCGATCCGGCGGTGATCGCCGGGATCAACGAGCGCTACATCCCGATCCGGGTGGACAACGACGAGCGTCCCGATGTGAACCGCCGCTACAACATGGGCGGCTGGCCCACGACCGCGTTCCTCACGCCGGACGGCGAGATCCTCAACGGCGCCACCTACATCCCGCCTGACGCGATGCGCCGCTACGTCGCGGAGGTCGCCGACATCTGGCGCGACAAGCGGTCCGAGCTCGAGCCTCGGCTCCGTGAGCTGAAGGCGCACGAGGCCGATGCCCACGCGCAGAAGCCCGGCGATCTCGACTGGTCGATCGTCGACGCGATCGGAGCGCTCATCCGCGGCCAGTACGACCCGGAGTACGGTGGCTTCGGACGCGAGCCGAAGTTCCCCCAGCCGAGGCTGCTCAGGTTCCTCATCGACGAATACCGACGGACCCAGAGCGGCGACGTCGCGGCGATGCTGCACAAGACCCTCGCGGCGATGGCATCCGGGGGGATGTACGACCCGATCGAAGGCGGGTTCTTCCGCTACTCCACGACGCGCGCATGGGGGATCCCGCATTTCGAGAAGATGCTCGAGGACAACGCCGAGCTCCTCGCGATCTACAGCGAGGCGCATCGGACCTTCCCATCGGCCGGCTACGACCGGATCGTCCGCGACGTGATGCGCTGGATGGACACGGTGCTCTGGCGCGACGACGTGAATGCGTTCTCGGGGTCGCAGGACGCGGACGAGCACTACTACACGCTCGATGCGGCCGGCCGCGCCGCACACGGCGCGCCGTTCGTCGACCGGCGGGTCTACGCGGGCTGGAACGCGCTCGCCGCATCGGCGTACCTTGTGGCCGCGAACGCGTTGGGTGAGCACGGTCCACACGACCGCGCGGTCGCGGTGATGCGCTCGCTCGGCTCTCGGATGTGGGACGGCACGGCGCTCGCGCACTTCGATCGCGGCGACGGCCCGGAGCTGCGCGGCCTGCTCGCCGACTACAGCGCCGCGATCGGCACGATCCTCGACGAGTACGAGACCGCCGAGCACCCGAACGCGCTCGCAGCCGCAGCGGACATGTCCGGCGCGATGCGCCGGACGCTCGAGGATCCGGTCGCGGGCGGCTTCTGGGACGCGCCGGAACGCGATGCGCCGGGGCGTCTTGCGATGCGCGAGAAACCGATCGAGGACGGTGCCGCGATGGCCGAAGCGCTCCTGCGCCTGGCCGTGCTCACCGGCGATGATGGGTGGCGCGAGAGCGCCCTGCGCGCGCTGCGCGGGTTCGTCGGTGAGTACCGGCAGTGGGGCCAGTTCGCGGCGGCATTCGGTTCGGCCGTGGCCCGCGCGCTCGGCGAGCTGCGCCTCGCGGTCGTCGTCGGCCCGACCGAGGATCCGGCCGCCAGAGCGCTCTGGCAGATCGTCCTCGCCAGCGACGATCCGAACGGTGCGCGCCAGTGGCTGGTGCCCGGGCGGGACAGCGAGCGCATCGCGGCTCGCGGCTATCCGGCCGACCGCGTGGCGGCCTATGTCTGCGTGGGAGTGGTGTGCTCCGCGCCGATCGCCGCTCCGGCGGAGCTGGGCAGTGAGCTGGCCCGCGTTCGGCGGCGATCCGGGCCCGACTAGGCACGCGGCATGCGACATCCGATCGCATGGCCCAGGCCGTCGTCAGCGATACGACCCCGCTCAAGACCATCGTCGGGATCTTCAGCAATGGCCGCAAAGCCGTCGAGGCGATGCGCTCGCTCGACGCCGCCGGCTTCGACGCCGACCGCGTACAGCTGACCGGCGACGATCCGTCGCGCGCGGCCGAGGTCGGGGGCAAGACCTACGCCCTCGAAGGCGGCATCCTCGGCCTCGTCGCCGGAGCAGGCGTGGTGGCTGCGTTCGCGGCATGGGGGAACCTCGCGACGAACCCGGTCGGTCTGGTCATCGGCGCGGTCGGCGTGGTCGGCGGGATGGCCGCGATCGGCTTCGTGATCGGCCGCACGAGCGGCCGGCACTCACCCGACGCCCACCTGTTCTCGCGCGTCGTGCAAGACGGCGGCGCGATCGTCTCAGTGCAGTGTTCCGAGCAGGAGTGCGAGCTCGCGGCACAGGTCCTCGACGGCGCCGGCGCGCGCGAGGTCCGGGACGAGGCGGGACCCGAAGCCGTCTAGCGCGCCCTCGCGTATCGTGCCCCGATGCCCAACGCGCTCCGCGAGGATCTTCGCGTGCGCGGCTTCCAGCTGCCCGACTACGACGGAGGCGGGCTGGTCAACGTCGCCGCGACGGTGCTCGACCTCTGTGGCGCGCGCGGCCTCGCCGATCCCCCGCCGCTCAGTGGGATCGACCCGTCACTGCTGTCCGGCGTGCGGAACATCGTCGTCGTGCTCTGCGACGGGCTCGGCAGCGAACAGCTCCAGCGGCTCGCCAAGGCGGGCGACGTCCCGTTCCTCGCGCGGATCCTCGAGCGCGCCGCGCGGCGCGACGGCGCGCAGCTCATCGAGGCGACGACGATCTTCCCGTCGACGACGGCCGCCGCGGTCACGACGATGCAGACCGCGCGGACGCCGCAGGAGCACGGCAATATCGCCTACTTCCTCTGGCTCGAGGAGTTCGTGACCGTCGCTCAGATGTTGCGCTGGGGCCCGGCCGCGCAGCGCCGCGGCTCGTTCTTCGACGACCGATCGATCGATCCGCGCAGGTACGCGAAGGTGCCCTCGATCCACAAGGCGATCCGCGATCACGGCGGGCGCTCGTACATCGTCGAGCCGGAGATCTTCCGCAACGAGGCGATGACCCGCATGCACGCCGCCGAGGCGACGTACATCGGCTACCTCCTTCCGTCGACGATGGGCGTACGCCTGCGCCAGCTGCTCGACGGCCGCGCGGAGGACGACTCACCGCTCTACATCTACGCGTACTGGGCCGGCGTGGACACCGTCGCACACTGGTATGGCCCGCGAGGTCCCGAGCACGCCGCGGAGGCTGCGCTCCTCGACCGCGACCTCGAGCGTGCGCTCGGCGATCGCGACGCGGGTGACACGCTCGTGATCGTCACCGCGGACCATGGGCACGCGAGCGTCGATCCGACTCGGCTCATCGATCTCGAGGCCGACCGCGAGCTGCGCGGGCTGCTGCGGAATCCGATCGCCGGCGAGCCTCGCCTCGTGTTCCTGCACACCGATCGCGCGGCCGACGTGAAGGCCTATCTCGAGCACGCCTACCCGGGCACGTTCCTCCTCATCGACCGCGATGCGGCGATCGAGGCAGGGCTGTTCGGCCGCGGCGATCCGACGCTCGCGCGCAAGCGCATCGGCGAAGTGCTCGCGATGCTCACCGACGATCGTGCCGCGAGCGTCGTCCGCGTGGACGGCCAGGTCGTGCTCCATCGCGGCGCGCATGGCGGCATGACGGCGGACGAGATGCGGATCCCTGTCCTACTCTGGCGCGCGTAGTGGCCGTCTCCTCGTATCTCCCCGATGTCGCCGGCGGAATGGTCGCGGCCGCGTCGTTCGAGGACGACGCCACCGCTCAGAACGCGATCGGGATCCTGGCCGACTCGGACGTGCGGCCGCAGGAGATCTCGGTCATCGCCCGCGATCCGTCGCGCGCGG
The DNA here is from genome assembly GCA_964567235.1 of uncultured Chloroflexota bacterium. Classification (GTDB taxonomy): domain Bacteria; phylum Chloroflexota; class Limnocylindria; order P2-11E; family P2-11E; genus UBA4735. Next base: position 7,053 of record CAZMLV010000052.1, on the reverse strand, counting down.
CCCTGGTCGCCGGCGAGCGAGCGTGGTTCCCAGGCAAGGACGAGCGCGGAGCGGCGAAGATGCTCCATCGCCTGGGTCACCGGCTGCCGAGCGAGGTCCGCCGGCGCTATCGCGCCGAGCTCGCTGCCGGCCGGGTCGTCATCGTGGCCGCTGCGGGCGGCCAGCCGGCCGACACGCTCGCGGCGCTGCTCGCCCGGGCAGGCGGTCGCCTGGTCGACCAGTGGTGGCAAGAGCCGGCCGACCTCTTCGCCCCGCCGGAGCGTGCCGGGCCGTTTTAGTCGGCGGCTCTTGGCATCAAGCCTGCTTGTGTCCTCCCGAAGCGCACGGGATCACCCGTAGCGCGGCTTTGTGAGAGGAGAACAAGCGCTATGGGACAGACCAACGTCAACACCCCTGGTGGCTCGACCGGCGACGGCGGCTTCGGCGCGGGCATGATCATCGGGATCATCCTGCTCATCCTCATCGTCCTCGTCCTCATCGTGTACGCCGGCCCGAAGATCTTTGTGAGCCCGACGAACACGAAGTCGCTTCTGGACATGCTCCAGGCGATCGCCGCCTAGCTACCGCCACGCGACAGGTCAGCTTTTCGCCGCCCGGCTCTCGGATCCTCCGAGCGCCGGGCGGCGTTTGCTAGTTTCAAACCATGCGCATCGAGCATCCGGCTCCCGACAAGCGTCAGCGTGGCACCGGCGAGATCTTCGTCGGCGCGGTGGATCGGCAGACCGTCGTCGGCGACGAGGCACGCGACCTTCGGCTCACCGAGATCACGTTCCACGACGGCGCGCGGAACAAGCTTCACACCCACACGACCGATCAGATCCTCATCGTGACCGCGGGCGAGGGCACCGTCGCGACCGAGCACGACGAGCACACCGTTCGCGCCGGTGACGTGGCCTACATCCCGGCCGGCGAGCGGCACTGGCACGGAGCCAAGCCGGGCATGGACATGACGCACTACGCGATCCTCGGCTCGGGGAAGACCTTCATCGTAGCGGACGACCGCCCCGCGGACTGATTCCCGCGGATCAGGGCTCGCGGGTCTGGAACGACACGACGGCCAGGGCGAGCACGACCGCGACCCAGCCGACCACGTAGAGCTCGAACGAGAGCGGAGCCGCGGCCGCCGCGTAGAACGGGTTCGCTGCGGCGGCAGGCCCGGCCTGCGCCCCGGTAGCGACGAGCGATTGCGGCTCGAGCGCGTACACGGCTCCGCGCCAGAGGCCGTCGGTGGGCAGGATGAGCTTCGTCGCGGTGCCGACGTGGGTGATGCCGACGTTGTCGAACGCGGCGCCGATGCCGCCGACGATCCCACCGATCCAGCCGAGCCCGAAGAGGACCAGCGCGATGACCCCGCCGACCATCCCGGAGAGGCGCGTCGAGAGCAGAAGCGCGAAGGTCATGATCACCAGGCCCTCGGCGATCACGAACGCGATGAACGCGAGCGGCTCCGGCGGGATGTAGCCCACGACCGCGTTCACCACGCCGAGCTCGATGGCCGCGGCGCCGCCGGCGTAGACGGCCACGAGCGCGGCGAGTCCGAGCCACTTGCCGGTGACGTACTCGGCCCGACCGATCGGCCGCGACAGGATCGCGAGTGCCGTGCCCGACTCCACCTCGCCGCTGATCTGCGGAGCGGCGATGAACACCGCGGCCATCGCGAGCACGAAGCTGAACATGAACATCGTCACGATGAGGAACTGCGAGGAGATCAGCTTCACCTGCAGGTCGGGGAGCGGGGCGCCACGCTGGGTGATCGTCGGGATCCGCGAGAAGCCCCAGCCCGTGAGCGCGATGACGACGAGCGTCAGGAGCAGCAGCGCGAGCAGCAGGCGGCGCCGCGCGGCTTCCCGGATGACGAGGCGGGCGATCACGAGGGCCCTCATGCGTGCGGCTTCTCGAGCAGGCTGAGGAACCGGTCTTCGAGCGATTCGTGGCGCGGCTCGACCGCGTAGACCTGTCCGCCGCGCTCGACGATCGCGCGAACGAGCTCGGGGACGCGCATCGCGGGGATCCCGCGAACGACCAGCCACTCGCCCTCGTGGGAGAGCTCGCCGAAGGTGCGGAGCCCGTCGAACGCTCCGTTCTCGAGGCCGGTCGCGCGCACCCGGACCGCGTCGGTCACGAGGAGCTCGCCGAGCGTGCCGACCTGGATGACGCGGCCCTTGTCGACGATCGCGACGCGATCGCAGACCTGCTCGACCTCGGTCAGCAGGTGCGAGTTGAGGAACACCGTCGTCCCGCGTGCCTTCAGCACGCGGATGATCTCGCGCACGTCGTGCCGCCCGACCGGGTCGAGCGCGCTCGTCGGCTCATCCAGGAGCACGAGCGCCGGCCGGCCGAGCAACGCGACGCCGAGGCCCAGACGCTGCTGCATGCCCTTCGAATAGCCGCCGACACGGTCGTCCGCGCGGTCCGCGAGCCCCACAACGTCGAGGGCGTCCTTGATCTCCGCGTCCCACGCCGCGCGGTCCAGGCCGATGAGCTCGCAGTGGACGCGCAGCACCTCGCGCGCGGAAAGCCAGTGCTGATAGCGGAAGAGCTCGGGCAGATAGCCAACGCCGCGTCGCGCGCGGCGATGTGCGGTGCGGTCCGAGAGCGGGGCGCCCAGCACCCAACCCTCGCCGGAGCTCGGGCGCGCGAGTCCGAGGAGCAGCTTCACCGCCGTGGTCTTGCCGGCGCCATTCGGACCGAGGAATCCGAACACGTCGCCCGCGGGGATCGACATCGTCAATCCCGCGAGCGCCGTGATCTTTCCGTATCGCTTGGCGAGCTCGTCGGTGCGGATCGCTACCGGAGGGACATCGCTCACTTCAGGCTGTTGGCGACCGCGAGGACCTCGGCTTCGGTCAGCGTGCCGCCCACGATGTAGACGAGGCCGTTCTGCTGCCAGATCACGGCGCTCCCGAGGCCGGTGGAGTCACCGATGAAGAGACCGGTCACGCCGTGGACGCTCACGTTCTTCGCGGCGGCCTGACCGACGGGGATCGGGATCGGCAGCGTCGTCGCCGGATCGCCGATGGCCCGGATCTGTGCCGCGAGGGCCGGGGTCACGCTTGGCTGCGAGAGCAGATACGCCTGGATCTCGGAGACCGATGCGCCGTCGGAGCCGACCGTCGGCGCCTTCGCGACGCCGACGACGAGCGTGTTGCCGGTCTGCTCTCCCGAGCCATACATGACAACGATCGCCGGCCCGCCGGTGAACGCGAGCGTGCTGCCGTCGAGCTTCGCCGGCATCGGCGGCGCGGTGCGCCCGATCGCGGCCGCGCTTGCGCGGGCCAGCGACTCGTCGAAGACGAACGTCGCGCTCGTGCGCGCGAGCGCCTGGTACTTCGCGCTCGCGCCGATCGATGCCGGCACCGTCACCGAGATGGCCGGGAGTCCGGTCTCGGCGGTCGCCGCGCCGAGGCTCGTGACGGCGTGCGGCTGCGGCGGTGCCGACCAGGTGAGCGTTCCGAACTGCGACAGCTCGCCAAGGGTCTGGAGGTCCACCGGCGTGACCGTGACCGCGGCGAATTGCTTCGCCTCGAAGATCTGGAGGATCGAATCGGCGACCCCGGTCATCGCGAGCGTCGTGGCGACGATCACGACCGCGGCTGCGGCCGCGAGCCATTTCGCCGGCGCCGCGAACCGGAACGCCGGTGCCGCAACCCGCGCCGGCACTACGCCGCCGCGCTCGACGGTCGCGGCGAATCGAGTGAGCCCCGCTTCGGTGTCCACCGCGATCGGCGGCATCGCCAAAAGCTTCTCGTTGCTATCGATGTTGTTCACGTGAGACCTCCCTGCGAAATGCGTCGTGCGCGCGCCGAAGGCGCGTGCCGATCTGATCGATCTTCGTGCCGGTCGCCGCGGCGACCTCGGCGTAGCTGAGCCCGCTGTAGCGGAGTGCGAGCAGCTCGGCGGACCCGCGCGGCATCCGCGCGAGCGCCCCACGGACCTCTCGCGCCCGCTCGCGCTCGAGCGCGGCGCCCTCGGGGTCCGCCGACGCGTCGCGACCCTGCGCGTCGCGCTCCTCGCGAGCGGTGCGCCGCGCGCGCGACCGCACGGTGTTCAACGCCGTGTGCGCGGCGGCCCGGTGGAGCCACGGCGCCGCATAGGGCGCGTCGGCCGGATGCGACCGGTAGTAGGCGATGAAGACGTCCTGCGCGACGTCCTCGGCCGCGCCCTGGTCTCCAACGACCCGGTAGGCGATCCGCACGACCCGCGCGTACTCGGCGCGGAAGAGCTCGTCGAACGCGGCCGGGATCGCGTTCGCTCGAGGCCACGGTCGGTCGATCACAGCGACGGCTTCAGCGTCCAAGCGCACATCCGTTCAAGCACCACCGAGGCTCGGAATGTGACAGCTGGATGACAAGTAACAGCAGGTTTCCGTGACTCTACTTGCTTGTCCACACACGGACTGAGTAACGGCACACCAGTTGCCTCCAAAACGCCCTATTCCGGGCCAGACCGGCCGGAGAAAGGACGGTGGTCATGGAACGTTCCGGATCCAAGGGGACCCTCGTTCATTTCCGGTGTACGAAGGTCGCCCACGCTCGTCCTCCCACGAATCGGAGCGACACATTGACCCTCGTCGAGGGGTTGTGGGCCTATTGCCCGTTCGACATCCGAGCGGGTCACCACGAGTGGGTGCCCACCGGCGGGGTGACGATGGATTCGCTGCGGACCGAGACCGCCGAAGCAGGGCTATTCGGGCAGCCGGCCGAAGAAGATGCGTGACGCGGCCAGCAGTCCGATGCCGAGCGCCGCGGACCACGAGATCGACGAGATGAGCGGCGAGCTGAAGTCCGTGCCGGACAGCAGCGCGTGCAGGAACAGCGTCACGAACGCGACGTAGCTGGCGCGGTGGATCCAGCGCCACAGCCGGTCATCCAGCCGTCGCCTGAGCCAGCTCGTGACCGTGATCACGAGCACGATGTCGAGCGACAGGGTCCCGAGGCCGATCGCGAGCGGCGCGTAGCTCACCTGGAACGGGACCACGAGGTCGAGCGGCGTGATCTGCGCCGTCCTGTCGAGCAGCAGCGAAACGGCGTGCGCGAGCCCGAGCGGGATCCAGACCCAGGTCATGAAGTCGTGGAGCGCACGGAGCGCGCGGTTCGTGGCGAGGAAATCGAGGACCGAAGTGCGGAGCGCGATGCCCGACAGGATCGACAGGCAGAGCGCGATGTAGGCCGCGACCCCCGTGGCCCTGGCCACGATCCACACGAACAGCTGCGGGTCCATGCGTCAGGAAGTGTGCGTCAGAGTGATCGGCGCGAGGGTCGCTGATTGCACGCCCGGCGCGAGGGTGAGCCGCGGGCCCGGCGTCACGGTCGGTGCGCGTTGCCCGGGACGGGTGGTGAGAAGTGGGCCGATGGTCGGCGCGGGGCTCGGCGTCGGCGCGATCCCGCTCGCCGCGGGCCCCTCGGCGACCGGAGGCTGCAAGGGCGCATTCGGGTTCTTCACGTGTCCGCGCGCGTAGTCGAACGAGCCGGCCAGGACGAACAGCGTGATGAACAGCGCCGAGAGCTTCAGCGACCACGACGGCATGTCAGCTCCCGGCGGCGCGCATGAACGGGGTGGCGTCGAAGCTCGCGCCGAGGACGTCCTGCCCGTCGAGGCCGAGGTGCCCGCTCAGGATCTCCTGGTACACCGAGCGGAAGTCCACGTTGAAGCCCACATTCTGCGACGGATCGAGCTTCGCCAGGTTCGGCCCCTGCCCGTAGAGCCCGCCCTTGACCGGATCTCCGATCAAGAAGACCGGCGCCGCCGTGCCGTGGTCGGTGCCCCCGCTCGCGTTCTCGACCGGCCGGCGGCCGAACTCTGACCACGTGGCGATGAGCACGCGGTCGGCCATGCCATACGCGGTGAGGTCCTGGTGGAAGGCCGAGACCGCGGCATCCAGGTAGGTCATGAGATCGGCGTGGCGTGTCTGCTCGGTGTAGTGCGTGTCGAATCCGCCGAGCGTGACGTGCAGCACCTTGACGCCCGTGCCGGTGACGATCAGCTCCGCGGCGAGCTGCAGCGCGGCGGCCAGCTGGTTCTTCGAGCTGAACACGAGCTTCTGGTTGTCCGAGTAGCTCGCTTTCGGCACGTACTTCGCGGCTGACGTCTTGAGCTGCGCGACGGTGTCGCGCACCGTGGACATCGCGGTGTCGAACAGCGCGCCGTAGATCCCCGGCGTGCCGGTGTAGAGCGTTCCCATGACGCGGTCCACGTTGTCGCCGTTGCCCTGGAACTTGAACGAGGCCTGGTCGTTGATGACCGTGAGCGTCGCCTGCAGGTCGCGGAGCATGCCGGGGGTCGAGGTCGTGCCGGTCGCGCAGCCGACGAGCGGATGGCCGGCCGAGTCGTAGTTCTTCGCGATGGTCTTGCCGAGCCAGCCGTCCTGCTGGCGGCGCGTCGGATCGCCCGTCTCCCACACGCGGATCGAGTCGAAGTGCGAGAAGCTCGGGGTCGGGTAGCCGACGCCTTCGACGATGGCGACCTTGCCCTGGTCGTAGAGCGACTTGATGCCCTTGAGGTTCTGGTGGAGGCCATGGTCCTTGTCGATCGCGAGCGCGGCGTCGGCCTCTTTGCCGAGTGTCGGCCGCAGGTCGCGGTACTTCGGGTCGCCGATCGGGATGACTGTTTGGAGGCCATCGTTGCCGCCGCCGAGCTGGATCATCACGAGGACCCGGTCGTTCGTCACGCCGGCGCTCTTCGCGCTGTAGACGGCCTTCGCGAACACATCCGGGACCGCGGCGTATCCGGCCGCGAGGCCGCGGGCGCCCGCGCCGAACACGAGTCCCTTCCCGAGGAAGTCCCGGCGCGAGATCTTGTCGATGCCGATGTTCTGCATGCTCATCTCAACCTCATTTCAGCTGGAACTCGGGCGAGGCGAGGAGGATGAGCCAGCGGGTCCCATCATCGGTCGCCGAGTTCAGCAGCTGCGCGGTCGGTTCGCTGACGATGCCGTCGATGTGGGTCTGGTGCGCGTTCCCGAACGCGGGCAGCTTCTGGTTGGCGCCGAGCGTCGTCACGACGAAGTTCACGCGCGTGAGCACGTTGTTGCTCGAGACCCACGAGGCGTTCGAC
>CAZMLV010000051.1:1379-11015 GCA_964567235.1 uncultured Chloroflexota bacterium | reverse complement strand
TCGCGTCGCGAAAACTAGGTGAGGTTGTTGCCGATGTTGCTGAAGATGTTCTGGATCTGACCGCGGAGGAAGATCATGGCGACGATCACGGCGATGGCGATGACCGCGATAATGAGGGCATACTCGACCAGACCCTGACCGTCGTCTTCGCGGAGAAAGCTCTGAATGTTCACAGGGACCCCCCTTTCACGCGGTAAGCGTGGGCGTCTGCCGTTCCCGTCGCAAGTAGGAAAGCGGTACTAACCCCTTTGGGGGCTATCCGTACACTCCCTGGCGGAAGGGGGTGGCTCGAAAATGGCCACAGTTGCTGGCACGGCCGCCGTCTCGAGCGTGAAGGCCGGATTCTGGATCCGGGTCGTCGCGTTCATCATCGATGGCATCATCCTCGGGATCCTCACGAGCATCTTGAACAGCATCCTGTTCGCGGGTGATTCCGTCCGCGGGAACGGGCTCAATACCCTGGTCGGCCTCGTGTACTCGATGTACTTCTGGTCTGCCTACGGGCACGGCCAGACCGTCGGGAACCGGATCATGAAGATCCGCGTCGTCAAGATCGATGGCAGCGAGCTCACGCTCACTGACACGTTCCTCCGCTACGTCGGACTGATCCTCAGCTTCATCTGCCTGTTCATCGGCGTGATCTGGGTCGCGTTCGACGAGAACAAGCAGGGCTGGCACGACAAGATCGCGAACACCTACGTCGTAAAGACGGCCTAGTCGCGGGCGGGCGGGCACACCGGGTGCTCGCCCGCCAGGCGTGAGCGAGCTCCGCATCGGCACGTCGGGCTACGTGTATCCCCATTGGAAGGGACGCTTCTACCCCCGCGACCTACCCCAGCGCGACTGGCTCGCCTACTACGCGCGCCACTTCGACACCGTCGAGCTCAACAATCCCTTCTACCGCCAGCCAGAGCGCACGACGTTCGAGAAGTGGCGCGCGACGGTACCCGAGGACTTCCGCTTCGCGGTGAAGCTGAACCGGTTCATCACCCACATCAAGCGCCTGAACGTCGGGCCCGACAGCGTCGAGCGCTCGTACGGGACGATGGCCGGTCTCGGACCGAAGCTCGCGGTCGTGCTGGCACAGCTGCCGCCGAAGTGGCATTTCGCGCCGGACCGGCTCGACGCGTACCTGAAGCTCGTCGCCCGACGCCGGCGGCGGCACGCGCTCGAGCCGCGCGACGCGTCGTGGCTCACGCCCGATGCGTTGGCGTTCCTGCGCGAGCGCAACGTCGCGCTCTGCCTCATCGACACGCCGAAGTGGCCGAGCGTCGACGCCGTGACCGAGGGATTCGTCTACATCCGGTTCCACGGACCGGAGCGCCTGTACGCCTCGAACTACACCGACGACATGCTTCGCGCGTGGGCCGAACGGATCCGCGCGTGGCGCGCCCAAGGCCTCGATGTGTACGGCTACTTCAACAACGACGTCCCGGACTACGCGCCGCGGAACGCCCTGCGGCTGCGCGAGCTCGCGAGCTAGCTGGGAGATCCGCGCGCCTGCGGCGCGATCAGCTCGGCGGCGGTCTCGCTCACGCGGCCGGTCGCCGTCAGCCGAGCATCGACATGAGTGGCGGGCCGAGGAACACGACGAGCAGTGCGGGCAGGACGCAGAACGTGAGCGGGAAGGTCATCAGGATCGGCAGTCGCCGCGCCTTCGCTTCCGCGCGATGGCGCTCGGCCTCGCGGAGCGCGTCGGCCTGAGCGACGAGCAGGTCCGCGAGCGGCGCGCCGAATCGCCGGGCCGACTCGACGAGCGCCGCGATCCGCGCTTCGTCGGGACCGCACGCTGCGAACGCCGCGAATGCGACGCGCGGAGGACGGCCCAAGCGGAGATCGGCGAGCAGCCGCTGCGCCTCCGGAAGGCGAGCGACGCGCGGCGATCGGGCGACGAGCGCCGCCAACGACAGCTCGAACGACAGCCCCGCATCGAGGCCCACGATCACGGCGTCGAGCAGCGAGGCGAGCTCGGGCACGTCGGACGGCGCGCGCACGAGCCGCCACAGCCAGATGGCACCACAGACCTCGAGCCCGAGCCCAGCGAGGGCCAGACCCTTTCCCGGTCCCGCGAGCGTGGACAGGTATGAGGGGGTCAGCAGCGCGAAGAACACCGCACCCAACGGCGCGAGCGCGACCAGCACGACCGCCGACAGCCGCCCCTGCGCGGTGAGCGCCGCGCGCTCCGCATCGAGCGCGAGCCGGCCGCGCAGCAGCCGGGCAACGCGCACGAGGCTCCGTCCGACGCGGCCGCCGCTCCGCGCGAAGGCGGACAGCACGATCGCGAACGGCGCGATCTCCGGGGCAGCGATGACGCCGTCGTATGCACTGAGCGCGCGATCGATCGGCTCGCCCAGGCGAAGCGCCGTCGCGACGGCGCCGGTCGGACGCGCGAGCGCGGCCGGGAGCGTGGATGCGACCTCGGCGAAGGCCTGCTCGAGCGACAGACCCGCCGCGAGTCCTGCTGCGATCGCGTCGATGAGTGCCGGCAAGGCCGCGCGCCGGCTCTGGCGATCACGCGCGGCCCGAAGACGATCGGCGACCGGGCGCAGCGGCACCGACGCAACGAGCAGCGCGACGCCGGCCAGGGCGATGAGGATCGTCATGGCGCGACCGTTCGAAGCGCGTACCCCTCGCCCTCCGGATCGACCTCGGCGATCTCGACGATCCGCCGACGGCCGTCCGCGCCGCGCTCCTGGTGGACCACGATCTCGATCCCCCGCCGGATCTGCTCCTGGATCGCGGCGAGTGGGAGGTCGAGCCCGGCCATCATCGCCATCGTCTCCAGGCGGAGCAGAGCGCGATAGGCACTGCTCGCGTGGGCGGTCGTGAGGGATCCGCGATGGCCCGTGTTCATCGCCTGGAGCATGTCGAGGGCCTCGCCTCCGCGGACCTCACCGACGACGATACGGTCCGGCCGCATGCGCAGGGCGTTGCGGAGGAGCGTCCGGGTGTCGACCGCCCCGAGTCCTTCGACGCTCGGCGGCCGCGTCTCGAGCCCGACGACATTCGGCTGCGGCAACCGCAGCTCCGCGGCATCCTCGATGGTCACGATGCGCTCGTGTTCGCCGATGGCGAACCCGAGCGCGTTCAGCGTCGTCGTCTTCCCGCTCGATGTGCCGCCGGACACGAGGATGCTTCTGTGGGATCGGACCGCGTCCACGAGCCACCCGATGGCCGCCGGCGAAGCGGTGCCCGTTCGGACGAGGTCGTCAGGGTCGAACGGTCGCGCGGAGAACCGCCGGATCGTGAGCACCGGTCCCTGGAGCGCGATCGGTGGGATGACCGCGTGGACCCGTGACCCGTCCGCGAGACGCGCGTCGACCAGCGGCTGGGCCACGTCGATGCGCCGGCCGAGCGGCGCGACGAGCCGCTCGATGAGCACGAGGATCTCATCGGCATCGCGGAAACGGACCGGCGTCACCTCAACGCGGCCGTCGCGCTCGATCCACACGCCGCGCGTGCCGTTGACCATGACCTCGCTGACCCGCTCGTCCCGGAGGAGAGGTGCGATCGCGCCCAGGCCAAAGAAGCGATCGTCGAAGTAGCGTTCGAGCGCGCGGAGCTCCGCGCTGGAGAGGACGATCCGTTCCGAAGCCGCGATATCGCGGAGCAGCGCGCCCAGCTGATCGGCACGAGGCTGGCCATCGGCGGCGTCGCGGAGCCGGAGCAAGAGGGCGCGCTCGAGGCGCTCGCGGACGCCGGTCACGTCGCGTCGATCGCCAACAGCTCGGCGAGCTCGTCATACGCCCGACCAAGCGCTCCGCCGGCGCGGCCCTGCGTCGCCAGCGCGTCGGCGATCGCACGCTCGTCCCGCGGGAGCACGCGGAACGCGTCGACCGGCGGGTCCGCCTGGCACTGCGAGCCGATGAGCCACGCCCCCGCAGGCACGTCGGCCGACGCGAGCGCGGCCCTCGATGCAGCGTCGGCGTACGACAGGACCAGGACGCGGTCACTTCGTGTCGCGGCGGTGTGGGCGCGGTCGTCCGGGAGGGCCGGCGCGTCAATCAGCAGGAGGTCGGCCCGCTCGCGCGCGGCGGCGATCGTCATCGCGAGCACGTCGGCCGACGGCAGGGCGGGCGCTCCGCCGACGACGGCGAGCCGCGGTCCGGCCGGTGTGGCAACGAGCTCGACGTGCTCGGCCCGAAGCTCGCCGGCGAGCGCCTCAAGGTCCGCCCAGGGTCGAGGCTCGACCGCGAGCCACCACCCCAGCGCGCCGGTGCCCGTGGCGTCGATCGCCATGACGGTCCGATCGACGGCGAGCCGGCGGGCGAGGTTGGCCGCGCAGAGCGTGCGGCCGGTGCCGCCACGCGCGGCGGTCACCGTGACCACCCGGGTCCGGTCCCGCGCGGCGCGGGGCAGCGCTCGTGCGACGAGCGGCCCGAGCACCGCCGGGTCCGTTGAGCCTGCGACGAGCACGCGATCGTCGCCCAACGCGGCGAGGACCCCGGTCTGATCGAGCGTGCCGATGACGACCCGCGGGATCTGCGCTTCGAACGCGGCGGCGGCATGCGTGGAGTCCGCGACGCGGAGGTCGACGAGCACAAGGCGAGGCCGCGAGCCGGTGTCCTCGAGACCGAGGACCGAGCATGCGGTCCGCAGCTCCGCCCCGCCGCAGATCGCGACCGCGGTCAATGTGTCGAGCGGAGCAGCGGGACGAGCAGCAGGCCGCTCGCCCGGGCGATGCCGAGCGCGGTCGCGTCGTCGGCGCCCGTGCCAACGATCACGGCGCGGTCGTCCGCGGAGAGCACGACGAGATCGAATGCGACGGCGGTGGCGGTGGCCTTCTCTCCCGGCCGGAGCGCGAGGATGTCCAGCCGATCACCGGAGCGCAGCCCGGCGATCGGTGCGGCGAGCCAGCCGCTCGGGATCGAAATGGCCCACGTACCCGGCGCGAGCGCATCGGCCATCGCCTCCGGCGCCGCACCGACCGCTGCGGGCTGGGCGCGCAGCGACGCGATCAGCGACACCGCCACGAGCAGCGCGCCGGCCGCACCGAGGATGGCGCGACGCGGTGGTCTGCGTCGTGCGACCGCGGTCAGGGACGGCAGCACGTCGTCTCGACCGCCGCCCGCTGACGATGGACGCCGATCGACAGGCCGACTTCGATCTCGCGGGGGTCCGCGGTGATCGCGAGGTCGCGGACCGCTGCGCCGCCGTTCAGCGCGGAGAGCTGATCCGCGGCCGCACGCGCACGTTCGGCCACGAGCGGATCGGCTGCGAACGCGTCGAGCGATCCGGTGAAGCCGATCTGCGCGTCGGCGATCGCCGCACCCGCGGCTTCGACGGCCGCCTCGCCGGCGCGGCGCTCGTGTGCATCACGAAGGATGCGATCCTGGGCCGCTTGCAGCCCGACGATCGTCGCGGCGGCGAGGCCGAGCACGAGCACCGCGAGGACGAGCGCCTGCCCTCGGTCCCCGGTCACGGTGTCCACTCCATCAACCGGGCGGCCTCGCCGCGCACGATCAGACCGGGCAGTCCGATGAACGACAGTGGGACCGCGAGCGCGTACCGCAGCCGCACATGGACGAGCGTGCCGCGCGGATCGGAGCCGCGCTGGGACTGCGGCGGATCGATCACGACATCGACCTGGCCGCCATCCAGCGGAGCGGCCGCCGCGGAGATGCTCGCGCGCACCAGTCGGTCGTCGTTCGTGAGCGCCGCGGTGCGCGCGCCTTCGGCCGCCGCGTGCTCGAGCGCGAGCCGCGCGACGCCAAGGGTGGACAGCTCCGCAATGGCCAGCGCGATGACGAGCAATACCGGTAGCACGAGCGCGAACTCGACCAGGGCCTGACCGCGCTCCGCGCCGATCACTTTCGCCGGATGTCCCGAAGGCGGGCCTCCGCCAGGGGCCGCGTGATCCAGCGGACCGGAGCCAAGCGCTGCAGCGCGAACGACAGCGCGCACGCCGCCGCGAGGCCGGCCAGGCAGAGCAGCGCCGACAGCCCGAGCGCGCCGAGGGACTCGAGCTCCGCGAGCTGCTTCTCCGGTGCACTCCGCGTATCGGGTGGGGCCGCGCGCGTGGCGATCGTGGTCATGATCAGATCGAGGGCGCGCGGGTCGCTGGTGATCGCGCCGTGGCCATCCAGGAATCCACCGAGGCCGGCCGGGACGAGCGTTCGCGACTCGACTCCCGGGTCCGCCGCATCGCGGCTCGTCACGGCAAGGTCGGTCGCGATGCGCAGGTCCAGCCGGGTGATCCCGGCGGTGCGCGGAGCGGGTTTCGCGTGCGCGAGGTCATGGGCCGCGATGCTGCCCACATCGAGCTTGGACGAGAGCAGGGCTCGCAGCTCCAGCGCGGTGTCGCCGGCCTGTTCGAGGACCGGTTCGGCCGCCGCGAGCGAGGCCGAGCCACTGTGGGGCGACGACAACGCGATGTACGTCGCGACGCCGTCCGTCGCCGATAGCCCGTTCGCGATCGCGCGGTCGACGACATCGCCACCCATGGAGTGGGCGACGATGTGCACGGCCGGATGGGTCAGGCTGAGATCGCGGATCTCTCGGGTCAGGTCGTCGGCCGCTTGGTCGAGCGATCCGAGCGTGTCGTACGGATAGCTCGGATCCGCCCCGAAGCGATGGACCTCATACCCCGGGTCGTCGAACAGCTTCGCCTGGAGCGCGTCGAACGTCGGATCCTGCGCTGAGCTATTGACGCCGCTGACGATGATGATGACTTCCTTCGCGCTCGGCTTCGGCGGGGCGGGCTGCGAGATCTCGGTCGGCCGGAGGATGGTCCGGGTCGGATGGCCAGTCGGCGCCGGGCTCGGCGGGCCATCGTCTCCGGCGGCGACGAGCGCGCCTGGTCCGGCGACCGAGAGGGCCAGGGTCGTGACCACGCACCAGGCGCGGACCGCACGTCGCACGGGCGCGATGACACGACGATCAGCGCTCGGGGGGCATGGGACCGGGAGCCGGTACGCCGGTACCGCTTACGTGCGGGTCTTCGCGACCTCCGCCGCCTGCAGCTCGGCGGCGTGCTCCTCCGCGTCGTCGAGCGGTACCAGCTCGATGTCGCCCTGGCGTCGCGCGAGGCCCCAGCTGATGAGCTGATCGGCGAGCCATGGGTTCTTGGGCAGGGCCGACCCGTGGAGGTAGCAGCCGATGAGCTTCCCCTGCACCGCGCCCTCGGTCTTGTCCTGGCCGTTGTTGCCATGCCCCGCGATCACCTCGCCGAGCGGCTCGGCGTCCGGGCCGAGGTACGTGTAGCCCGAATGGTTCTCGAACCCGATGAGCGTCTTGCCGTCGTCGGTCACGGCCAGCAGATTGCCGACAAAGCGCACCTTCCCCGCGCGGGTGGTCACGTCGAGGATCCCGAGCCCCGGGATCGCGGGTCCGACCTCGGGAACGTACTCGTGCCCGAGCAGCTGGTAGCCGCCGCACACGGAGAAGATCGCGGCGCCGCCCGCGACGGCCTGCTTCAGGGCCTCGCCGTTCGCGCCGGCTAGATCGGCGCCCACGATGTCCTGCCCCTGATCCTGGCCGCCGCCGAAGAAATACACGTCCGCCCAGTCGGGATCCCACGTCTCGCCGGCCGTGAAGGCGCGCGTCTCGACGTCGATCCCGCGCCAGCGCGCGCGCTGCGTGAGCGCGAGCACGTTGCCGCGGTCTCCGTAGATGGACATGAGGTCGGGGTAGAGGTGGCCGATGCGAAGATCCGTCACTTCGGCAGCTTCCCGATCTCCGCCTGCCAGAAGGTCGTGGACCAGGCCGGCCGGAAACCGAGCTCGGTGTTGATGCGGAGCATGGCCTCGTTCACCTTCGCGTTGCCCGTGCGGATGAAGCGGGTCTTCGGCCGTTCGCGCACGACGCGCTCGAGCATCGCCGCCTTCAGCCACAGGCCGAGGCTATGACCGCGGTGGGCCGGCGTGACCGCGGTGCCCTGCTGCTGCACGATCTCCGGGACCTGCGGGATGAGGTTGATCTCGGTGAAGCCGACGCCGGCACCGGTCGCATCGTGCACCGCGATCACGGTCCACACACCCATGCCCATCGTCGCGAAGAAGGCGTAGCGCTCGCGCGTCTTCCGGACGTCCCAGTGCTCGGCCTCGAGCGCGATCTCGCCCTTGGGCATGTCGTTGATCGCCTCGTACGACTGCGCGACCTGGGCGATCGTCGCGTCGTCCGCCTTCTCCCAGTCGATCCAGACGATGTGGTACCCCACGGCCTTGGCGCGGGACTCCTCGATCCAGCGGGTGAGCTGGGCAGGCTTCACCGTCCGGACATCGAGCTGATTGGTGTGCATCTCGAGACCTGCGGTCGCACCCATCGCCGCAGCGAACGCCGCGCCGGACGGAACGCGATCGCTCGTCTCGCCGGCGAGCAGGGTGCGACCTTCGGACGACGATCGCTCTGCGACCTTGCGCAGCAGCTGCCGGCCGATCCCGCGCCGCCGCGCTTCCGGCCGGACCAGCACGCCGCAGAAGCCGAGCTGCAGGTTCTCCTTGTCGGAGAGCTGGAGGTACGCGCCTCCCACCAGGTCGCCGCCTTCGCGCGCGCCCCAGAAGAACAGCCGGCCGTCCGGCCGCGCGGCGGTGATCTGGCGTGCGTAGACCTCGTCGGGCGCGATCGGATCTTCCGGGACGCGTTCCTGGTCAAGACGGCGCATCAGTCCGACCGCCGACACCAGGTCGGCAGCCGAGAGCTGCGCGGGCGGGAGCTCCTCGATGGTCAGGGTCATCAGTCTTCCCAGAACTGTCCCACGAAACCGAGGCCCGCAAGCGCCGAACGGAGCGAAAGCATCGCGGTATACGTTGCGATGACCACGAGCTCGTCGCCCGAGGGCGTCGCGTCGATGGCCCACCGCAGCGCGGGCAGCCAGTCCTCCACCACCGTCACCCGGTCGCGCGGGACGCCGGCGTACTTGAGCCGGAGTGCCAGGTCGCGGGCGCGGAGACCGGTGATCGTCGCGTGGGTGATCCGCGGCGCGAGCGCCTCGAAGTCGGCGTCCCAGATCCACGACACATCGCGCGAATCGGCATCGCGGTCGTTCAGCGCGCCGAGGATCCGGGGATGCCGATCGGTCTCGAGCAGCGCGCCGATGGCAGCGTTGAATCCCGCCGGGTTCTTCACCAAGATCAGCCGCAGCCGGCGCCCTTCGGCCTCGACGATCTCGAGCCGGCCGAACGCCGGCTTGAACGCGGCGAGCGCGCGAGTCGCGGTGGGCAGGCCGATGTCGAGCGCGCGAGCGGCCGCGATCGCGGCGAGCGCGTTGTAGGCGTTGTACAGACCGGGAAGCGGAACGACGACCTCGTCCATCGCGGACGCGCCCGGACCGCCCAGGCGCAGCGCGCTGTCGTTGGCGCCGAGCCGAACGGTCACGGCGCTCACGTCACGGCGCGGCCGCTGGAAGTCGCAGTGGTCGCAGCGCCACTCGCCGACGTGCGCGAGGATCACGCGCGCGTACACGAGCGGGTGCTTGCAGTTCGGGCAGCGCGTGGCGTCGCTGATCGCCTGCGCCACGGTCCCGCCGACCGCTGGATCGTCGACGCCGAATGCGACCACCGGACCTTTGTGCGCGACGCCGAGGTGCGCGACGATCGGATCGTCGGCGTTCAGGACCAACGTCGTGGTGTCGAGCGGAGCGATCGCCTCGCCGATCCGGCGCGCCAGCGCGTCGATCTCGAAGTAGCGGTCGAGCTG
>CAZMLV010000051.1:0-1279 GCA_964567235.1 uncultured Chloroflexota bacterium | reverse complement strand
CGACGAGGCCCGGCAGGGCCGTGGCGCCGCGGCCGAGCAGCTGGAGCGCTGCGCGGGTCGCCTTGCCGGCCGCGACGGCAGTCAGGAGAAGAGCGTCGCGGTCGGTCACGCGATGAACGTTATGCGCCGGCCGGCTGGACCTCGCGGAGCAGCAGCTCGAGCTCGTCGACGGCGCGACCGAGCCGGAGGGAGAGCGCCTTCGCGATATCGCCGTTGGCACTCGCGTTCTGGAGGGTGCCCTCGGCCTCGAGTCGGGCGAGGAGCGCGACGGCGCGGCGCAGCCGGGCGATCGTGAGCGATGCCGGCAGGGTCCGTCGGAGCTGCGACACGCGCTCCTCGAGCTTCTCGAACCGGCGCCGGAGCTCATCCTCCAGGTCCTCGTTGGCGAGGCCTTCGAGCCGGCGGACCTCCGCCTGCAGCGCACCGAGGTCGCGCGCGACGACCTGGGCGGCCTTCTCGAGCGAGTAGCCCTTCTCGAGGGCCTGCCGGATCCGGATCACCTTTTCCATCGCGAAAACGTCGTAGTCGTGATCGTCATTCGTCGACGGCTTCACGAGGCCCTTTTTCGTCCAATAGATGAGCTGCCGCGGGGTCACGTTGCACACCCGCGCGGCTTCGGCGGCCGAAAGCCGCAGCCGCTGGATGACCTCACCGTCATTCGCGATGAGCACCTGGGCAAGGATGTCCTGCGCGTCGCCGTCCGCCACGTCCGCTCCCCTTCCGTGCGCTGCTTCCTCGCGGTCGCAGGGGCGACGAGTGTGCGGGCGCCTTCTAACCATGTCAATAACTGGGACAGGTGGCTGATACCGGACCACGACGATTTAGGGTCCGGTTAGCTTGCGGCCTTCTTCCGCGCGCGCTTTGCCGGCGCAAGGGCCTGCCGATAGGCCACTTTCACACTGACGTGGTAGCTGGTGATGCCGCGGGCGCTGAGGTCGGCCCACTGCCGGGCGATCTCGACAGCGATCGGCTCGACCTCTTCGCGGGCGCTCTTCACCGCCGCCTTGAGGGCAGCGTCCCAACCGGTCTTCGCCACGCCGGTGGTCTCGTGGATCCGCACGACAAGCAGCGGGTTCGCCTCGCGCTTAGCGGCCCTTTGGCGGGTAGCCCTCAAGGCCGTACTCCTTGATCTTGGCGTAGAGGAGGCGGCGGTAGATGCCGAGCATCTCGGCGGCCTTCGAGCGGTTGCCATTGGCGTCGCGGAGCGCCTTCATGATGAGGTCCTTCTCGAACTGGGCGACGGACTTCTTGAAGAACGAGCTGTCGCCCTTGGCGTCGG
>CAZMLV010000050.1:5611-11417 GCA_964567235.1 uncultured Chloroflexota bacterium | reverse complement strand
TGTTCCGCATGGCCCGCCCGGCGCGCACCATGGCGGCGTAGTGGACCTCCCGTTCGACCCGACCTTGACGATCGGGCCGCTCCGGATCGCCTGGCACTCGCTCTGGTCGCTGGTCGGAATGGGCGCCGGCAGCTGGCTGAGCTTCCGGCTCGCTCGCCGGCTCGTGAAGGACGAGCGCATCTACCCGTTCGCGATCTCCGTCGTCATCGGCGGACTCATCGGAGCGCGGACCGGCCACATCGCCGACAACTGGCCGTACTACAGCGCGCATCCCGACCAGCTGCTCGCGTTCTGGAACGGCGGCGTCGCGGTCGCCGCAGCGCCGATCGGCTCGGCGATCGCCGGCTGGATCGCGGCGAAGCGACTGCGCCTGCCGGTCGGGTTCATGTTCGACATCACGGTGATCGGCATCGTGCTCGGCGAGGCGATCGGCCGGATCGGCGACATCATCAACGGCGAGCATCACGCCATCGCGTGCTCCGGGCTCCCCTGGTGCGTGCGGTACACGAACCCGGCGACGTTGGGTCAGACGACCTTCGTGCATCCGGTGGTCGCGTACGACCTGCTCGTCGACCTGCTGATCCTGGCGATCCTGCTTCGCTACTGGGCCCGCGTCCGCGGTCACGCGCCGGAGGGCCGGGTCTTCTGGCTGTATCTCGTGCTCTACGGTGGCTTCCGTTTCGCGACCTCGTTCCTGCGGCTCGATCCGATCGTCTTCGCCGGCCTGCAGGAGGCCCAGCTGCTCGGGCTGATCTACGTGCTCGCGGGCATCCCCGCGCTCGTCTGGGCCCACCGCGGCGACGTGCCGGCCCGGTCATCTATTACTACGCCTGCGTAGTATGTAGAACGTGCGCATCGCCATCACCGGGGCGAACGGGTTCGTCGGCCGCCACGTCATCGCCGCGCTCCGCGAGGGCGAGGCTCCAGACGAGATCCGCGCGATCGTCCGTGACCCGGACCGCGCGCGGGCCGAGGTGACCGGTGCCGGGCTCGAGCTGCGGCGCGCCGACGTGACCGATGCGGCGTCGCTGGACGGCGCATTCGCCGGCGTCGACGTGGTCGTGCACACCGTCGCCATCCCCACGGAGCGTCACGGAAGCTTCGAGCGCGTCAACGCAGAGGGCACCCGGGCGGTGGTCCGAGCGGCCGAGCGCGCGGGCGTCGGCAAGATCGTCCACCTGAGCGCGATCGGCGCGTCGCCGGAGAGCCCCTACCCGTTCCTCCGGAGCAAGGGCCTGGGGCAGGCCGCGGTGATCTCGTCGGCGGTGCCGCACGTCGTGCTGCGGCCATCGGTCCTCTTCGGTGCCGGAGACGACTTCTTCCCGCGGCTGCGCTTCTCGCTCCGTTTCCCGGTGGTGCCGCTACCTGGTGGCGGCACCGCGCGGTTCCAGCCCCTCCACGTCCTGGACCTGGCGCGCGCGATCGTCGTGGCCGCCCGCGGGCCGGTCGCCGGGGTCTTCGAGCTCGGCGGTCCGGTTCCGGTGACCTACCGCGAGCTCCTCGCCGAGACGATGCGGGCCTATCGGATCCACCGGCCGACCGTGCCGCTGCCGGTCGGCCTGATGAAGCCCGCGGCCTTCCTGTTCGAGCGCGTCTTGGCTGATCCGCCGGTCACCGTGCGGCAGCTGGACCTGCTCGCGGTGGACAACACGCCCCAGCCGAACGCCATAGACCAAGTGTTCGGGGTCCGGCCGCGGGCCTTCCTGGGCGGCGGACTTTCGTATCTCGGACAACGCTCCGAGATGTCATGAAGGGCTTCCAACGGGGCGGTCCGGCGGTTATTCTGCGTACGAAAACCGGCACAGAACAGGCGTGGGGAGCGGTTTCCAAACGGTCTCTGGGGCGTGAAAGACGGCTCCCGCGGGCCCGAACTGCGTCTAGAGAGGACAGTCTCGCATGAAGGAATGGATCGTCTGCGAGGACAACTGCCTGAAGTGCAGCTACGGCGCGACCCTCGATTGCGATGGCGATTGCCCGCGCTGCCCGCGCAACACCTACTGCCCGTGCGTGACCTTCGTGAGCTTCGCGGCAGGCAAGCTCGCTCCCGTGGCCCAGCCGGTCACGACCACGTTCGAACGTCCGCGCAAGCGCTAGCCGACCACCGCTGATGGCGATCGACCTCGGCGCGCTCGCGTCGCTTCGCGAGCGCATCGACCGGATGGCGGTGTTCCTTTGACCTCGACAACACGCGCCGCGAGGTCGCGCGACTAGAGGCCGACGCCTCCGCGCCTGACCTCTGGTCCGACCGACAGCGCGCTCAGACGGTCCTGAAGAAGCTCGATGCCGCGCGTCGGCGTGTCGAGCGCTGGGACGGCTTCCGCGCCCGTGCCGCTGAGATCACCGACATGCTGCCGCTCGCAGACGAGGATGCTGCGATCGCGCGCGACCTTGCGGCCGATCTCGGCGCGCTGCAGCTCGAGGTCGCGAAGGCCAGCCTCGAGGCCCAGCTCGGTGGCCCGTACGACGAACGGCCCGCGTTCCTCGCGATCAGCGCCGGCGTGGGCGGCACCGACGCGGCCGACTGGGCGGAGATGCTCGTGCGCATGTACCTCCGCTGGGCCGAGCGGCGCGGCTTCCGCGCGGAGCTGCTCGAGAGCACCCCCGGCGAAGAGGCCGGCCTGAAGAGCGCGACCCTCTCGATCGACGGCGAGTACGCGTACGGCTACCTGAAGCACGAGCGCGGGACCCACCGGCTCGTGCGGATCTCGCCATTCGATTTCCAGAAACGCCGCCAGACATCGTTCGCGCTCGTCGACCCGACGCCGCAGGTCGAGACCGAGACCGAGGTCGACATCCGTCCCGACGAGCTCCGCGTCGACACGTATCGGAGCACCGGCGCGGGCGGCCAGAACGTGAACAAGACCGAGACGGCCGTTCGGATCACGCATCTGCCGACCGGCATCGTGGCCGCCTCGCAGAACGAGCGGTCCCAGTTACAGAACCGAGACATCGCGATGCGGGTCCTCCGCGCGCGGCTCCTCGAGCAGCGCGTCCTCGAGCAGGAGGCCGAGCAGGCGAAGGAGCGCGGCGAGATGCGCGCGGCCGATTGGGGGAGCCAGATCCGCAGCTACGTCCTGCACCCATACACGCTGGTCAAGGACCATCGCACCGGCGTGGAGGTCGGGGACGTCCAGCGGGTGCTCGACGGCGACATCGAACAGTTCATCGAGGCCTCGTTGACCGGGCAGAAGGTCTCTGG
The DNA here is from genome assembly GCA_964567235.1 of uncultured Chloroflexota bacterium. Classification (GTDB taxonomy): domain Bacteria; phylum Chloroflexota; class Limnocylindria; order P2-11E; family P2-11E; genus UBA4735. Next base: position 8,218 of record CAZMLV010000050.1, on the reverse strand, counting down.
CACCGGTCCTGCGGACTAGCCCCTCCGGCGAAGTCGCCACAGAGGGAGTTTCAGATGAACGCGCTCAAGGACCTCAAGCTCGAGGATGTGTTCGACGACCTGCGCTCGCAGGCGAGCAAGCGGATCGACGACATGCTCGCGGACGGCCGCAAGCAAGCCCGGAAGGCCGCCGGTGGCCACGATGACACCGCGCTCTTCTCAGCGTTCACCATCGGCATCCTCGCCGGGGCGATCGTCGGGGCGGCGATCGCGCTCCTGATGACCCCGTTCAGCGGGGAGCAGGCCCGCGCGAAGCTGAGCGAGCGCGTCGACAAGATCCGCTCGGACAACATGACGAGCTGGGACTCGACGTCGGGCACGGGCAACGGCAAGGCCGCGAGCTCGTACGAGCCGAGCTACAGCTCGCCGAAACCGCTGAGCTAGTCCCCGCCCGAGCGCACGCGGCCCTCGCGCACGAGCCGCGGGATGCCCGCCGTCTCGAGATCGACCGTGCCCGGCCGCGTGTATCCGCGTTCGCGCGCGCCGACGTCGAGATGCACGGTCGCCGCGTCCTCGGCCGCGAGCTGCGGCGTGGGGACCGAGTGGAACGTCGCCACCGACTTCAGATAGCCATGGCACCGCTCGCACACATCGACCCTATCGCGCGTCCGGCCAGGCCCGGCTTCGCCGGCCCCGGCCGAGCCCCCTTGAAGCGTTCCCAGACTCCGGTGATCGTCGTTGCCGCAGTACGGACAGAGCAGCACGAGCCACGACCACCACGACCCGCACCGGCCGCAGCGCAGCACCCGCCGCTTCTCCGCGCCGACGAGCTCGGCGAGCGCGGGCCACGCACCGCACACCGGACAGAAGCCGCGATCCCAGCGGTCGATGTCGGTGAGCTCGGCGCACCGCGCCGCCGCCGCCCAGAGCACCGGCTGGAGCGCGAGCTCGAGCAGCTGGGCGAACGCCGTCGCGTCGTACTCGCCACTGGCGGCCGCGCGCGCGATCGCCTCGGCGTCCCCGTTCAGCGCGTCGTCGAGCAGCGGGCCGACGTCGAGCTCGGTGCTCGCGAGCCGCTCGGCCGTGCGCTGGCCCGCCGAACCCTCGACGCTCGTGTCGCTGAGGTTGCGCGCGAGTCGCCGGAGCTCCGCCGCCACATCCTCGGTCTCGCAGACCAGCGCGCCTTCGCCGAGCAGAGGCCGGCCGGCGGCGATCGCCGCGGTCGCGGCCTCCGGGGTGAGATCGAGCGCGATCTCCGGAGCGGGACGCGTGGCCAGCGCCGCGAGGCGCTCATCGTGGAACGCGGCGATCGGACCGAGGCCCGGGTCCTCTTTGGCGAGCTCTCGCCAGCGGGCGCGGGCCTCGTCGAACTCGAGCTGCGTCGGGACCGTCTAGCTCTGGACGAAGGAGATCGCGGAGAAGAACACGGCGTACCGGAACGCCAGCACGCCGACCAGCACGAGGAGCGCGATGAGCGAGAGGGATGCGTTGGGCATCGGGGCGAGCCGCCGCGGTCCGAGCGCGAGGAGCGGCACGAGCAGCGCCAGGCCGACCGCGCCGATCCAGAACACCGGTCCGACGAACTCATGCAGGCTCGCGATCAGCGCGGCCAGGGAGCCGTCCTGCTGGGTCGCGAGGCTGACCAGGAAGACCACGAGCACGACCGTGCTCACCGCGGCCGCGTAGAAGAGCGCGGTCCGGAGGGCCGCTGACGTGCGGACGGCACCCATCCGGTCGCTGACGAGCAGCGCGACGGCCATCCCGGAGAGCTCGCTGAAGCAGATGAACAGCGCGCCCATCAACCACGTGTCCGACCAGACGCCCTGGTTCGTCACGTTCACCAGCACGCCGCTGTAGCCCGAGACGACGAGCGCGAAGAGCTCGCCGATCGCGAGCACCACGATGTTGTGCGAAAGGCCGTCGAGCCAGTCGAGGCGCATCCGCCCGGTGTGATGCAGCGCGTCGGCGAAGGCGAGGGCGGCGAACCCGCCAAAGATCACCATCGCCCACGAGCCCCAGTTCATCGGTGAGTTCGGGTTGAACATGAGCGGGCCGGGACGCTCGGCCGCGCCCGGGCTCGTGATCAGCAGGTTGAGGAACCGGCCGGGCTGGCCGAGATCGACGATGAGCAGGAGCGGGACGATCAGCATGAGCGGAAGCGGGATGAACGCGAGCCGCCAGGCCACGGGCTGGTCCCGCTTGTCGCCGGCGAAGTGGATGAGCCCCATCGTCGCGTACGCGCCCGAGGCCACACCCGCGATGAAGAGCGCGATCGTGATCGGCCACTCCCACTCGGGCGGAAGGACGTACTTATCGGGCATCAGTCGCCTCCCCCTCTGCCGCGGCGGCGTTCTCCGCGATCCGGTTGCGGCGGAACGCGGCGAGCCCGGTGACACCGAGCACCGCCGCGGAGATGAGCGCGACGCCGGCCGACGGCACGAAGTTCCGCTGCGGCAGCGCGGCGTGCGCCGGGAGGCCGTAGACCTCGGGCTTGTCGAGGAGGAGGTAGAAGACGTTGAGCCCCCCGACCACCTCGACGTCCTTCACCGCGGTCCCCTTGTTCGGCCCGGCGGTGATCGTGCCGCTGTTCCCGAGGTCCCAGCCGTAGATGTACGCGTCGGTCTGGCC
>CAZMLV010000050.1:0-5511 GCA_964567235.1 uncultured Chloroflexota bacterium | reverse complement strand
GCGCCGGTCGGGCACACCTCGAGGCAGCCGGCCTGCACGCAGTGCTTGCAGGAGTCGCTCATCATCAGCCAGCGCGGATCGGACCGGTCGCTGCTGCTCGGGTCGGGTCCGATCTGCTCGATGAACTTCACGTGCCGCCAGTTCGTGGCCGAGAGATGCCCGGTGTTGTCGTAGCTGTTGCCGGTGAACGCACGGTGCTCGCGGACGGCGGCCTCGTCCTCCATCGGGAGCGGGACGCCTGGAGCCATCTCGTTCCACTGCTTGCAGGCCACCTGGCAGGCCTTGCAGCCGGTGCAGATCGACGTGTCGACGAACATGCCGCGCAGATCGCTCATGTCCGGGCCCGTCCCTTCTCGATCCGGCAGGTGAACGCCTTGCCCTCGTGGATCGACACGTTCGGATCCGCGACGAGCGCGGTGACGTTGTTCGCGATGTCGCCCGTCGCGATGCCCTGGTAGCCCCAATGCCACGGCATCCCGACCTGATGGATGACCTGGCCGTTCACGGTGAGCGGGCGGAGCCGCTTGGTGACGAGCGCCCGGGCCTCGGTGGTGTTGCGCTCGGTGATGACCCGCAGGTAATCGCCGTTCGCGATGCCCTTGTCCTTCGCGAGCTCGGGCGAGATCTCGACGAACAGCTCGGGCATGAGCTCCGCGAGCCACGGGAGCCAGCGGGTCATCGTCCCGGAGAGGTGGTGCTCGGTGAGGCGGTAGGTGGTGATGACCGTCGGGAACTGCGTGCCGGCGAACTCGTTGTACTTGTTGCCCGGCACGTCGTAGATCTTCGCCACGGGATTGCGATCCTGCTTGTAGAGCTGGTTCTTCACCGGTGATTCCCAGGGCTCGTAATGCGTGGGCAGTGGGCCGTCCGACAGGCCCTCGTATGCGAACAGCCAGCCCTTGCCGTCCTTCTTGAGCAGGAACGGGTCGGAGCCGGAGTGGAACGCGACGCCGACGCCGTTCGGATTCGCCGGGGTCGACGGATCCTTGGTGAGGGTGAAGTCGATGCCGTCGCCCGGGTCGTTCTTCCACGTCTTCGCAGCGGCGTCCCAATACGTGTACTTCTTCTTCGTCGACCATGGATCGCCCTTCGGGTCGGCGGACGCGCGGTTGTAGAGCTGATGCCGGTTCGCGGGCCAGGCCCAGCCCCAGTTCGGGCTCACCCAGCCATCGTTCTTGCCCGGCTGCATCTCGCCGCGGTTGACGATCTGGCCGTTCACCAGCTGGAGCTGGCCCGTGTAGATCCACGCGCCGGCCGCGGTCGAGCCGTCCGACAGGAGGTTCGCGAAGCTGTTGATCGGCTGCTTCGTCTTCCAGTCGAAGCCGTTGATCTCCTTGAAGATCTTGAACGCCGACGGCTCGTCCTTGTGGATCCAGTCGGCGACTTCGGCGGGATCGGGAGCGTAGTCGAGCGTCATGTTCTTGATGATGTCGACGTTCTTGGCGCCCGATCGTCCGGCGGCGTACAGCTTCTTGAGGCGCTGGCCGAGGTCGTACCAGAAGAACAGGTCGCTGCGGGCGTCACCGGGCGGGTCGGCGGTCTTGTGGTGGTACTGGATCGTCCGCTGGGTCTGGGTCATCGAGCCATCTTTTTCGGCAATGTGCGCAGCCGGCAGGAAGAAGACCTCGGTCTGGATGTCCCCTGGGGCCGCGTCGGCATGCTTCCAGAACACCGACGATTCGGTCTCGTAGAAGTCGAGCACGACGAGCCACTTGAGCTTGGCCATCGCGTTGCGCTGGAACGCGGCGTTCAGGCTCGTTGCCGGATTCTGGCCGGTGAGGATCATCCCCTGGATCTTGCCCTGGCTCATCTCGACCATCACCGGGAAGTGGCTGTGATCGCCGGTGATCTTCGGCAGCGAGTCGTAGAAGTAGTCGTTGTCCGGCGACCCCGCGTCGCCGAACCACGCCCGCAGTTGGCTGATCACGTACGCAGGCGTGTTGGACCAGAACGAGGTCGGCTGGGTCTCGGTGAGGATGTAGTTGAGCAGGGTGTCGTGGGTCTTCGTCGCGTCGGGGGCGTTCAAGTAGCCGGGGTGGAGGTTGTACAGGCTCGGGATGTCGGTGGAGCCCTGGATCGAGGCATGCCCGCGGAGGGCCATGATCCCGCCGCCCGGCCGGCCGATGTTGCCGAGGAGCAGCTGGACGAGGCCCGCGGTGCGGATGAGCTGCACCCCGGTCGTGTGCTGGGTCCACCCGACGGCGTAGACGAACGCGCTGGTCTTGTCCCGTCCGGAGTTCGCGATGAGCGTGTCCGCGACCTTGATGAACAGCTCCTTCGGGGTGCCGCAGATCTTCTCGACCATCTCCGGCGTGTAGCGCGCGTAGTGCCGCTTGAGGATCTGGAACACCGTGTTCGGGTCGTTGAGGGTCTTGTCCTGGAGCGGCGCGCCGGGGAGCCGGTTCGCGATGAGCGCCGCGAAATTGACGCCCTTGACCGATTGGCCCTGTGGCGCGGGCACCGGCGCCGGCGGGGAGCCGGCCTGGCCCTCCTTGGCCTCCGAGTTCGACTGCGGCTCGGGCGCGCGGGCCGGCGCAGCACCGGTCTGGTACTGCCAGGTGGACCGGTCGTACGCCCGGGTGGTCGGGTTGAAGCCAGAGAAGAACCCGTCGTTGTCCTCGGTGTCCTTGAAGCCCGCGTTGATCAGGGTCGGCGCGTTCGTGAAGTTGAGGACATAGTCCTCGAAGTACTTCTTATTGGTGAGGATGTAGTTGACGAGGCCGCCGAGGAACGCGATATCCGTCCCGGAACGGATCGGAACGTACGTGTCGCACATCGCGCTCGTGCGCGTGAATCGGGGGTCGACGTGGATGAGCGTCGCTCCTTTGGCCTTCGCCTTCATCGGCCACTTGAAGCCGCACGGGTGGCACTCGGCCATGTTCGAGCCCATGAACACGATCGCGTCGGAGTTCTGCAGGTCCATCTGAAAGGTGGTGCTGCCGCCGCGTCCGAATGAGACCCCCAGACCGGGGACCGTGGCGGAGTGTCATATCCGGGCCTGGTTCTCGATCCGGACGACGCCCATCATCCGGTTCACCTTCGCGATGAGGTAGTTCTCTTCGTTGTCGTTCGTCGCGCCGCCGAGCGCGAAGATCCCGGTCGTCTGGTTGATGAGCTTCCCGTTCGCGTCCTTCTCGACGAACGTCGCGTCGCGGGAGTCCGCGTAAAGCTGCGCGATCTTGGTCATCGCCGCCTCGCGGGTCATGGTCTCGGTGTCCCAATCGGCCGCGCCAGGCTTGCGATGCTTGATCGTCGTGACGCGCAGCGGGTTCACCGCCAGCTGGAAGGTCGCCGCACCTTTCGGGCAGAGGCTGCCCGTGCTGATCGGGCTGTCCGGGTTGCCCTCGATATTCACGATCGAGGTGCGGCCGTTCTCGGTCTTCGCGTTCACCAGGGTCCCGCAGCCGACCGCGCAGTACGGGCAGATGCTCGCGGTCTGCTTGGTGCCCTCGAGCTTGCGGCGCGCGGCGCGCTGGCCGGCGAAGGCGAGATCGAAGCCGAGACCTCCGAGCTCCGCCGCGGCGATGCCGGCGGTGCCGATCCCCGTCAGCTTGAGGAACTGCCGTCTCGAGGTCACGGTGTCGATGGCCATCGGACCCTCCCGAACGAATTGCCCGGAACCGTTGGCCGGAAGAATAGTCCCGTCTAGCCGGGAGTCACGCCGATCTCCCGGACGAGCCGGAGCAGCCGCTCGGGGGTGTTGAGGCCCGGATCGTCGAGCACCCGCTCGAAGAGAGCGGCGATGACCCGGCCCACGGTCGGGCCGGGCCCGATGCCGAGCTCGCGCATCACGTCGTTCCCGTCGATGGCGAGGTCGTGCGGCGAGAACGCCGTGCTGCGCTCGATCTCCTCCTGGACCCGGGCCCATAGGTCCTCCAGCGCGTACATCCGCGGGGCCCGAAGGCCGCTGCCGATGTTGTCGGCGCGCCGCAGCGCGAACAGGTCCGGGATGGTCTCGAGGCCGACCTTCCGGATGAACCGCCGCACGGCCGAGCCCGTCCAGTCGGCCTGATACCAGAACATGTGGTGCCGGATCAGGTGCGTCACGGCTGACACGGTGTCCTTCGGGTACTTCCACCGTCGCAGCACCCGCCGGGTGATCGCCTCGCCGACGAACTCGTGTTGGTGGAAGTGCCCGTCGGCCATGGTCTCCGCTTTTCCCACGTCGTGGAACAGCCCGGCCAGCCGGAGCACGAGATCGGGCGGCGTGGCGTCGACCGTGATGAGCGAGTGCTCGAAGACATCCTGGGCGACCGCCTTGTCCTGGGGGATCGTCTTGCAGATCTCGAGCTCCGGGCAGAGGACCGCGAGCAGCCCCAGGTCCGAGAGGAGCCTGATGCCGGTCGACGGTCGCTCGGCAAGCAGGATCTTGTCGAGCTCCTGCTGGATCCGCTCGCCGGAGAGGGCCGTCGCAAGATGGGCGGAGGTCACGATCGCGTCGGCCGTGCCCGTCTCGATGGTCATGCGCAGGACCGTCGCGAAGCGCACTGCGCGCAGCATCCGGAGGGCGTCCTCGGCGAAGCGCTCGGCCGGCGCACCGACGGCGCGGACGAGCTTCGCGTCGAGGTCCGCGCGGCCCGCGAACGGGTCCACGAGCTGGCCACCGTCGGGCGTGGGCCGCCAGGCCATCGCATTCATCGTGAAATCGCGCCGGGCAAGGTCCTCGTGCAGCGATTCGGTGAACGCGACCTCGTCCGGCCGCCGGTGATCCGCATAGCCGGCCTCGATGCGGTAGGTCGTGACCTCGATCTCGTGCGCGCCGCTCGAGACGATCACCGTGCCGAACCGGTTCGTGTAGAGCGACCGCCTGAACAGGCGCTGGATCTCCTCGGGCAGGGCGCTCGTGGCCACGTCCCAGTCCTGTGGGTCCACCCCGCGGATGGCGTCCCGCACGCAGCCGCCCACGACGAATGCCTCGAAGCCGTTCGCGATCAGGGTGTCGACGACGCGCTCGACGTCCTTCGGGACCGCGAGCGCGAGCGATGCGGTCACGCGCTGCAGTCTAGGAAGCGCGGTGCTCTAGATGCCGAGGTAGGCGCGCTGGACGTCGGGCGAGCTCAGCAGCTCCTTGCCGGTCCCGGTCTTCACGATGGACCCGGTCTCGAGCACGTACGCGCGGTGCGCGACCTCGAGCGCCTTCGTCGCGTTCTGCTCGACGAGCAGGATCGGGATGCCCTGGGAGTTGATCTCGCGCACGATCTGGAAGATCGTCTCGACCAGGATCGGCGCCAGCCCGAGCGATGGCTCGTCGAGCATGAGCAGCTTCGGCTTCGACATGAGTGCCCGGCCGATCGCGAGCATCTGCTGCTCGCCACCCGACAGCGTCCCGGCCAGCTGCGTCGTGCGCTCTTTGAGCCGGGGAAAGAGCTCGAACACCCGATCCATGTCCTTCTGGATGCCGTCCCGGTCCTTGCGGAGGAACGCGCCCATGCGGAGGTTGTCGATCACCTGCATCCGCGGGAACAGCCGCCGGCCTTCGGGGGATTGGCAGATGCCGAGGCCCACGATGTC
>CAZMLV010000049.1:10318-11470 GCA_964567235.1 uncultured Chloroflexota bacterium | reverse complement strand
CAGCGAGCCGCGCGGCCTCCGCCGGCGCCGGCGTGACGAGCACTTCGATCCGCATGCCGGCATCCCGGAACACGCCGGCGAGGGTCGTCGCGAGCTTCCGGCCCTTGCCGTGACCGGCCTCGGGGTTGAGGATCGCGATGGCGCTCGCCGAGCCGCCGACGCTCACTTCAGTGCTTCGCGGATCGCCTGCTGCTCCTCGTCGGAGAGCGAGTGGGTGGACCGGCCGTTCGTGACCTGCTTCGCGAAGATCCGCGTTTCAGCGCGGCCGTGCAGGCTCGAGACGACGACCCCGCTCCCCCGTTGATCGAGCAGCGCGATCGCGAACGACTGGTCGCCGCCGCTGTCCTGGAACGGATTGAATCGGACCACACCGACCTTCTGGAGCGAGCGTCCGGTCGCGGTCTCCAGCTCGCGCTGCAGCGCGGTGAGCGCGTCGACGCGACTGCCCAGCTGTTCGATCCGGGTCGCGTGTCCGGCCAGGACCTCATCGAGGCCGGTGCTGCCGTTGTCGCTGAGGATCCGCCGCAGCCGGCTCCGCAGGCGGCTCTCGGAGCGCTGCAGGACCACCAGCCAGGCGGCCAGCGCGACGATCGCGACCGCGAGCACGATGACCGTGAGCGAGAGCGCGGACGGATCGAGCGTCATGCGCTCAGTACCCTAGTGCGTTCCCGTATCCTTGCCTTCTCATGCCGAAGAGACAGCGACGGACCGCACGCGAGCGCCGTGCCGCATCAGCCAACGCCAAGCCGGCTGCACACGACCGCCCGGTCGCGACGAGCGCGAGCCCGGCCCCGACGCGCCGCTCGTACAGCGGCTCGCAGCGGGCCGGGTCGCCCGTGCGCGCAGGCGTCGCGCGCGCCATCGGCGAGCCGTCGGCGATCCTCGAGCGCGAGGCGGTGCAGGAACGGACCTACGTGACGAGGGACTTCCGGCGCATCGGCATCGTCGTCGCGGTGATGGTGGTCCTGCTCATCGTGAGCGATCTCGCAGTGAACGCGCTCCTGCCCTAGATCGGAGCGCGCCGATCGGCCGGTCATCGCTGACCGCGCCGCCGTAGACTGGCCTCGCACGCGGGACCCGTGGCTCAGCGGTTAGAGCACTCGGTTCACATCCGAGGGGTCGCTGGTTCGAATCCAGCCGGGTCCACCCAGC
>CAZMLV010000049.1:0-10218 GCA_964567235.1 uncultured Chloroflexota bacterium | reverse complement strand
AGATGCACTCGGCCGGGCAGGACCTCGCCGTAGCCGATCTCGGCTCGCAGCTGCAGCTGCCGCGGATCCGCGCCCGGCGTCCAGATGCCGACCATGTCGTGGCGGAACGCAACGGCGACCACCGACAACGCTGCGCGAAGATCCATCTGGCTGTCGGAGCTCATCCCGGCCAATCGCGCGAGGTCGAACAGTGCGACGGCCTGCCGGCGGTCGGACTCAAGCCGGCGCACGGCGCTGACGCGCGCCACGGTGGCCTCTGCACGCTCGATCATCGCAGCCAGATCCTGCGCGACGATGTTGAGATCCTGCAGCAGCTCGCCGTCACCGGTGCCGGTGTCTCGGCGGGCCCTGACGTTCACGACGCCGAGCACCCGGCTCCCGCACCGCAGGGGCACCACGAGGGCCTCCTCGATGCTCGGGTCGACGCCGATGAATCGAGCATCCTCGACGCGGCCGGTCAACACGAGCGGCTCACCGTGCCTCGCCACCCAACCCGAGATCCCTTCGCCGACCCGGCGGCGCGCGCTGCGCACGATCTGCTCGTTCGCTCCGAACGCCGAGCGGACGACGAGCTCGTCGTCGTCCTGGAGCAGCATGACCGAGACACCGAACGCGTTGAACAGCTGCCCGATCCGCTCCGCCGCGACCGCGATCATCTTGTCGGGATCCTCGGCATGCGCGATCTCGCGCCGCACCTCCTCGAGGACGCGGACGCGGCGTGCGAGCCTCGCCGCGGCCCGCGTCGACTCCCACAGCGAATGCGTGTCGTCGAGGTCGACGGCGACGAGCGCCGCAGAGCGAGTCAATAGCGGCAGGCTCTCGGGCTCCCACGGACGATCGACGCGCAGAGCGACGATCGATCCGACGACGCGCTCGTTCCAGATGAGGGGCACCGTCAAGCGGCCGGGTGCGAGGCGGCCGTCGGCGAGCCGGATCGGAAGGGGGCGGGCCGCGATGTCGCTGACCCGTCCCGAGTCAGCCAGATTGTGATCGGCGAACGCGAGCTGAGCGCCCTCGGCCCCCCGCACGACGATCGCGAGCGCGTCGGCGGATACGAGGCCAGCGAGATGCGCGGCGCGCGCCGGCCAGTAATTCGATCGCCCGCTGCTCATCGGATCCACGCCCCACCCGTTGTCACATCTGGCAACAACTACATGCGCTTGGATCGAATGCGTCAACACGCTGCGGTTCGTTTGAGACCGGCTTTGTACGCGGCCGCCATCGCGCGGGATGCTCGACCGCCATCTGCGTTCGGTCGTTCATCCAAATGAACTAGGTGGCGGAGCTCAGATCGACGGCGACGGACACGCGTGCCCTGACGCGATCGACGACGCGCGGCCGCGGTACGACTCACCCACATCAGACCGCGACGGCGTAGAGGTGCCACTCGTCCGGCACGCCCTTGAGCTGGTGGATCCCTCGGTCGGTGAAGCGCAGTCCAGATCCGGCGACGAGATCCTTGACCGTGCTCGAGACCAGGATCTCACCGCCGCTCGCGGCGGCGCTGACCCGCGCGCCCAGATGCACGGCCAGGCCTTCGACCTTGGCCCCGACGACCTCGACCTCACCGGTGTGCAGCCCTTGCCGGACGCTCAAGTCGATCGACCGCAGGGCGGCCCGGATCGCGACCGCGCAGCGGACCGCCCGGGCCGGCCCGTCGAACGACGCAAGGAATCCGTCGCCCGGGTTGTCGATCTCGCGCCCGCCGCTGCGGCCCAGTTCGGCGCGAACGAGCCGGCGGAACTCACCGAGGACGGCGCGCCACCGTTCGTCGCCGATGCGCGCCAGGAGGTCCGTCGACCCGACCAGATCGGCGAACAGGACGGTCGCGAGCACGCGGTCGGCATCCGGCGGGGGCCGCACGCCGGTGACGAATTCCTGGATCTCGACGATGAGCGCGTCCGCGCCGGCCCCGAAGAACACGTGATCGTTCCCAGGCAACTGCACGAACTTCGCACCGGGGATGGCGCCCGCGATGTACCGGCTGCCGCCGATCTTCACCGCGCGATCCCCCGCACTGTGAAGGACGAGCGTCGGCGCCCTGACGGACGGCAGGACCGACCGGACATCGAGGTTCATGTTCGCGTCGAGCAGCGCCCGAAGCGCTCCCGGGCTCGCGCCCGTCCGTTCGAGGCGTGCCCACCACGACCGCAAGCCCGCATCGGCCCAGCGTGACGGCGCGTACAGCGGCATGCTGATCCCGGTGCCCCAGCTCGCTTGCATCGTGCGCATGGCCATCTTGTACGTCCGGGTGCTCCGGGCCCACGGGTAGTCGGGGGCCGACGTCCATCTGGCCATCGCCCCGACGAGGATCAGGGCCGAGACGCGCTCGGGATGCGTCGCCGCGAAGACCGCGCACGTCGGACCTGCCTCCGACGCTCCCACGACCACGGCGTGTCGCGCGTCGACTGCGTCCAGGACGACGCTCAGGTCGTCGACCCTGCGCTCCAGCACCGCGACTTCGGCGACGCGATCGGACAGCCCGGTCCCGCGCTTGTCGAACAGGATCACCCGCGAGAACGCCGCGAGCCGCTCGAAGAAGCGCGCCGCCGCCGGCTCGTCCCACCAATGCTCGACGTTCGACACGAAGCCGGGCACGAACAGGAGGTCGCGCGGACCGTCGCCGAGCGTCTGGTACGCGATGTGGACGCCGTCGGCCACGGCATAGCTCGTCAGGGGCGGCACACCCATAGTCTGCGGCGGTGTCAGCGGACGGTCGCTTCGGCCGCACGTGACGCGACCCGCGCGGGTCCGTCACGCGCCTGCGCGCTCTCGGATTCGAGGGACCGGATGTACGGCAGCCGGTCCCAGATGAATCCGAACCGCGGGTCGAAATGCCGAGCCCGGAAGGCCGTATCGAGCGCGACCGAGCGCCGCATCACGTCGGGGTCGGGGAGTCCGAGCCGGCCGGCCACGACATCAGCCATCCAGTTCGCCTGGGCCTCCATGACCGGGATCAGCGCGCCATGTCCGAAGACGATCCCCACGAAGAAGAGCCCGGGCAGGGTCAAGGACATCACGCCGCGATAAAGCGGCGCGTGCTCGTTGGTCGGCGCGTCAGCCTCGAACGGGAGGAAGTCGAACGCGGCGCGGTATCCGGTGCCGTAGAGCAGGGCATCCGCCACCCGCTCCGTGCCGTCGGCCAGCAGGACCCGATCGCCGCGGAGCTCGGCGACCGGAGCGCAGGCCACGATGCGTCGCGACCGCAGCAGCGGGAGCAGCTCGTCGGACACCGTGATCGGCTTCTCGCCCAGCCGATGATCGGGCGCCGGCAATCCGGTGCCGGTCCGTGGACCGGCGGCCAGCCGGAACAGCGGCACGAACATCCGCCGCCGAGCGTCGATCGAAAGCCGGCTCCCGACCCGCGTGTCGAACCAGTCGACCGGGATCGGCCCCACCCGGCGAGGGACCACCCACGATCCCGAACGCGCGGCCAGGGCGACCGATCGGGCGACGGTGCTGATGTCGCAGGCGAGCTCCGCGGCGGAGCAACCCAGACCGACGACGACCACATCGCGGCCGGCGAACGGCCCGGGGGTCCGGTAGTCGTGCGTGTGGAGCTGCAGGCCGGTGAACGAGCCGGGGAACTCGGGGTACCGCGGCACACTGTTGAACCCGCTCGCCACGATCACGTCCGAGAAACGCTCGCGGGTGCCGTTTGCAGTGATCTCCCACTGGCCGTCGACCGGCCGGGCTGCGGTCACCCGGGTGCGGAACCGGATGCGTCGCCGCAGGTCGAAGTGATCCGCGAAGCGCTCCAGGTAATCGAGCATCTCGGTGTGATCGAGGAAGAGCGAGCGGCTCGGACCGATGGCGAAGCACCGGAACGCGGTGTGGCGACGCGACGTGTTGGCCCGCAGCGACTGGTATCCGGAGCTCAGTCCCGAGTCGTTGTCGTAGCGCCAATTGCCGCCGAGGCCCGATCCGGCCTCGAAGACGACGACGTCGACATCCCGCGCCGCGAGGGCCTGCGCGGCCGCGAGACCTGCGCCCCCGGCCCCCACGACGGCGGCCCGTCTCACGTCCGCAAGCTAGCGAACGACACGGCGACCGTCCAGCCCGCGAACGCGCGCGAGCGCCGGCCGCGCGTCGCGTGGGTCAGCCCCCGCCGGTCGCTCCCTGCACGTCGCGGCGCTGGAACAGCCAGAACGCGAGGCCGCCGAGAACGAGCGTGTAGCCGACCAGCACGAAACCGGCGTGCGCGAGATCGGCCGGTGCGGCCGGTCCGCCGAAGGGGGTGCTTCCGCTCCACGCCGAGATGCTGTGTACCGGCAGGTATTCGGCGACGTTCGCGAACCAGCTGAAGAAGTTCGACAGCAGCGCGACCAGGATCTGCTCGGCGAAGTAGTAGCCGAGGCCGATGGCCATGCCGGCCGCAGACGACCGCGCGAGCACGGTCACGAACGTGGTGAGCGTGATGTACGGGATCAACGAGAGCCACGCCTTCCAGAGCGCGATCCCGGCCGACGACCAGGCGGCGCTCGACGCGGCCGCCGCCGCGGCGAGCCGTTCCGCGATGGCGCTGCTGATCACGACGGACACCGTCGCGACGATGAGCGCGAGTCCCGCGAGGATCACGAGGGTGAGGAGCTTGGCGGCGAGGTACGGCCAGCGGCCCGTCCCTTGGACGAGCACCGATCGCAGCGTGCCCGCGCCGTAGTCGATGCCGATCGCCGACGCGGTGAGCACCGCGATGAGGATGAGCCCGAGGGTCTGGAGCGTCCCGAGCGCCAGCGGGATGCTGCCCGGCAAGGTGAGGTTCTCGTACGCGCGCTGCAGCCGCTGCGGCTGCGTCGCAAGCTGCTGGCGGCATTGGGCGCGCATGCCGTCGAGGACCTGTGAATCAAGGTCGGTCGGCTGCCGGGCGGGATCGGCGGACAGCAGGTCGTTGCACGCGAGGGTCCGCGGGGCCCGACCCTGCTGCGACTGCAGGGTCGCCGGGACGGTGATCTCGCCGCCGGTGGTCCGAAGGTTCTGATACGAGAAGAACGACCCCCACACCGCGAGCTGCGCGAACAGGATCGCGAACGCCAGCAGGATCCAGAGCATCCAGCGACGCCGGAGCTTGAACCACTCCCAGATCGCAAGGCCGCCGATCCGTCCGATCACGAGAGGCCACGGCCGGTGGTCGGATCGGTGCCGGTGATCTCCATGAAGAAGCTCTCGAGGGTGTGCCGGATCGGGACGAGCTTCGTGACGTAGATGCCCGCCTGGGCCAGCGCCCGGGTGATCTCGGCGGCGCGTGCGGGCGGCGCCGTGACGACCAACTCGCCCTGGCCCGTCGCGACCTTCTCGACCGCGGGCAGGGTGGCCAGCAGCGTCGCGGCCGCGGCATCGTCGGTCGTGCCGAGCCAGAACGAGTCCTTCTCGTGCAGTAGCGCCTTGATGTTGCCCTGCACGATGAGCTTGCCCTTGCCGAGCACGGCGACGTGATCGCAGACGAGCTCCGTCTCGGCGAGGAGGTGACTCGAGAGCACGATGGTCCGGCCGCCCTTCCCGAGGTCGCGGACGAGCTCGCGGACCTCGACGACGCCGGCGGGGTCGAGGCCGTTGGTGGGCTCATCGAGGAACACGAGATCGGGCTCGCCCAGGAGCGCGCAGGCGATCCCGAGCCGCTGCTTCATGCCGAGCGAGTACGTGGCGAACTTGCTGTCCGCGCGCTTGCCGAGATCGACGAGCTCGAGGAGCCGATCGATATCGGCGGGCGAGCCGCGCCGGCCGATGCCCTGGAAGTAGCGCAGGTTCGCGCGGCCGGAGAGGTACGGGTAGAAGGTCGGGGACTCGACCATCGCGCCGATCCGGCGCAGCGTGTCGGAGCGGCCGACCGCATCGCCGAAGATCCGCGCCTCGCCGGACGTGGGCTGGACCAGGCCGAGGAGCATCCCCATCGTCGTCGTCTTCCCCGAGCCGTTCGGTCCGAGGAAGCCGAACACGCCACCTCTGGGCACCTGCAGCGAGAGCTGGTCGACCGCGACGACGTCGCCGTAGCGCTTCGTCAGGCCGGTGGTCTCGATCACGAGGTCAGGGCCGCCGGTCGGCTCAGTCACCGAACGATGCTACCGGCGAACCTCTCGGAGCCTCGTCGCGCGCGCCGCGGGCACGTCGAACCGCGTCAGGTCGTCGGGCCAGCCGAGCCGCGCCGCGCCGACGTCGTACGTGCTGCGCAGGAAGTCGAGGATCGCCGCACGAGGATCGGCCGATGCTCGCGCGTCCGCGTACGGCAGCAGGAACTCCCCGATCGCGGTGTTCCAGCCAGCGTCGGCCGGCCGGATCGCGGCGCGCTCGATGCCCGCGGGCTTCGGCCACGCGTACGCGTAGAACGCCGGGTCCGGGTAGCGCGCATCGCCGGGCCACCAGCCGGCGCAGATCTGCTCCGCGGTGCCCCCGAAGCGCTCGATCGTGCCGGCGTCGGCGCGGGGAGCGACCCGGCGCGTGCCGACGCGGACGACGGCGATATCGAAGCTGCCCCAGAAGAACGAGACCGGCGGGCTCTTCGCGAAGAACCCGGCTCGATGCACCTTGAGGACGCTGTCGACCCGCGTGAGGACCTGCCAGAACCGCAGCGCCTGGGCCGGGTCGTACGTGACGTGCGTCCGATCCTGCGCGAACGGGATCGGTTCGGGGAGCTCGGATGGCCCGGCCGCGAACGCGACGTCGACGTCCAGCCGCCGGAGCATGAGCTGCACGTCGGCGTGGAAGTCGGCGACGGCGCCGCCGAGGGTGCGCCGCTCCACGCGGCCATCGCTGCCGCGCATGACCAGCACGCCATCGATGAGGTCGAGCTCCGCGTCGATCGTCCGCGAGCCCACGGGCATCGGCGACGTCGTGAGCCCGCGGCTCGTGAGGTAGAGCGGGACGTTCATCCAGTGCGGCTCGAACGGCGCGAGCGCGAGGCGGACCGAACCCACGATCTGCGTGTACAGGTGCAGCGTGTCCCGGGTCTCGTGCCACTCGCCGTACGGCAGCGGAGGCCACTCGCTCACCTGCTGAGTATGGAACGGCGCGGGCAGGGCGCCCGCGCCGTCGCCGGTCGAAGGAGCTGCGGCTAGGCCGCGGTGCGCTTCGCTTTTGCGCCGACCCGGGTCGGCCGCTTGGCGGCGACCAGCGTCGGCCGCCGCTTTTCGGCCGCGCCGCACACGGTCTCGATGATCAGCCGCGTCACGACGTACGGATCGCAGTTCGCGTTCGGGCGGCGATCCTCGATATAGCCCTTGCGATCGACCGCGACCTGCCACGGGATCCGGACCGATGCGCCACGGTCTGACACGCCATAGCTGAAGTCCTTGTACGACGCGGTCTCGTGCAGTCCGGTAAGCCGCTCCTCGATCGCGTAGCCGTAGTTCTGGATGTGCAGGTCGTGCCGGGTCTTCAGGGCCTCGGCCGCCGCGACGCACGCGTCGTAGCTCGAGCGCATCGCCTTCGTCGAGAAGTTCGTGTGCGCGCCGGCGCCATTCCAGTCGCCGCGCACCGGCTTCGGGTAGAGCGTCGCGCTGATGCCGAAGTCCTCGGCCACCCGGTAGAGGAGCCAGCGCGCGATCCACAGGTGGTCGCCGATGGCCGGCGCGCCGATCGGCCCGATCTGGAATTCCCACTGCCCGGGCATGACCTCGCCGTTGATCCCGGCGATCCGGAGCCCCGCCTTGATGCAGGCGTCGAGGTGGGCCTCGACGACCTCACGGCCGAAGACCTCGTCGGCGCCGACCCCGCAGTAGTAGCCGCCCTGCGGCGGGGGGAACCCGTTCTCGGGGAAGCCGAGCGGGCGCGAGCCGTCGAAGAACGTGTACTCCTGCTCGATCCCGAACCAGGTGTCGTCGGCCGCGTACTTCTTCGCCATCTCGGCGTTCGCCGCGCGCGTGTTCGTGGGATGCGGCGACATGTCGGTGAGCAGCACCTCGGTCATGACCAGCTTGTTCTCGCCGCCGCGGATCGGATCCGGACAGACGAACACGGGCTTCAGCACGCAGTCGGAGTTCTTGCCGGGGGCCTGGTTCGTGCTCGAGCCGTCGAAGCCCCAGACCGGCGGCGCTTCGCCGATCGGCACGACCTTCGCCTTTGACCGGAGCTTCGGAGTCGGCTTGGACCCGTCGATCCAGATGTATTCAGCGCGATACACGCTCATTGCCAGCGTCTCCCTCTCCCTGCGTTGTGGGCCTCGTGCGATGGTAGGCAGGCGCGACGCCAGGCTGGGTTGCGGCAGCGGGACGCTTTGGTGCGGGCTCGGTGTCGGGCTAGCCGATCTTCTTGCGCGCCCGGCTGCCCCACCGGAAATACGCGACCGAGCCGTCCGACCCGCGCAGGAAATCGCCGACCGGCGGCGCATCGGATGGGTCGGCGGCCGCGACCGTATCCGGGCCGATGAACGCGAGGCGCAGTGGCGGCGGCGTGGGCCGCTCGGCGACCGTGCCCTTCCACGCGAGCCGCAAGACGAGCGCGCCATCCTCGGGCCTGAGCTCGATGTCGGAGAGCGGCGCCCAGTACCGGCCGGCGAACGGTCGCACGTCCGGCT
This sequence comes from uncultured Chloroflexota bacterium, assembly GCA_964567235.1. Taxonomy (GTDB): domain Bacteria; phylum Chloroflexota; class Limnocylindria; order P2-11E; family P2-11E; genus UBA4735. The sequence continues at coordinate 1,712 of CAZMLV010000049.1, read as the reverse complement.
GCGGCTCGAGCGCCACCGGCCGCGGCCGCGGGGCCAGCCCGAGCCACGACCGAAGGAGCCACTCCTGCAGCTCGGCGCAGATGCGCACGCCATTCGCCCCGTTGGTGAGGATCACGAATGCGGCGCCGCGGTCAGGCACCAGCGTCAATTGGCTCATGTGCGCCACCGTGGCGCCGCCGTGGCCCGCGATCCGAACGCCGCCGCGCTCGTCGAGGAACCAGGCGAGGCCGACGTGACCGGCCGGGCCGACCTGGACGCGCGGCTCGCGCATCGCGGCAAGCGCGGCAGCCGGCAGCAGCCGGGTCCCGTCGGGGGCGGTCCCGTCGCCGAGATGGAACCGCGCGTACCGGAGCAGATCGTTCGCGGTCGAGCGCACGCCGCCCACCGGATCGCCGTTCGTGCTCTCGCTCAGCCGCGCGCGCACGCGGACGGCCGCGCCGTCGCGAACGGTGTGACCCGCCGCGAGCCGTTCGTAGAGCACGTCGGCCGCGTCGAACGCGGAATGCGTCATGCCGAGCGGTGCGAACAGCAGGTCGCGGACGGCGTCGCGGTACGGGCGGCCGCTGGTGACCTCGATGACCCGGCCGGCCACGATCAGCGAGACGTTGTTGTACGAGAAGACCCCGGCCGGAGCGAGCTGTTCGAGCCCGGCCATCGCCGCCACGCCCTTCGCGATCGCGTCGTCACCGCGCCCCGTGGGCGCAAGGTGCTCGCCGAACCACCCCGCGGTGTGCGTGAACAGGTCGCGGACCGTCACTCGGGCGCTCACGCCCGGATCCGCGACGGCGAACTCGGGCAGATATTTCCGGACGGGCGCGTCCAGGTCGAGCTTGCCCTCGGCCGCGAGCCGGGCGGCGACTGTCGCGGTCATCGTCTTCGTGATCGAGGCGATCTCAAAGACGGTGTCCCCCTCGACGGGCAGCGGATGGTCGACGTTCGTGCTCCCGAAGCCCCACGCGCGCGGGCCGTCGGCGTCGAGCACGCCCACCGCGACGCCCGGCACCAGGTACTTCGCCATCTTCGCCTCGACCTGCTCGGCGAGCGCCCCCGGGTCCGGCCCGCTCACCAGCTGCCCCCGCCCCCGCCGCCGCCACCGCCGCCGGAGAACCCGCCGGAGAAGCCGCTGCCGCCGTGGCCCGCGGGAGTGGACACGACGGTCGAAGCGAGCGTGCTCGAGAACGAGCCGAAGCTGTTGGAGAACGCGAGCGCGTTGAACGGACCCGGGCCGACGTAGAAGCTCGAGGTGGCCTTCGCCATATCGAGCCCGGAGAACGCGCGCATCCACTTGTCCACGCTCGCGAACATCACGGCGTACGGCAGGTACGCGGTGAACAGGCCTTCCTTCTCGGCGAACGCGGCGCGGTCGGTCTCCGCGGTGTCCATGTAGCGTTTGAACCCGAGCGTTTGCGCGAACAGCGCGGCGCCGGCCGCGGTCCGCGCCGGCATGGCGGGATTCATCAGGAGGAGCGCGAGACCGACGGGCACGACGGCCACGCCGACGAGACCCCACCCGAGGAGCTGTCCGAGGAGGAACACGAGCCCGATGCCGATAGCCGCGGTCGCACAGCCGAGGCCGGCGTACATCGTGCGCACCCGCGAAGGATCCGCGACGAACCAGCCGCGTTCGGTGGCGTCCTTGTAGAGCAGGTCTTCGGCTCCCTTGAGCGTGGGCTGGAACGTTCCCTTGAGCGATGAGAGGAGCACGCTGTCGC
>CAZMLV010000048.1:6457-11550 GCA_964567235.1 uncultured Chloroflexota bacterium | reverse complement strand
GCCACACCCGGTGGGCGACGCACGGCCGGCCGACCGAGGCGAACGCGCATCCGCATGTCGACTGCACCGGCGCGACCGCGGTCATCCACAACGGCATCATCGAGAACTTCCAGGCGCTGAAGGCTCCGCTTGTCGCGGCGGGGCACACCTTTACCTCCGAGACCGATACCGAGGTCGTCGTGCACCTCCTGGAGGACGAGCTGAAGCGCGGCAGGTCCCTCGAGGAGAGCGCGCTCGCGGTGCTCCCGCGGCTCGAGGGTGCGGCCGCGCTGGCGTTCATCTCGACGTCGGACCCGGGGACGATCGTGGCCGCACGGATCAGCAACGCCGGCGGCGTGATCGTCGGCCACGGTAAGGGCGAGAACTTCGTCGCCTCCGACATGACCGCGCTCCTCGAGCACACCCGCCAGATGAGCTTCCTCGAGGGTGGCGACCTCGCGATCGTCACGCCGGCAGGCGTTCGCTTCCGCAGCATCGCCGACGGTGCCTCCATCGAGCGTCCGGCGCGCACCATCGCGCTCGACGCCATCGCGGCTGCGAAGTCGGGCTACAAGCACTTCATGCTCAAGGAGATCTTCGAGCAGCCGCGCTCGATCTCGGACACGCTGCTCGGGCGGGTCGACCGCGCGAGCGGCCGGGTCATCTTCGACGAGGACCTCAAGATGACCGACGAGTACGTGAAGGCGCTGCCCCGGATCAGCTTCGTGGCCTGCGGCACCGCGTACCACGCCGCGCTCATCGGCAAGTACCTCATCGAGCGGCTCGCCCGGATCCCCTGCGATGTGGAGATCGCGTCGGAGTACCGGTATCGCGAGCCCGTCGTGTCGAAGGGTCAGCTGGTCATCGCGGTGACCCAGTCCGGTGAGACGGTCGACACGCTCGCCGCCATGCAGGAGGGGAAGAAGCGCGGAGCCCGGCTGCTGACGTTCGTGAACGTCATGGGCAGCGAGGCCAGCCGGGTGTCCGACGACGTCATCTACCTGCATACGGGCCCCGAGATCAGCGTCGCGTCGACGAAGGCGTACACCGCGATGCTCGTCGACCTCTATCTCTTCGCGATCTACCTCGCGCAGCGGCGCGGCTCGATCGGCGATCCCCAGGCGGCGAAGCTCCTCGCCGAGGCGTTCCACCTGCCGACCCTCATCGACGCGGTGCTGCGCGAGGAGCCGAAGCTGAAGGCGCTCGCGTACCGCTACCACGCCGCGAGCAACTTCCTCCACCTCGGGCGCGGCGTGAATTACCCGACGGCCCTCGAAGGCGCGCTGAAGCTGAAGGAGCTGAGCTACATCCACGCCGAAGGGACGGCCGCGGGCGAGATGAAGCACGGGACCAACGCGCTCATCGACAGCTCACTGCCGGTGGTCGCGATCGCCCTCCAGGACTCGGTCTACAAGAAGATGCTCTCGAACATCCAGGAGGTGCGGGCGCGTGCCGGCGTGGTGATCGCGCTCGCGACCGACGGGGACCAGGAGATCGTGGAGCACGCCGACGAGATCATCCGCATCCCGGCGACGAACGAGCTGCTCTCGCCGGCGCTGGCGGTCGTGCCGCTGCAGCTCCTCGCGTATCACGTCGCCGACCGACGGGGCAACGACGTCGATCAGCCGCGCAACCTCGCGAAGGCGGTGACCGTCGAATGACCAACGAGGTCGGCATCGACATTATTGAGACCATGCGGATCAAGGGAGTGCTGGAGCGGCACGACGACCGGTTCCTGCGGCGCGTCTACACGGACTGGGAGCGCGGGTACTGCCGGCGCAACGTCCTGCATCTGGCCGGCCGGTGGGCCGCGAAGGAAGCCGTGTCGAAGGTCCTCGGGCTCGGGATCCGCGGGGTCGGCTGGCGCGAGATCGAGATCAAGCGGACGCCCTTGGGGCAGCCGATCGTCGCGCTGCACGGCCGCGCGGAGGAGCGGCGCCGTGCCCTCGGGCTCACTGCGCCGCTGGCCGTGAGCATCTCGCACATCCGCGACCTCGCGGTCGCCGTCGCCGTCGGCACCCGCGTGGGGCCGGCCTGAGCGCCGCGAAGGAGATCGCGCCGGCGCCGCTCGACGCGCGTGCCGTCCGAGCCGTGCTGAAACCGCTCGACGCGGACGCCGGCAAGGAGCAGCGCGGCCGGGTGCTGGTCGTCGGCGGCTCGACGCGGTACCCCGGGGCCATCGTCCTCGCCGCCCGCGCGGCCGCGCGATGCGGCGCGGGTGTGGTAACGGTGGCGAGCGCGCGATCCGTCATCGACGCGATCGCGGGGAGCGATCCGAACCTCACGTTCTTCGCGCTGGCCGAGGCCCAGCCGGGCGTGGTCGCGACGGCGTCGGCCGCGCAGCTCACGCCGGTCATCGCCGAAAAGGTGAAGGCGCTGCTGGTCGGCCCCGGACTCGCGCACGCGCCCGGCACTGACGAGTTCGTCGGTGCGCTCCTCCGCAACAGCCGGGGCACGCCGACGGTCGTCGACGCCGACGGCTTGAACGCGCTCGCGCGCACCGAGGACTGGATGAAGCTCATCCCGCCGCGGTGCGTGCTCACACCGCACGATGGCGAGGCCGCGCGTATGGCCGGGCGGGTCGTGCCGGCGGGCAGCGGCCGGATCGCGTTCGCCGAACGGCACGCCCGTGCATGGGGGGCCACTGTCGCGCTCAAGGGCGCGGTGACGATCGTCACCGATGGCAAGAAGACGTTCGTCCACGATCTGCCGAATCCGACGCTGGGGATCGGCGGCTCGGGCGACGTGCTCGGCGGCGCCGTCGCGGCGTTCCTTGCCCGCGGGCTCGCGCCCCTCGCGGCCGCGTGCGCCGCCGTGTGGATCCATGGCCGGGCCGGCGCACTCCTCGCGAGCGAGATCGGTGAGTCCGGTGCGCTCGCCTCCGACATCGCCGACGCGCTGCCACGCGCGCTGCGCGAGATATTGGGCGCGTCGTGACGGGGATCCTGCGCACCACGATCGCCGACATCGACCTCGACGCCGTCGCGGCCAATGTGCGGGCGGTCCGTGCGCTCGCCAGGGTCGACGTGATCGCCGTGGTGAAGGCCGACGGCTACGGCCACGGCGCCGAGGCCGTCGCCGAGGCGGCAATGGAGGCCGGAGCGGCCGCTCTCGCGGTGGCGACGGTGGAGGAGGCCGTGGTGCTGCGCCGGGCCCGGACCAGTGACGCGCTGCTCGTCCTGCTCGGCGCACAGACGCAGGCCGAGCGGGACGCGGCCGTCGCCCTCGATCTCGCGGTGACCGTGTGGGACGTCGAGAGCGCGCAGGCGATGGGTGAGGCTGCGCGGGCTGCCGGGAAGACCGCGACGCTGCACTTCAAGGTGGACACCGGCCTGACGCGCCTCGGCGCGCCGCTCGACGTCGCGGCCGACCGGTACCGGAAGATCCGAGCGCTCGCGGGCGTACGCGTCGACGGCGTCTTCACGCACCTCGCGCGAGCCGAGGAAGCGGACCCGGCACCGTCAAACGAGCAGCTCGACCGCTTCGACGCGTTCCTCGATGCGATCTCCCTACCGCGCTGGGTGCACACGAGCGCGTCCGGCGGCGTCTCGAGCCTGCCGACGCGCGCACGCGTGACCGCCGTGCGGCCGGGCCTCGCGCTGTACGGCCTCGACGCGGCGCCGCATCTCGCGCGGCACCTCGTCCTGCGGCCGGCGCTCACGTGGCGTTCGATGGTCCACCGCACCGCCGACGTGCCAGCGGGCACTGGGGTGTCGTACGGCCACGAGTACCGGCTTCCCCGCGACGGACGGATCGCCACTGTCCCCGTCGGCTACGGCGACGGGCTATCGCGTGCGTCGCGGGCGGCGCGGCTGCTCGTGCACGGACAGAAGGTGGCCATCGCCGGACGCGTGGCGATGGACCACGTCATGCTCGATGTCACGGATGTCGGCGACGTGAAGGCGGGAGACGAGGTCGTCGTGATCGGGACGCAGCGTGGCGCGACCGTCACGGCCGATGACCTTGCCGAGGCGTCCGGCACCATCAACTACGAGGTGGTCACCGCGATCAAGCCGCGGGTGCCACGCCGCTACCTGCGCGACGGTCGCGTGGTCGCTACCAAGACGCTCGCCGACGGATATGTCCGGTGCTGAGAGGGGCCGGGCTGCTGGTCGCCGGTGCGGTCGTCATGGGAGCCTGCACCGCGACCCCGCCATCGGCGACGCCGACGCCGATGCCGTCACCGTCCCTGAACGCGGCGGTCCTCGACATGACCGACGCCCTGGCCAAGAACCCGCTGCCGACCGCGGACCTGTTCGAGCTGACCCGGCGCATGCGGGGTCGCAACGGGGCCCCGGGGGCCCCGTTCACGGCCGCGCGGCAGACCGCGCCGGACGAGACCGTCGGCAGCCAGGCGCAGTTCTGGACGTACGATTTCGACGCCAAGAAGAACGTGCAGGTGGGCGCCACCCTCCGGGTCCTCACGGACCATTCGAAGTGGTGGATCGCCGACGGCGTCACGGTCGACGCCGCGGCGCTGCAGACGACGGCGACGCAATTCGAGACCAAGATCTACCCGGCGGACCGGACCGCGTACGGCTCCGAGTGGACGCCCGGGATCGACTCCGACGCGCGCATCGATGTCCTCATCGCGCGCATCCCGGGCCGCGCGGCCGGGTACTACTCGTCGGCGGACGAGTACCCGGTCTGGATCAACCAGTTCTCGGCCCAGCGCGAGATGATCTACGTGAACGCGACGGCCGCTCGCCTCGCGACGGACAGCTTCTACACGGTCCTCGCGCATGAGTTCTGCCACATGATCCAGTTCAACAAGCGCGTGCGATCGATCGTGTGGTTCGACGAGGGCCACGCCCAGCTCTGCGAGCGCTTCGCCGGCGCGCCCAACGGCTTCGACCAGCAATTCCTCCGTCAGCCGGACACCCAGCTGAACGACTGGAGCGACCTCGACAAGGACGCGACGCTGCACTACGGCGAGGCGCTCCTGTTCCTCGAGTTCCTGCGCGAGCATGCCGGCGGCGACGATCTGATCAACGCGCTCCTCGCCCACGGCGTGGACACGCCGCTCGACGTCGACACGGTCCTGAAGGCCCGCGGGCAACCCGGGATGGACGAGCAGTACGCGAACTTCGTCGCGGCGAACGCGCTCATCGGCC
>CAZMLV010000048.1:0-6357 GCA_964567235.1 uncultured Chloroflexota bacterium | reverse complement strand
CCCGGGATGGACGAGCAGTACGCGAACTTCGTCGCGGCGAACGCGCTCATCGGCCAGAATCCCGATCCGTCGCTCGCGTACGCGGCGACCCGACTGTCGCCGGCCGCGCCGACGGCACAGGACCGCGCGAACGTCGGGGCGGACCTCCGCGCGACCGTTCACGAGTACGCGGCGCGCTACGTCGCGCTGCCCCAGTCGTCTGTCCACGTGAAGCTCAGCGCCTCGACGACGCAACGGATCATCCCGACCGACCCGCATTCGGGGCACATGTTCTGGTGGTCCGATCGGGTGGACGGGCTCGACTCCACGCTGACGCGAACGGTCGATCTCTCGGCGGTGACGAAGGCGACGCTCTCGTTCTGGAGCTGGTACGACGTCGAGCCCGACTTCGACTACGTGTACGTCGCCGTATCGACCGACGGCCAGACCTGGACGACCGTGAAGACCGACGCGACGACGACGAGCGACCCGAACGGGAACAACCTCGGCAACGGCATGACCGGGATGTCCGGCGGCGGGACGAAGCCGGCCTGGGTGAAGCAGACAGCCGACCTCGGCGCCTACGCCGGCAAGAAGGTGCAGCTGCGGTTCGAGTACGTGACCGACGCCGCCCTCGACTTCGACGGCTTCGCGGTCGACGACATCACGATCCCCGAGGTCAACTTCATCGACGACGCGGAGCAGGACGCCGGCTGGACCGCGAATGGGTTCATCCGGTCATCCAATATCGTGAAGCAGCGGTACGTCGTGCAGGTGATCCGTTTCGGTACCGTGCCGACGGTCGAGCGGCACATCGTCGAGGACGGCGCGCTCGAGGTCGACGTCGACGGCTCGAATGACCGAAAGGCGCCGGTGCTGGCGGTGACCGGGCTCGCGCCGCGCTCCACGCAGACGACCGCCTTCACGCTCTCGGTCTCGGCCAAGTGAAGCCCGTCCGGACGGCGGTGATCCCAGCAGCGGGTCTGGGGACCCGATTCCTGCCGTTCAGCCGCTCGGTCCCGAAGGAGCTCCTGCCGCTCGTCGACACGCCCGTGCTGGACCTCGTGGTCAGCGAGTGCGCCGGGTCCGGCATCGAGCGAGTGATCCTGGTGATCGCGCCCGGGAAGGAATCCCTCGCCGCCTACTTCCAGCCGACGCCCCGGGTGGAGGCGCGGCTCCGGGCCGAGGGCAGGATCAGCGAGCTCAGCGCGCTGATCCGGCCGCAGACGCTCGCAACGGTCGAGGTCGTCGTCCAAGCGGAGCCGAAGGGGAACGGTCACGCGGTGCTCGTGGCCCGCGAGGCGGTGGGGGACGAGCCGTTCGCGATGCTCTGGGGGGACGACATCGTCGTCGGCCCGACCCCGGCGCTCCGTCAGATGCTCGACCTCCGGGAGCGCCTGGGGGGCAGCGTCGCGGGCGCGGCGCGGATCGGGCGGGACCAGTCCTCGCGGTACGGGGTCTTCGCCGGCCGGCCCGAGCGCGGCGTTTTCCGGGTGACCGGGATGGTCGAGAAACCGACGCCGGACAAGGCCCCCAGCGATCTCGCGGGCGTCCACGGCTACGTCCTCGAGCCGTCGATCTTCGACCTGTTGGAGCGCCAGGCCCCGGGTCGCGGCGGCGAGATCTGGCTCGCCGACGCGGTCAACACGCTCGCGGCGACGGAGCCGGTCTGGGCGCTCGAGCTGCGCGGCGACCGCTACGACGCGGGCGACCGCGCGGGCTATGTCGTGGCGTTCGTCGACCACGCGCTTCGCCGCGACGACGTCGGGCCGGCCCTGCGCGACCATCTCCAGCGGCGCGGGTGGCGCCCGCCGCACTCCTAAGGGGGTCCGGGGGGTACCGGTCGGGCGCGAATCGCCCAGCCCAGGGCCCTCATGCGACCGCGAACGGGCGCATCGCCCGGTTTGGTACCCTTTCCGCGTCCCCCTTTCGTACAGCCTGGCTTTGCCATGGCCGTGCGATCGGGTGGTGGGGAGGAAGCGATCCGCAGCTACGCCGTTCGGCACGTCCTTCGCAATGCCTGCCTGGGGCTCCTCGCGTTCGCGCTCATGGCAGCGACCTGGTCGGTCGCGGCACCCGCCCGCGGCAAGCTGCCGCTGGTGGCGGTCGCGGGCTACGAGCGGGCGTCCGGGCTCGCCCGGTTCCGGCCGCTCGCGGCCATCGACACGCTCACCGGGGTCACCCTCGTGATCGACGGGATCGCCTTGGCGACCGACGCCGAGCCCGACCAGACCGTCGGCGACCTCCTCCGGACCGCGGGTGTGGAGGTGACGAGCGGCGACCGGCTCTCGGTCGCCGCCGACCAGGCCCTCGTCCCCGGCCTTCGGATCGAGCTCACCCGCGGCTTCCCGGTGACCGTGGTGGACGGGGGCGTCCGCCTCGCCTTCAGGGCCCAGCCCGGGACAGTAAGGACGTTCCTCCAGCGCGCCGGCATCAGCGTGGGTGCCCAGGACCGGCTCCAGGTCGCCGCAGACGGGCCGATCCTGCCCGACGCGATCGTCGGGATCGATCGGATCGTGGAGTCCACCGTCGTCGAGACGGTCTCGATCGCGGCGCCCGTCCAGACGATCGCCGAGCCCGACCAGTACGTCGGCTGGCGCTACGTGTCGGCGCCGGGTTCCCCGGGGGAGTCGAGGGTGACGTTCGCAGTGCGCTGGGTGAACGGCATCGAGGCCGGCCGGACGATCGTCGCGACCGAGGCGGTCGTCGCGCCGGTCGCGCAGGTCGTCCACGTCGGGACGAAGTACAAGCCCGCGCCTCCGCCGCCCGCTGATATCGAGGCCATCATCCGAGCCGCCGCCGCCAAGTACGGTGTCGATCCCGAGACGCTGCTGCGCGTGGCGTACTGCGAGAGCCGCTACGACCCCCTCGCGTACAACAGCGTGCTCGGCGCGTCGGGTCTGTTCCAGATCATCCCAGGCACCTGGCGCGCGAACAGCGTCGCGGCGGGCTACGGCGGGGCGAGCGTGTGGGACCCCGTCGCGAACGCAAACGTGGCGGCGTGGATGTTCTCAACCGGCAAATCCGGACAATGGGCCTGTAAGTAGCCGCCCAGCCGTAGGCTCGCGGCGATGAGCCGCGACCTCAGCGATCCCAAAGCGTTGCGCGCGGTCCTCGATCGTCACGACGTTCGCGCAGCGAAGGGGATCGGCCAGCACTTCCTCGTCGATCGCTCCGCGCTCTCGGCGATCGTGGACGCGGCCGAGCTGTCGCCCGACGACGACGTCCTCGAGATCGGCCCCGGACCCGGCGTGCTCACCGCCGCGCTCGCGGACCGCGCGCGCTCCGTGACCGCGGTCGAGATCGACGAGCGCATGATCGCCGTCCTCAACGACACCGTCGGCGGCCGAGACAACGTGCGGATCGTGCGCGCCGACGCCCTCGAGGTCGATCTCTACACGCTCGGCCGGAGGCCGCCCACGCGCATCGTCGCGAACCTGCCGTACCAGATCACGTCGCCGTTGCTCATGAAGTTCCTCGCGCACGCCGACCGCCCGCCTCGCATCGTCGTGCTCGTCCAGGAGGAGGTCGCGCGCCGGATGGTCGCGCAGCCGGCCGACGTGAAGGAGCGCGGATTCCTCTCGGTATTCGTGCAGTCCTTCGCCACGCCGGCCATCGTGCGCCGGGTCCCGGCGCGCTCGTTCCGGCCGCCGCCCAAAGTGGACTCGGCGATCGTTGCGCTGCGCACGCACGCGACGCCGGCCTTCGCGCCGCTCGATCAGCACCGCTACCTCGCCCTCGTGAGCGACGCCTTCCGGCACCGCCGCAAGCAGCTGCGAAGCGCTCTCGGATTCGAGGCCGGCGTCGCGAAGGAGCGCGCGGACGCAGCACTGCGCGCCGCGGGCATCGATCCGGCCCGGCGTCCCGAGGAGCTGTCGCTGGCGGAGTGGGTCGCGCTCGCGAAGGCCCTCGGATGAGCCGGTCGGTCCGGCTCAGCGCACCCGCGAAGATCAACCTGACCCTCGAGGTCGTCGGCGCTCGGGATGACGGCTACCACGAACTGCGGAGCGTCTTCGCCACGATCGATCTGGTCGATCACGTGCGCGTCGCGGCATCGGCCCGGCTCGACGTGCAGGTCCGACCCGATCCGACGGTTGGCAACATGTCGGCAGGAGAGCTCTCCGCGCGGGCGGTCCTGGCGCTCGCGGCCGCGAGCGGTCATGCGCCGGCCGCCCACGTCCGCGTCGCAAAGCGGATCCCGGTCGCCGCGGGCCTGGGCGGGGGCTCGAGTGACGCCGGCGCGACGCTGCGCGGGCTCGCGGAGGTCTGGCGCGTCGACGCCGATCTTCGGACCGTCGGCGCGAGCCTCGGGTCGGACGTGCCGTTCTTCGCGTCGAACGCACGGTTCGCGTTGATCTCGGGCCGCGGCGAACACGTTCGCGACCTTCCACCGCCGGTCGAGCCGCTGTGGATCGTGCTCGTCCGCGTGGCCGCGCGCGTCGCGACGGCCGAGGTCTTCCGCGCGCTGCGCGAGACGGAATGGAGTGACGGCGAACGGTCGGCGTCACTGGCCCAGGCCTTCGACGCGCAGCGCATCACTCCTGCGACGATCCGTTCGCATCTTGGTAACGATCTGCTCGATGCCGCCAGCCGCGTGTGCCGCGACATCGGCGAGGCGAGACTGATCGCGGGATCGAAGGACGTGACGCTCTCACTCTCAGGGAGCGGACCATCGCTGTTCGCCGTGGCTGATTCGCGCGCCGATGCGCTGCGGCTCGCACGGATTCTGCGGGGGCAGGGCCTCGATGCGAGAGCGCACCAGCTCGGACCGACGGTCGGACGGGCCGTCCGACCGAGCGCTGTCCTCTTACCCTCTAACGGTGGACGAGAAGGCTGACATGACCGTCCGGCAGGCCGGCCGGAAGGGTGGAACGCACACCGCCACGAAGCACGGCCCCGAGTTCTATCGCGAGATCGGCCGTCGCGGCGGTCAGGCCCGCAAGAAGCAGCTCGGCGCCGGCGGCTACGCCGATCTCGGTCGCAAGGGCGGCGAGGCGCGCAAGGGCCAGCTCGGGAGCGAGGGCTACGCGCAGCTCGGTCGTAAAGGCGGCGAGGCGCGCAAGGGACAGCTCGGGAGCGAGGGCTACGCGCAGCTGGGCCGCAAGGGCGGCCGCCGCGTGGCCGAGCTCATCAAACGCGGCAAACGACCCACCGGATCGAACGGCCAGTCCGCCGCCTGAGGCCCCACCTAGACTTGCGCCATGTCCCCGTTCCAAGCGTCCCGTCGATGGGGCGTGGCCAAGTGGTAAGGCAGAGGACTTTGAATCCTCTATCCCAGGTTCGAATCCTGGCGCCCCAGCCCGCCCGCTGATCCGCACGCCCCTCCAGTGAGCGCGCCGCAGCTCGCCTTCGTGCTCGCCGCGGGTCAGAGCAAGCGCATGCGCTCGAAGATCCCGAAGATCTTCCACGCTGCCGCGGGCAAGCCATTGCTCCGCTGGTCGCTGGACGCGGCGACCGCCGCCGGGGCCCGACCGATCGTGGTGCTCTCGCCCGACGTGGCCGAGCAGGCGCGCGACATGCTGCCCAGCGGTACCGCGATCGCCATCCAACCGGAGATGCGTGGCACCGGGGACGCCGTGCGGGTCGCCGTCGAGGCGGCCGACGCGCGCGACGGCGAGGTCTTCGTGCTCTACGGGGATACCCCGACACTCAGCGTCGGCACGCTCGAGCGGCTGCGTTCGCTTCGCGCCGAACGCGGCGCGGCGATCGCGCTCCTGACCGCCAGGGTCGGGACCGACAACGGCTACGGCCGCATCGTCCGCGACGACGCCGGCGACGTGCGCCGGATCGTCGAGGTGCGGCTCGCGACCGCGGATGAACGCCAGCTTCCGGAATCGAATCTTGGCGCGTACGCGATCGATCTCGCCTGGCTGCGGTCGGCGATCGGCGCGCTCGGGCCGAACTCGACCGGCGAGATCTTCTTCACCGACATCGTTGCCGCCGCGATCGCTTCCGGGAAGCGCGTCGCCGCCTTCTGCACGCCCGATCCGGGCGAGGGGATGGGCGTGAACACGCGGGTCGAGCTCGCCGCCGCTGAGGCGATCCTCCGCCGGCGGATCCGCGAGAAGCTCATGCTCGACGGTGTCACGTTCCATGACCCCGACTCCACGACGGTCGACGAGGGCGTCCGGATCGCCCCGGATGCGGTCATCGAGCGCGGCTGCGTCCTCGAGGGGACGACCGCGATCGGCCCGGACTCGCGGGTCGGTCCGTACTCGATCCTGCGCGATGTGACCGTGGGCGCCCGGTGCATCGTCGAAGCCTCGGTCCTGGAGGGCGCGACGCTCGAGGACGACGTCCGGATCGGCCCGTACTCGCACCTCCGCCCCGGCGCGTACCTCGAGCAGGGCGTCGGGATGGGCAACTTCGGCGAGGTGA
>CAZMLV010000047.1:0-11578 GCA_964567235.1 uncultured Chloroflexota bacterium | reverse complement strand
CTCGTCGACGAGCACGACGTTCGCCATCAGCGGTCCCGGCCGGTATTCGAACTTCCCCGCGCGCTGGTCGAAGATCGACACGCCGGTGATGTCCGAGGGCACGAGGTCCGGGGTGCACTGCACCCGCCGGAAGTCGAGGTCGAGCGACCGCGCGACCGCGCGGGCGAGCGTGGTCTTCCCCACTCCGGGCACGTCGTCGAGCAGCACGTGCCCTTCGACGAGGAGCGCGGCGAACAGCTGCTCGACGGCTTCGTCCTTGCCGACGACCACGCGACCGACCTGCGCCACGAGCCGCTCGGCGGCGGTCTTGACCTCGTCGGTCAAATCAGGTCGCCGGGGTCACGGCGCTCGCCGCGCTCGAGCGGCCGCCGGCGCGGATCGCCCTCGCCGTCGCGAGCGCGAGCGCGAGCGCGAGGAACGCCGCGAGGCCGTGCAGGGCGAGCTGCACCGGGTCGGTGATCCGCAGCGCGAACGGACTGAACGCACGCTCGATGAACAGGATCAGTGCCAGGATCAGGAGCAGCCGGAGCGCGACCGTCCCGCCGTGGACCGCGCGGGTCGCGACCATGAGGATCACGACCGCGTAGAGATACACCAGCCAGCCGGCTGACTCGAGTGACACGCCCCACTCGTTGCCGCCCGGCAGATATCCGGCCCGGGCACCATCCGCCACGAGGACCCCCGCGACCGCCAGCGTGAGGAGCCCGAGGAGCCAGGCCGAACCCGATCCAGGCGCCGAGCCGTTCGTCGTGGTCGCGACCGGCACGGCGGGCATCGCGAGCGGGAGGGTCGGATCGGGCCGCGGGCTCGCCGAGTCGAGCGCGAGCATCGCCTCCATGTCCGCTGGCACGAGGCTGTGGCCGAGCCGCCACACGCGGATCGCGCCCACCAGGATGATGAGCTCCACGACCGCCGTAGCGAGGTGCACCGCGATCGCTTCGATCGGGGTTGGCCCGAGGACGAACGCGGTGACCGGGCGCTCCACGATGAAGAACATCGAGAGGGCGATCCGGCCGAGCAAGGTGCGCTCGCTTCCCCGGGCGACCGCGATGGTCATGAGCAGATTGGCGAACGCGAAGAGATACGAGGTCCAGCCGACGCCCTTGTGATCGTCGAAGCCGCCTGTCCCGGCGACATTGTGGTCGAGGATGCCGTCGGCGATGAACAGGACCGTCGCGAGCAGCATGAGGACGACGACCGGGCGCATCGCGCGAGCCATCAGTCCCCTCCCACGGCGGTCGTCATGGTAGCGGCGGCCTGGCCGCCTCGGCGGGCTTCGAGGGCGGCGATCGTCTCCGGCGGCACGAAGACCCCACCGAGCGGCGCGCCGTGGTCGCCGCGACCGTGGAAATCGCTCCCGCCGGTCGCGACCAAGTCGTAGCGGCGCGCGAGCGACAGGCATGTCGCGGTCATCGCCGGCGGATGCGAGCCGTAGTACGCCTCGATCCCGGCGAGGCCCGCGGCAACGATGAGCGGCATGAGCAGGTCGAGCCCGATGACGGTGAACGGATGCGCGAGCGAAGGTACGCCGCCGTGCGCGACGACGAGCTGCACGGCTTCGAGCGGCGAGAGGCCCACGCGCGACACGTACGCCGGCGCGTCCTTCGCGATGAGCGTATCGAACGCGCTGTCATAGGTGGGGACGTGGCCGGCCTCGAACAGGGCCTGCGCCAAGTGCGGTCGCCCGAGCGAGCCGCCCTGCGCGATCTCCATCACCCGGGCGAGCGCGATCGGATAGCCGAGCGCATTCAGCTTCTCCACCATGAGCTCGATCCGCTTACCGCGGTGCTCGCGCAGCCAGCGCAGCCGATCCTCGAGCGCCGCGTCGGCAGGATCGAGGAAGTAGCCGAGGATGTGGACGTCGCCCCATTCCGACTCGGTGTTCAGCTCCGTCGACGGGATCACCCGCACGCCGACCCGCTCCCCCGCGGCCATCGCCTCGGCCGCGCCGGCCAACGTGTCGTGGTCGGCGAGCGCCTGGATCTTCACCCCGCGCTCCGCGGCGCGCTCGACGAGTGCCGCCGGCCCGAGCGCGCCGTCCGACCGCAGCGAGTGCGTGTGCAGATCGATCGGATAGCCGACGCTCACTTGCGGGCCATGATCTCGTACACGTGACCGTCCGGCCCGTAGAAGTGCGACCAGGCGCTCGACTCCGCCTCGTGGACCTCGCCGATGAACCGGATGCCCTTCGCCTCCATCTCGCCGCGCGCGGCGACGACATCATCGACCTCGAAGCCCGCGACGGGCGCCACCATGAACTCATGCCCGTCCGCGATCCCCTTCGGCCCGAACACCTCGAACGTGTCGCCGTTCTCGGCTTCGAACACGGCGAAGTCTTCCTCATCAATCCGCAGGCGCAGACCGAGCGTGTCACGCGCGAACGCCACTGTCTCGGCGTAGCGGGCCGTCGGCGTCCCCAGCCAGCGAATGCCTCGAACTTTCACCCCGGATGGATCCGATCGTGGCGCTCGATCGAGCGAGCCTTGCCCGTTTCGTCGTCGGCATCGATGAGGACGCTCCCGAAGACGACCGGGCCGTCCCCGACCTCGAACCGCTTCGGCATCCCGGTACGGAAGCGCTCGACGATCACCTCGGTCCGCATCCCGAGAATCGAGTCGCGCGGGCCCACCATGCCGGTGTCGCAGATGAGCGCGGTGCCGTTGGGCAGGACGCGCGCGTCGGCCGTCGGCACGTGGGTATGGCTCCCGACCACCGCGGTGACCCGTCCGTCGAGGTGCCAGCCCATCGCGAGCTTCTCGCTCGTCGCCTCGGCGTGCCAGTCGAGGACGGTGATCTTCGCGTCCGACCGCGCGAGCAGATCGTCCAGCGCGCGGAACGGATCGTCTGCGGGCGCCATGAAGGTCCGGCCGATCGCGTTCACGACGAGCGCGCCCTTCGCCGTGAGCGAGCCGCGCCCGGGGTTGTTCTCCGGCAGGTTGATCGGACGGAGAACGAAATCGAGCGCCTCGATCTCGGCAATGAACTGCCGCTGGTCCCAGATGTGGTTGCCCGTCGTGACGACGTCGGCGCCGGCAGCCTGCAGCTCGCGCGCCGTCTCGGCGGTCAGCCCGGCCCCGCCCGCGGCGTTCTCGCCGTTCACGATCGCGAGGTCGACCCGGAGCTCGTCGCGGAGCTTCGGCAGGAGCGCGGCGACCGCGTCGCGACCCGGCCGGCCGACGACGTCACCGACGAACAGGATGCGCATCGCGGCTATTTCGCGTAGTCGACGGAACGCGTCTCCCGGATGACCGTGATCTTCACCTGGCCCGGGTACTGGAGCGTGTCCTGGATCTTCTGGGCCATGTCGCGGGCAAGCCGCGCGGCGTGGAGGTCGTCGATCTCGCCCGGCTTCACCATGACCCGGACCTCGCGACCGGCCTGGATCGCGAATGACTTCTCGACGCCCGGGAAGCTATTGGCGACGGCCTCGAGCTCGGTGAGCCGCTGGATGTAGTTCGACACGATCTCGCTGCGTGCGCCCGGACGCGCCGCGCTGATCGCATCGGCCGCGGAGATGAGCGTGCCGACCATCGTCACCGGCTCGACGTCGCCATGGTGTCCGACCACGCCGTCGATGACGGTCTGCGGGAACCCGTAGCGCTTGAGCAGTTCGCCACCGATCACGGTGTGCGCGCCCTCGACCTCGTGGTCGATCGCCTTGCCGATGTCGTGGAGCAGGCCGGCGCGCTTCATCGTCTGCTGGTCGTAGCCGGTCTCCGCAGCGAGCATGCCCGCGACGTGCGCGACCTCGATCGAATGGCGGAGCACGTTCTGACCGAACGACGTGCGGAAGTGCAGCCGGCCGAGGTACTTCACGAGATCCGGATGCAGCGCGCCGATGCCGACCTCGTACACCGCGGCCTCGCCCGCCTCCTTGATGGACTGGTCGATCTCCGTCCGCGCCCGGCCGACCATCTCCTCGATGCGCGCCGGATGGATCCGGCCGTCGACCAGCAGCCGCTCGAGGGCGCGCTTCGCGACCTCGCGGCGGATCGGGTCGAAGCCCGACACGACGACGGTCTCCGGCGTGTCATCGATGATCACGTCGACGCCGGTGAGCGTCTCGAGGGCGCGGATGTTCCGGCCCTCGCGGCCGATGATCCGACCCTTCATGTCGTCGCTCGGGAGCGCGACCGCGGTCACCGAGTGCTCGGTGGTGTGTTCCGCGGCATAGCGCTGCAGGGCCATCGTGAGGATCGCGCGAGCCTTGTCGTCCGCTCGCTCGCGGGCCTCGACCTCGTACTCACGGACCTTGCGGTTCGTGATATCGCGCATCTCCTCCTCGACGCTCTCGAGGAGCAGCGCGCGGGCCTCGTCCTGGCTGAGCCCGGCCACCCTGGCCAACTCGACCTTCTGCTCTTCCTGGAGCTGTTCGATCTTCGCCCGCTCGGCCTCGAGGGCGGCCTCCTTCTCGGTCAGCTTCTTCTCGCGGCCCGTCAGCTCGGCGACCTGGGCGTCAAGCTGCTCGTCCTTCTTGTCGAGCCGGCTCTCGTAGCGCTGGAGCTCGGCGCGCCGCTCGCGGTTCTCGTTCTCGGCTGCTTTCGCGACCTTGATGGCCTCGTCCTTGGCCTCGAGGATGATGTCCTTCTGCTTGGTCCGGGCGTCAGCGAGCAGCCGGTCGGCGTTCGCGCGGGCGGTGGTCTCGCTGTTGAGCGCGATGCTCCGGCGGACCATGAGGGCGATCCCGAAGCCGACGAGCAACCCGGCGACGAGGGCGATGACGCCCACGACGAGGTTGTCGGGCATGACCAGAATCCTTTCCGTGTGCCCGCGTACGCGAAGTCGGCGCCGTTGTGAGGGCGCAGGCCCCCGTCCGCGGAATCGACGCTCGGGACGGCGTGCCCCGGGCGCCGGGAGTTCACAAGAGTTAAGTGAGGCGAGAATAGCAGGATGGCCGTGCCGGAAAGCGAACAGCGGCTGCCCGAGCCGTTGCTCGAGGAATTGCTGGGGGAACTCGATGGCTGGCGGCGCGACGGCCAGGCGATCACCAAGGCGTTCACCCGCACCGGCTGGAAGAGCGCCCTGGCATTCGTCAACAAGGTTGGCGACGCGGCGGTCCGCGCGGACCACCACCCCGACATCCACATCGAGGGCTACAAGACGGTCCGGATCGTCCTCACGACGCACGTCACGAAGGGCATTTCTCGGGCCGACATCGACCTCGCGGCGGAGATCGATAGGATCGCGGCGACATGACCGCCGGGGTGCTCGTCCTGCACGCGTGGTGGGGACTCAACGACGACGTGCGCGCGTACGCGCGGCGCCTCGAGGGCGAGGGGTTCACGGTCGAAACGCCCGACCTCTACGGCGGAGGTCGCACGGCCACCGAGATCCCAGCCGCTGAAGCCCTCATGAAAGCGAGGGACGCGGCTTACCAGCAGAGCGAGGTCGATCGCGCGACGGACCGGCTCGCGAAGGCCGGCCCGTTCGGGGTGCTCGGATGGAGCATGGGCGGTAGCTTGGCCTGGGATCTCGTCGAGCGCCGCCCCGGACTGGTCGGGGCGCTCGTCGATCATTACGGCGGCGGCTGGCCTGAGCCCGGAGCGACGCTCCCGCCGATCCTCGGCCACTACGGGGAACTCGACGACGATCCGTCTCCCGAGATGGTCGGCAAGGTCGAGCAGCGCGCGCGGGAGGCGGGAGCGACACCGGATTTCTACGTCTACCCCGGCGCGAAGCACTGGTTCGCCGAGCCAAGCCGGCCGCAGTTCAACGCCGAGGCGGCGGCCCTTGCGTGGGCTCGGACGGTCGCCTTTCTGAAGCGGCATCTCGGCCACTGACCGCCGGCTGATGATCGCGAAGGCCGCCCTCGGTGCCGGGAGACCGGCAGCGAAGGCGGACCTTCTCGACCCTGGGTCCTCTAGTTACCTGCCGGGGTCATCGTGAATGTGAGGTAGTGCGCGCCGGCCGCGCCGGCTGTCAAGACAAGAGTTGCACCTGGGAGTGAGTACAGGCCCTGGCCTGCGGAGGCCGTGCTCACCATCCCCGCGTCGCCACTGACGGTCACGTCCCCCTCGACGACGTAGAGCACGCGGATCACCTGCCCGGACTGCCGGTCGACGCCCTTCGCCGCAAGACGGCTATCGGTGAGCATCTCCGTATACGAGCCCGTCGCGATCGTCGTGAGATCGGGCGTCGTGTACAGCTCCTTCTGCCCGGCCACGATCGTCGCGAGCGGCCGCGATGCCGCGGGACGAAGTCCGATGAACCACCAATCGTTGCCCGAGGTCCCCGGGTTCACATGCGAGTGCATGACGCCAGACCCGATGAACGCGGCGTTCCCCGGCTGGATCATCGCCGGCGCCGCTCCTTCAACGTCCATCTCGGGTGTGCCTGAGACGGCGTAAACGAAGCCGGGAATGTGTGCGTGCTTGATCACCCCTCCGGCGGCTTGGGGAAGGTCCAGGTAGTTGATGAACAGGGCTCCCGCGGGGATGGACGGGAGCGGACCGGAAGCGAGGATGCTCGATGTCACGCTGGGTGTGGCGCTCGGGGTCGCCGCTGCCACCGGCGCGACCGGCGCCACCGGGGCGGCTGACCCTCCGCAGGCCGCCATGAGGAACAGGGTCGCGCACGCGATGCCGGCGACGCGTCGGGATCCGAACATTGGGACGTACCTCCACTGCGACCGGTTGGGGTCGGGCCCCGGTGTCCAGGGCCGAGACCAGCCTCGGATCGCAACGGCAGTCGGGCGATGACTTACGTCAAGAACGAGCTGTGACGTTCAACACAGCGCTTTCAGGCCCTCGGCATTGACGATCGTGATCACCCCGTGGTCCATCGAGACCGCTCCCTCGGAGACGAACCGCCCGAGCACCCGGTTCACGTTCTCCCGACTGGCGCCGACCATCGCCGCGATGTCGCTCTGAGGGAGCCGGACGGCGATCCGAACCCCGCTCTCGACCGGTTCGCCGTGTCGGGCCGCCAGCTGCAGAAGCTTGTGGGCAACCCGGCCCGGGAGGTCCAGGAACGCGATATCGGCCAGCTCGTCATCCTTGCGGCGGACGTGATCGACGAGCGTCGCGAGCAATCGCAGGCCGAGCTCGGGACTCGTGCGGATCAGCGCACGGAGGTCCTCCCTGTTGAGCGCGACGCACATCGTCGGTTCCACCGCGATCGCATCGGCGGTACGGGTCCCGCTAGCCTCCAGCACGCCGAGCTCGCCAAGCGTGTCTCCGGCCTTGAGGAGCCCGAGGACGAGCTCTCGCCCCTGCCGCGACGTCCGCGACACCCGGACGAGTCCACGTTCGATGACGAACATCGAGTCGGCCGGCTCGCCCTCTCGCGTGAGATACGTGCCTGCGGGGAATGAACGCCGCCGAACGCGTTCGCGCACGCCGCCGGCGACCTTCGGGGGAAGGCCGGCGAACAGCGGCACGTTGAACAGCACCGCGCCGGCCTCGGCGCCATCGCCGGCGGCTGCGTCGAACGCTACCCGGTAGGTCTGCACGGCGGCATTCCGTCCCTCAAGCGTGACGATGTCGCCGCTCGCAAAGGAGAACTCCTGCGCCGCGGCACGCGTCGCGGCATCGACGATCGCCTCGCCTGCGCTCGCGCGGGCGGTCAGACGGACTGCGGTGTTGGTGACGTCTCCCACGGCTGTGAAGTCCTTGAAGCCCCCGCCCCCGACGTTGCCGCAGAACTCCTCGCCGGTCGAGATGCCCACCGCGATCTGAAGCCACGCCCCGCCGATCGTGCGATAGCCCACTGCGTCCAGAAGCGCGGACGCTGCCGCGACCGCCTTCCGGGGATAGTCGCGACCGCTCAGGCCGGGCACGAAGAGGCCCATCACCTGATCGCCGGTGATCTGTCCGAGGATGGCCTCGTGCCGCAGGAGCACGCGCGAGGCGACGTCGTAGAAGCGACCCAAGAGCGCGGACCCGGTCCCACCGGTCGACGATTCGGTCAAACCGGCGTAACCGCGGACGCTCGCGAATAGGACACTGAGCGGAACGACGACGCCCCCCTCCGGCGCCCACTCGAGACAGCGCGCGCAGACGTGCGGGGTCTTATGAGAGGGCCGATGACCAAGCACCCGGAAGGGCCACGTGATCGGTCCGCCGAATGGCGCGTTGCAGACCTTGCAGCGCGGGCGGCCGGGGAATAGCGCGAACATTCGCCGCCCGAGGCGCGAACCGATCGCCGCCACACCGTCCCCGCGGAGGATCGCGGACCAGCGCTCGGCCGAACGGTTGTCAGCTGGGTCCGATGGTGTCACTTTGAGCCGATGGTATGGGCGACGTTGCGGCGCGCCTTCGTTGGGAGCGCGGCCGTCGCGGCGGCGCTTGGGTGGCTCCAGCTGTCCCCGGCATTCGGCGCTCCAGTCACCGCACCGGCCGGCATGCTGGACCGGCTGCTCGGCGCCGACCGCGAGGCGAGCCCCGCCGGCTGGGCGATGTTGTTGCTCGGAGAGGCGGCCCTCGTTTGCCTCTACGTGCTGCTCGTCGAGCGACGGCCGCATCGACCGCTTGCGTCGATCGCATTCGCGGTCGGCGCCTGGCTCGTCTCGGGCGCCCTCGTGATGCCGTTGGTCGGATTGCTGCAGGGTGCGCCGCCGCGCGGCGCCCTCGCGAACGATCCGATGACCGCGACCTTCTTCATGCTCAACCTCGGCATCGGGGCCGCAGTCGCTGCGCTCATCGGGTGGCTCCTGTTCGTCGCTGTGCTCGCCGCGGGCAGGACGCTGACCGTCGGCCCACGAGTCGTCTCACTGGCCTTCGGTGCTTCCGCCATCGCAGCCGCCATCTCGCTTGCACTGCCCGGAGTCGTGGGCTCAGCGGGGTCAGGTCGCGTGGTCGAGGCGCGGGTCGCGAGCCTCCCAGCCGCGCCGGTGTTCATCAGCGTCCTCGAGCTGCCACAGCCACCGGGTGCGGTGCTCGGTCCGCACACGCATGTGGCGGGCTTCGTTGCCAACGTCGTTGGGACCGCAACAACGGTGATCGCGGGCGACGTCGTCGACGTCGGCGCCGGCGACGCGCTGTTCATCGGGAACCAGGTCGAGCACGATCATGAGAATCGCGCCGCTACACCGCTCGCGATCGCCCTCGCGCTCCTGATCGTGGGGTTGACGGTCGCGTTGACGCGGCGTAGCGGTCAGCGTTCGGCGTCTGCCTTGATGGCCGCGCTGCTCGTCGCGGGGACCATCGCCACCATCGACCCGCTGATGAACCACTGGTACTTCGTGGCGGTGCGCCCCGCCGCACAACGCGGCACGGCGATGCCGGTGCCTGCCGGTCACCGTACGTATGAATCCGCGGAGCTGACCGACCTCCTCGGGGGACCGCAACGCGAGCGGCTCACCGATCAGCGTCTCAGCGCCGGTGCCTCCGGGCACTACTCCGGGCCAGCCGCGATCGTGGTGCTCGATGGGCAGCTCGTGATCACAGTCGATGGACGGCGGAGCGATCTGGTCGCTCAGGCTGGCTCGACCATCGCGGGCGGAACGGAAGCGACGGTGCAAGCCGGATCGGGCGGGGCGAGGATCATGGTCGTCCAGGTTCTTGCCGGGCCGTGACCGAGCGACCACGGGCACCGCTGGCGCGCCGGCTGCACGGGGTCCGCGCATGCGGCCCCGGTTGACCTCGAAGGAGACGGCGTTCCTGGCCCGCGCGCGCGTGTGTCGCGTCGGGTCCGTCGATCGAGCCGGCGTGGTGCATGTCGCGCCGCTCTGCCATGCGTTCGACCGAGAACGGCGGATCGCGTACGTCGCGACCGGGGGCGTGACCGCCGAGAACCTGCGCGAACGGCGCCGTGCCTCGCTCGAGTGCGACGACTACTTCGAGGATTGGGACCGGCTGCGCGGCCTCGTCGCGCACGTTCGGGCGAAGGTCGTCGACCGGGGTGCCGAGCTCGATCGAGCGCGCCGGCTCCTGAAGCGGAAGTTCGCGCAGTACCGCGAGACGGAGTTCGACTCGGTCATCGCGCTGCACGTCGAGGCCGTGACGTCCTGGGGGTTGTGACCTAACCGCGGTCGCGAAAGGCTTCCACCAGCTCCCGCGCGACCCAGCCCTCGGGCACGCGCGCGGGATCCGGATCGGCCAGCAGGATCTCGTCGACATCCGAGCCGGCGTGCGGCTCGCCGTCGATGGCGACCTCCACATAGACAAGCAGCTGATCGGTGCGGGTGAATGTCCGGACGACGCGCGGTTGGCGGCCGGTAAGGCCGGCCTCCTCTTCGAGCTCGCGGATCGCCGCCTGTTCCGCGGTCTCTCCCACCTCGACGAAGCCGGCGACGAGCGCCCACGCCCCCTCGGGCCAGTCGTTCTTGCGCGTGAACACGATCCGACCGTCGGCCGCGTGGGCAAGCACGAGCACGACCGGCAGCGCGTACGTCGGCCGGAACCATGCGCACTCGGGACAGGCGGGATTGAGGCGCGGGTCGACGGGCTGGACGAGGGCGACGCCACAGAGCGGGCAGAAGCGCCAGGGCGCCGACGTGCTCACTCCTCTCCGGCCTCGGGCTTCGCGATGACCTCCTCGATCACGTCGTAGGAGAAGCCGCGGGTGACGAGGTATTGGTGGATCTTCCGCTTGCGCTCGTTCTCGTCCATCGAGAGCCACCGGGTCATCGGGCGGCGGATCGACTCGCGGGCGCGCTTGGTCTCAGCATCGGGGTCGGCCTCGCCGAGAACGAGGTCGATGATCTCGCGGGCGACGCCCTTCTGCATGAGCTCGCTCGCGATCGCGCGCTGGCCCTTCGGGCGGAACTTCGCGCGCTGCTCGACCCAGTAGCGGGCGAAGGCTTCGTCGTCGATGTAGCGCTGCGCGCGGAGCTGATCGATCGCCCTGTCCTGCTCGGCCTCGTCGAAGCGCTTCGTCCGCAGGTGCCGCTTGATCTCAGAGACGCTGCGGGGGCGCGACGCGAGATAGCGGACCGCCGCGTCGTAGGCATCGCCGGCCGGCGGTGCGGCGCCTGCGGGCCGGCTAGCTTTCCTCATCCGGGCCGCCGACCGGGATGGCGCCCGACTTCTCGCGGACCTTCGCCTCGACCTCGGCCGCGACGTCGGGGTGGTCGCGGAAGAACTGCTTCGCGTTCTCGCGGCCCTGACCGAGCCGGGTCTCGCCGTAGTTGAACCAGGCGCCGTACTTCGTGACGACCCCGGTGAGCAGGCCCATATCCACGAGCCCGCCCTCGCGCGAGATGCCCTCGACCGCGAGGATCTCGAGCTCGGCGATCCGGAACGGCGGCGCGACCTTGTTCTTCACGACCTTGACCCGCACGCGCCGCCCGATGACGTCGGTCCCGTTCTTGATCTGCTCGATGCCCGCGACGTCGAGGCGCATCGACGCGTAGAACTTCAGCGCCTTGCCGCCGGTGGTCGTGATCGGACTCCCGAACATCACGCCGATCTTCTCGCGGAGCTGGTTGATGAAGATCACCGTGGTCTTGGTCTTCGAGATCGTGCCCGTGAGCTTGCGCAGGGCCTGGCTCATCAACCGCGCCTGCATGCCGACATGCGAGTCGCCCATCTCGCCCTCGATCTCGGCCTTCGGCACGAGCGCCGCGACCGAGTCGACGACAATCAAGTCTACGGCGTTGGAGCGCACCAGAGTCTCCCCTATTTCAAGAGCTTGTTCG
>CAZMLV010000046.1:7304-11583 GCA_964567235.1 uncultured Chloroflexota bacterium | reverse complement strand
CCGAACCCGAACGTCTATCAGTACGGCGTGGGCTACGTCTCGAACGGCGGCATCCTGCAGAAGGCCCAGTACGCCGGCTGCACCGGAGCCAAGGCCAAGGACTGCCCGGCCGATCTCAAGCCGATCGGCACCGGCCCGTACATGCTCGACACGTTCAAGCCCGGTGACGTGGTCACCTACAAGGCGAACCCGAACTTCCGCGACCCGAACAAGCCGTACTTCAAGACCGTCCAGCTGAAGGGCGGCGGCGACGCCGAGTCCGCAGCGCGCGCGGTCTTCCAGACGGGCGACACCGACTACGCCTGGAACCTCCAGGTCGCGGCGAACATCCTTCAGCCGATGATCTCGGCCAGCACCAAGGGCAAGATGCTCTCGGTGTACGGCTCGAGCGTCGAGCGGATCCTGCTCAACTTCGCGGACCCGAACGCCGCGGGGGACCTCCGCGGCGAGCCCTCGACGAAGCACCCGTTCTTCAACGGCCCGGACGGGCTTACCGTCCGTAAGGCCCTCGCGATGGCGACCGACCGTCAGACGGTCGCGAACCAGCTCTACGGTGGCGGACTCACCGGCAAGCCCGGCTGCAACATCATCACCGGCGTGCCGGACTTCGAGTCCACCGCGACGCAGTCCTTCTGCAGCCAGTTCGACCCGGTAGCGGCGGGCAAGTTGCTCGACGACGCGGGTTGGAAGCTCGGCTCGGACAACATCCGCGCCAAGAATGGCATCAAGCTGAAGCTCACCTACAACACGACCGTCAACGCGGTCCGTCAGGCCACCCAGGCGATCATGAAGACCAACTGGGAGAAGGCCGGCTTCGGCGTGACCCTCCTGCAGACGCCCGCGGCGACGTTCTTCACGAACACCTCGCCCGACGGCGCCAACCACTTCTGGTCCGACGTCGAAATGTTCACGAACAACTCCGACCCGGACCCGACGAGCTACCTCGATGGCTGGACGACCAAGCAGATCGCCCAGAAGTCCAACGGGTGGCAGCTCGGCAACTACAACCGCTACTCGGACCCGACCTTCGATGGCTACGTCGACCAGCTCCGCAAGGAGACCGACGCGGCCAAGCGCGCGGACCTCATCAAGAAGGCCAACGACAACCTGATCCTCAACGTCGTGATCATCCCGATCGTGACCCGGACCCAGGTGACGTCAGGCATCAGCACGACCATCAAGGGGAACACCCCGACCGGGTGGGACTCCGAGATGTACAACATCGCCGACTGGTACAAGTAGCCCAGGGCTAATGGGCGGAACGGTGACGCGGTGGAGATCGTCCACCGCGTCACCGGTCCCGCCGGGATGAGGTTCGAGTAGGTGGGCAGGTACATCCTCAGACGCCTCCTCATCGCCATCCCGACGGTGGCGGTCATCAGCTTCGTCGTGTTCGCGATCCTCGCCCTTGCGCCCACGGATCCGCTCTCGTCATTCGGCGCCGATCCGCGCGTACCGCCGGAAGTGCGGGCCGCGATCCGGACATCACTCGGCCTCGATGACCCGTGGCCCGTCCGCTACGTGAAATGGGTGACGAGCCTCGCCCAGGGCAACTTCGGCTTCTCGTTCATGAGCCACTCGCCGGTCGTCGATCTCCTGAAGCAGCGGCTGCCGAACACCCTCGCGGTCGTCGGCGTCGCCTATCTCATCGGCGTGGTCCTGGCGATCCCGATCGGCATGATCTCCGCCGTGCGCCGGTACTCGCTGTTCGACCACTTCGCCACCACATTCGCGTTCATCGGATTCTCGGTGCCGACGTTCTTCACCGGGATCCTGCTGATCATCGTGTTCAGCATCAACCTCCGGTGGTTCCCGTTCATCTACGACTCCACCCTCGTGATCCACGACCTCCCGACGTTCCTCGATCAGGTGAAGCAGTCGATCATGCCGATCACGGTGCTCGCGCTGTTCGACACGGCGACCATCGCGCGGTACACGCGCGCGGAGATGCTCGAGCATCTGCCGCTGGACTACGTCCGAACGGCGCGGTCGAAGGGCCTCAAGGAGCAGGTCGTCGTGCTCCGGCACGTCCTCCGGAACAGCCTCATCCCGGTGGTCACGCTCGTCGCGCTCGGCGTCCCGACGGTCTTCGGCGGCGCGATCGTGACCGAGCAGATCTTCCGGGTGCCCGGGATCGGGGAGCTCCTTGTCCGGTCGATCGGCGACGGAGACACGCCGGTGGTCACCGCGATCCTCCTGATCTTCGCGGTGCTCGTCGTGCTGTTCAACCTCTTCGCCGACATCCTTTACGCGGTGCTCGATCCGCGGATCAAGTACACGTAATGGCCGCTCCCGCCACGCAGATGACCAAGGGCAAGGTGATCGCGAGCACGACCTTGCGGCCGTCTCGATCGCTGTGGAAGGACGCCTGGTGGCAGTTCCGCCGGCATCGTCTCGCGATGGTCTCGCTCGGCACCCTCGTCTTCCTGATCCTGTTCACGCTCGGCGGGCCGCTCATCTACCACACGAAGATCGACGTCATCGACTTCACCCTGTCGTTGAAGGGGCCGTCGTCGGAGCACCTGCTCGGCACCGACGATCTCGGCCGCGATCTGCTGGCCCGGCTCATGTTCGGCGGCCGCATCTCGATCGCCGTCGGCATCGTGTCGGTGCTCCTCGCCATCACCCTGGGCACGACCATCGGGGCCCTCGCGGGCTTCTTCGGCCGCTTGGACAACCCACTCATGCGGTTGACCGACCTCTTCCTCTCGCTGCCGGTCCTCCCGCTGCTCCTCGTGATCATCTATCTCTTCCGCGACACGCTCCGTGCGACGTTCGGCGCCGAGCTCGGCATCTTCCTCATGATCGTCGGCGTGATCGGTGTGCTGAACTGGATGCCGGTCGCGCGTCTGGTCCGCGCGCAGTTCCTCTCGCTCAAGCAGAAGGAGTTCGTCGAGGCGGCCCGGTCGGTCGGTGCGAAGAACGGCCGGATCATCGTGCGGCACATCCTGCCGAACGCGCTCAGCCCGATCCTCGTCGCCGCCACGATCGGCGTGGGTGGCGCGATCCTTACCGAGTCCACGCTGTCGTTCCTCGGGCTCGGGTTCCCGTCCGACGTGCCGACCTGGGGCCGGATCCTCTACGACGCCCGGAATTACCTCGACATCGCTCCCCACTGGGCGATCTTCCCGGGCTCGCTCATCTTCCTCACGGTCCTGTCGATCAACTTCATCGGCGACGGGCTCCGCGACGCGCTCGATCCCCGCAAGACGAGCTGATCAGCCCGCGCCGGACTCCACGTTCGACTGCTCGAGGTCGGCCGGCCACAGCCGCGCGGCGCCGCACTGCGGGCAGCGATCCGGCTTGGCGCGGGCGTGGGTGATGGTCCCGCAGGCCTCGCACCGCCAGTGACCCTCGCCGCCCGGGCGCGGCACGATCGTCTTGCGGCGGGCCATGAGCTGCTTGATCTCGCCGAGCTCGTGGGCCAGCTTCATCGGTTCGATCTCCGACCCCCGCTGATCGGCCTCGATCAGGCGCTGGATCAGGTCGTCGATGCGCCGGTTGAGCTCGCTCTGGCCGGCCGGCTCGTTCATCGCGTCCTCCCCTGGCACAAGACGGCCGCCGCGTCATCCGGACGGCCTTCGGCAGCGTACTGTCCACAGCGATCCTGCGCGATTGTGGAGGGAACCATGAAAGTTGTCCTGAGCGTGCTTGCGGCGGTCGGACTGGTGGCAGCCGCCTGCGGCGGGGCCGGCACCGGAGCCGCGACGACGGCGCCCGTGGCCGCGGCCACCGCGACGCCCCAGCCGAGCCCGGCGAACACCTTCGTGTTCACCGCCGACCTCTCCTCGGCGAACGAGAACCCGCCGATCGCGGATGCCGAGGCCAGCGGCAGCGGCACGGCGACCGTGACCTTGTTCACGGCCAAGGACACGAGCGGCAAGATCATCGGCGCGAACGCCAAGTTCGAGATCGTGCTGAAGGGTTTCCCGTCGACGACCATGATCACGATCTCGCACATCCACAAGGGTGACGCCAAGACGAACGGCAGCGTCGTCGTGGACTCCGGGATGAAGGCGACCGACCCGATCGCCCTCACGACGGGCGGCACGTCGATCACCAAGGACAACCTTGCGGTGGCGGCGGATCTCGCGACCGACATCATCGCCAATCCGGGCAACTACTACTACAACGTCCACTCGATGGTCCACCCGGGCGGGGTCGTGCGGGCCCAGCTCAAGCCCAAGACCTAGCCGGCTCTCGCGCAGCATCAGCCCGACCCCGCGGCCCGGCTCAACACCGGCCCCGCGGGCTCGGCGAGCGGGCGGCAGCCCATCCC
>CAZMLV010000046.1:2698-7294 GCA_964567235.1 uncultured Chloroflexota bacterium | reverse complement strand
GGGGGGGGGCGGGGGGCCCCCCCTAACCCCCACCCCCTCCCGGGCTCGCCCTGCTGCCGCCCCCCGGGGCGCGGGGGAGGGGCGGGCGCCCGCGTCCTCGCTCATGCGTCCGCGCGCAGCTCCGAAAGATCGAGGTCGCGTTCGAGGCGACGGAGGACGTCCTCGCTGATCGCGCCGCGGCCGTGCATCTCGCGCGCGGCCGCCCGTTCGGTGTCGATGAGCTCCTGCTTCATCTGGCGGTGCTCGAGCAGCTCCTGATCCGCCGCGCCGAGCTCGCCCTCGTGATGTTCCTCCGCGTGCTCAGCGCGGTGCGCATACTCGGCCGTCAGCCGATCGACGAGCTCGGCGTGCCCGGGCCATCTGGTCCGCAGGTCCGGCATGAGCGCGAGGGCAGCTTCGGCGATCGCGGCCCGTGCGTGGGCCTCCTCGTGCTGGACGTCCTGCGTGTCCACGACGCCCAGCCATCGTGCGAGCAGCGGCAGGGTGAGGCCCTGCCCCACGAGCGTGACGACGATGACGCTGAACGTGATGAAGATGACCAGGTCCCGATCGGGGAAGTCGGTGGGCAGGGCGAGCGCCGCGGCCAGCGAGACCGCGCCGCGGAGGCCCGCCCAGGCGACGACCGTGACGCCGCGCGGACCGGGCTTGTCCGCAGGTCCGCCAAGCCAGCGCGGCAGGTACGTCCCCACGAACACCCAGACGAAGCGCGTGACGATCGCGACCAGCGCGACCAGCGCGGCAACGCCGAGGAGGTCGGCCACCGGCACGCTCGAGAGGTTCCGCACGATGGCCGGGAGCTGGAGTCCGACGAGCGTGAACAGCAGGCCGTTCGCGAGGAACGTGATCATCTGCCATACCGCGCCACCGGTGATGCGCTGCTCCGATGAGAGCTGGCCGATGTGTCGCCCGACGTAGAGCCCGGCGGTGACCGTCGCGAGGACGCCGGACGCACCGAGCCGCTCGGCGGCGATGTAGGCCGCGAACGGCGTGAGGATCGAGACGGTGATCGCGACCGGCGTGTCGTGCAGGCGGGTGCGGATCGCCGTGGCGGCCCCGCCGACGATCAGACCCACGGCGACCCCGCCGACCGACACGAGCGCGAAGCTCGCGATCGCGTCGCCGGCCACGAAGGTCCCGGTCACCGCGGCCGCCAGCGCGATCCGGTACGTGACCAGTGCCGTCGCGTCGTTCAGCAAGCTCTCGCCCTCGAGGATGGTGACGATCCGGCGCGGGACCCCGATGCGCTGCAGGATGGAGGTCGCGGCGACTGCGTCCGGTGGCGCGACGATCGCGCCGAGGGCGAACGCCTCAGGCCAGCCGAGCGACGGGATGAGCACCCGCGCCGCGGCCGCGACCGCGGCGGCCGTCGCGAGGACGAGCCCGACCGCGAGCAGCCCGATCGCCCGCGCGTGCCTCTTGTAGTCCTGGAGCGGCGCGAAGACCGAGGCGAGGTAGAGCAGCGGCGGCAGGAAGACGACGAAGACGACGTCCGGCCGGAGCTCGACCGTCGGAAGCCCCGGGATGAAGCCGATCGCGATGCCGCCGAGCACCATCAGGATCGGCGAGGGGACGCCGATGCGGCGAGCGACCGTCGCGAGGGTCGCGACGACGACCAGGAGCCCGAGCACGACGTCGATGTCGTTCACGCGCGCTAGAGGCTAGTCGCGGCAGGGCTAGGCTCTCGGCCGTGGCGGTGCTGGAGTTCCTGATCGGGCTCGTTCTGGTGGGCTGGGTGCTGAACGACGTGTTCAACACGGTGATCCTGCCGCGCCCGTCGCCGGCCCGATACCGGCCTGCGGGCATCCTCACCCGATGGAGCTGGCGGGCGTGGCGCACGTACGCCGAGGCCAAGGACGACCCGGACCGGCGCGAAAAGCGGCTCGGCGTGTTCGCGCCCGGGATCGTCATGATCCTGCTCGGCCTCTGGATCGTCGTGCTCATCGTCGGCTTCTCAGCGATGCTCCTGGCACTGGCCGATGGCGTCGAGCCGCGGCTGACGGACCTCGGATCTGCGATGTACTTCGCGGCCGTCTCGATGCTCACGATCGGCTACGGCGACTACGTCCCGACCGAGATCGGCTCGCGCCTCGTTGCCGTGGCCGCGGGCGGCGTCGGGCTCGGCATCGTGGCGCTCACGATCACGTACCTGTTCTCCCTGTATGTGAACTTCCAGCGCCGCGAGGTGGCCGTCGTCACGCTCGATGCGCGGGCCGGCGCGCCGCCCTCGGGCATCACGCTCCTTGAGACCTGCGCCGGATTCGACAGCGATGTCGAGCTCGAGCAGGTGTTCGAGAGCTGGGAGACCTGGTCCGCGGAGGTCCTCGAGAGCCACCTGGCGTACCCGATCCTGCTGTTCTTCCGATCGACGCACGATCACGAATCGTGGGTCTCGGCGGTCGGGGCGATCCTCGACGCCACGACGCTCCTGCTCACGACGATCGAGGGCGGCCCGCGTGGTCAGGCTCGCGCGACCCGAGCCCTGGGCAGCCACCTCGTCGAAGACGTCGGCCGGTCGTTCCGGTTCATCGTCGACGGTCGTCCGCTCGACGGCCCGATGATCGAGCGCGCCGAGTTCGATGACGCCCGGTCGCGCCTAGCAAAAGCGGGGTACGCCGTCGTTGGCGACGCCGACGCGTCCTGGACCGAATTCGCGAAGCTCCGCAGCGAATACGCCGGCCCGCTCAACGCGCTCGCGAAATACCTGGACGTGCCGCCCGCGCAGTGGATCGGCGATCGCAGCTACGTCCTGCATTAGGCGCGCGACCCGCGCTGACGGCGGCGGGCGGCGGGCTCCGCGCCCGGCGAAGCTTGGATGACGGCTCTCGGTTCGCTCCGGGTGTGCGCACTCGCCGCAGAGCGGCTCAATTCGCCGTTCGCGAAGCCCGCCACCCGCCGTCAGCGCGGGTCGCTTCCAGGCAGTGAGTAGCTAGGAAGCTGCCGCGCGCACGAGCCGGAGACCGAACGGCGCGTTCGCGTGGATCGCTTCGATGCGCTCGATCGGCACCGCGAGGAACGCTTTCACGACCTGCGGATCGAACTGCGTCATCGAGCAGCGATCGATCTCGAGCAGCGCTTCGTCGAGCTGGCGACCGCGGCGGTATGGCCGGTCCGAGGTCATCGCGTCGAAGCTGTCGGCCACGGCGAAGATCCGCGCGCCGAGCGGGATCTGCTCGCCGGCGAGGCCCTCGGGGTAGCCGTTCCCATCCCAGCGCTCGTGGTGAGCGCGGATGATGACCGCGACCTCCTCGAGGAACGGGACGTTCGCGATGATCTTCGCTCCGAGGTCCGGGTGGGTCTTCATCGTGTACCACTCGTTCTCGGTGAGCGGGCCCGGCTTGCGAAGGATGTGGTCCGGCACCCCGATCTTGCCGATGTCGTGGAGGAGGGCGCCGCGGCGGAGCGTGGCGTGTTGCTCGACCGGGACGTTCAGGCCTTCCGCGATGAGCTCCATGTACCGCACGACGCGCCGCGCGTGACCTTCGGTCTCGGTGTCTCGGACGTCGAGGGCGCTCGACAGCGCGGCCAGCGTCGCGTCGTACGTCCGCTCGGTCTCGGCCAGCGCGGCCCGGAGGGCGGTGGCCTGGGACACGATCTGCTTCGAGGAGCGGGTGTAGATGCCGCGAAGGACGAGCCAGAGGAGGACCGCCGCGGCGGCGATGATCAGCCCGATGCCGGCCTGCATGTTCCAGAGCGCGATCTGCAGCGGCTCGATGTCGCGCCACACGGTCACCGCGCCGATGACCTTCCCGTCGTTGTAGACCGGGACCCATGACTCGAGCGTCTGGACGGGTCGCACATCGGGGCTCGAGAGCGTGACACCGCCGTGGTCCGAGTGGTCGCCGCTCGCCGGCGCGGACGCTGCCGGCTCCGAGTACGTGAAGCCTGGCTTCGCGTAGCGCACATCGGCGACGATCGTCTTGTGTGTCGCGACACGCTGGCCGGCGAGCGCCGCGGCCAGGTTCGGATTCTCGAGCGGATCCAGCCGCCTGCCGATCTCACTGTCGTCGTAGGAGAAGACGATGGTGCCGTCGGTGGCGTAGAAACGGGTGGAGACGACGTTGTAGATGGAGAAGTGGAAGACGACGGTCTGCTCGAGGGTCTGTTCTTCCGCGTCGGTGAGCGGCCGCTGGAAGACGGAGGTCTGGAACACGGTCCCGAAGTGCCCGGCGACCGCGTCCTGCGTGAAGTTGACGGTCTCGTCCTCGACGTAGCGGCCGATCAAGAAAGCGGTGAGCCCACCCAGCGCCACCGCCGTGACGACCAGCACCAGCGCGAGGGCGACCGAGAACCGCGCGACCGGAGACCAACCGTTGCCCGTGCGCCAGCCCATCCGAAGGACCCTAGGTGCGGGCCGTCATCGGCTGACACCCTCAAGTGGGGGAGGCGGGTATCAGTTCGATAAAAAGGCGCGAATAGTACCAATGGCACGCGCCTTGCGAAGTCGGCATCGCAAGGAGGTGTAGTCATGCTCTGGACGATCGTCGTCGTGCTGCTGATCCTTTGGCTGCTCGGCGTCGTCGCGCTCCCGTCGGTCGGCGCGCTCATCCACATCCTTCTCGTCCTCGCGCTGATCGTGCTGATCTTCCAGCTGCTCTC
>CAZMLV010000046.1:0-2598 GCA_964567235.1 uncultured Chloroflexota bacterium | reverse complement strand
ACGCTTGACCGCGTCGCTCGAAATCGGTAACGTCAGCGCGCTCGCCAGAAGTGGCGAAGAATTCGAAAGGCAGGGCCGCTCGGTAGCAATGGAACTTCTCAGCGTTCTCGTCCGCTCCGGCGCCTCCGGGGCACGTCCTCGGAGCACCCTGCCCATCTCCGGACCCAGCTAGAGCACCCGCTCAGCTCGACCATCCGGACCGTGGGCACCGAGCCCACGGTCTTTTTCATTCCGGCGGATACCGCCGAAGGCAGTGGGCTCCCGACCTCGCGTGAAAGGAGTCCGCGCAGTGGCCATCGCAGTTCGCGACGACATCGGTCCGCCCACGGTCCGCACGTCCCGTCCGGCGCTCCGGGCACAGGGAATCGTCAAGTGCTTCCGCTCGTCCGGAAAGGACGTACGAGCGGTCGACGACGTGTCGCTGGCCGTCAGCCGAGGCGAGATCTACGCGCTCCTCGGTGCGAATGGGTCCGGCAAGTCGACGCTCATCCGGGTGTTCTCGACGCTGCTCGAGGCGGATGCCGGCACGGTCACCGTGTTCGGGCTCGACATCCGAGCGGACGAGCTCGCCGTGAAACGGCTGATCAACCGCGTCTCGGTCGAGGCCTCGTTCTTCAAGAAGCTCTCCGCGATGGAGAATCTCGTCTACGCGGGACGGCTCTACGGCGTGCCCGCGGCGGACGCGCGCACCCGCTCGCGGGAGATCCTGATCCGGCTCGGCATCACCAGGAGTCGCCACGACGAGCCGCTCGAGAAGCTCTCGCGCGGCATGCAGCAGAAGGTCGCGATCGCGCGCGCATTCCTCACCTCGCCGTCGCTCCTGCTGCTGGACGAGCCGACCACCGGGCTCGACATCCGGAGCAAGCGGGAGGTCCAGACCTTCGTGCGCGACCTTCGGGACGAGCACGACGCGACGATCTTGCTGACGACGCACGACCTCGACGAGGCCGAGCGCCTGGCCGACCGTGTCGGTGTCCTCCATGGCGGCAGGCTCGTGGCCGAAGGCACGCCGAGCGAGCTCGTCGCTCGCTATGGCGGTCGCGGTTCGCTCGAGGACGTCTTCATGACGATCACCGGGCGCAAGATCGAAGAGGCCGATCAGGCCGAGTCGAAGGACTGAGGCAATGAGCGCCCGCGCCGTCTATCTCGCAATGGCCACCGTCCTCGGTTTTGGCTGGGGGTTGATCATCCCCGCCTACGCCGTCTATTACGTGCGCACGGCGGGGCTTGGCGCGTTCGAGCTCGTGCTCGTCGGCACGTGTGCCGAAGCCTCGTACTTCGTGTTCAACATCCCGACCGGCGCATTCGCCGACGCGTACGGCCGGCGCTGGGCGGTCGCGCTCGGTATCGCGATCACCGGAGCGGGGTGGCTCATCCAGGCGCTGGTGCCGGTGCTCGGGGTCATCCTCCTTGGGGCGGCGGTGACCGGGATCGGTGAGGCCTTCGCGAACGGGGCGACCGAGGCCTGGGTCGCCGACGAGGTCGGCGACGCCGCACTTCCGGCGCTGTTCAGCCGTGCGGCGCAGCTGCGACGTCTCGCGTATCTCGCCGGCCTGGGCGGGTCCATCGCGCTCGCGTCCGTGAGCTACGCCGCGCCGATCGTCGCGAGCGCAGCGGTGTACGCGGTGGTCGCGATCGGCCTGACGCTGCTGCTCCATGAGCCCGCGTTCCGCCGGCCGATCGGTCGACAGTCCCGGCGCGGTCTTGGCGCGACGGCGCGCGAGAGCGCGGTCCTGGTGCGCCAGCGGCCGTTCCTCCTGACCCTCTTCGCGACGTCGGCGCTCGTCGGCGCCGCGAGCGAGGGATTCGACCGTCTCTCGGATCCGCACGTGCTCACGCTGTTGCCTGCCGCGCTCGCGCCGGTCACCGCGTTCGCGCTGCTCGACGTCGCGGCGACTGTTCTCGGCATCGGCATGGCCGATCTCGCGCGTCGGAGCGCGCGCGCCGCCGTTCCGATGCTCGGGACCGTGCTCGCGATCACTGAGGTCGGCCGGATCGTCGCGATCCTCGTCTTCGCGCTCGCGAGCGGATTCCCGCTCGCGGTCGCTGCGCTGCTCTCCAAGTCCGCGATCCAAAGCGCCACGCAGCCGCTCTATCACGCATGGCTCACCGCGAACATCGAGCCGCGCGTGCGCGCGACGGTGCTGTCGATGCACAGCCTCTGCAACGCCGGCGGTCAGATCGCCGGCGGCCCGGTGATCGGCGCGATCGGGTCGCTGTCATCGATCCGCGCGGCGCTGGTCACAGGCACCGTCTTCCTCGTACCGAACGTGCTCCTCTACCTGCGCGCCGGGGGGCAGGCCCGTGCCGCCGCCGCGGCGGAGGCGCTGCCGTGATCGCGGAGTTCGCGGCTCAAGCCGGCCTCGCCTACGCGTTCGTCGAGCGCGAGGTCGCGCTCATGAAGCGGTACTGGCTCTGGGAGGTCGTCTGGATCATCTACGGGATCGTGACCTCGCTGTCGGTCGCGTTCATCGGCATCGCCGCACCGGCGATCTCGGGCAACGCGGTCGACCCGGCCACGACCTCGCGCTTCGTCCTCTATCTGCTCGTCGGCACGATCGCCTGGCGGTTCATGGGCCTCGTGTTCGAGAACATCGC
>CAZMLV010000045.1:1872-11941 GCA_964567235.1 uncultured Chloroflexota bacterium | reverse complement strand
GCTCGTAGGTCACCTCGCCGCCGAGCTTCCGGGCCGGCTCGATGAGCAGCTCCTCGGCCTGGGCGACCGGGAGCGTTCGCCAGCTCTCCGGCATCGCAGTGAGATCGAGCCCGGGCTTCGGCACGAGCTCCGTGAAGGTGGCGTTCCGCACAAGCACGATGCCAGGCTGCGTGTCGTCGATCGCGCCTCGTTCGATGACCGTCGCGTCGAAATTCCGCGGCACGATCTCGTCGATAGCCGCATCCGCGCCGCGCACGATCCGGTGGGTGCCGAAGATGCGCAGACCCGGATCGTCCAGCGCGCAGAAGTACGCGAGGGTGAAGTGCGTGCTGTCCTCGTCGAAGTCGATCTTCGCGGCGTCGATCTCTTCCTTGAGATACGCGAGTCCGGTCTCGTAGCGATGATGGCCGTCCGCGATATACACGCGCTGGTCCTTGAGTGCGGCCGTGAGCTTCGCCGCGACGGGGCGGTCGTCAAGGGCCCAGACCAGGTGCCGTTCGTCGCCGGCGCGGGCGTCCGCGACCAGCCGGGCGGGGCCGCGGACCATCCACGCCTCGAGCGCCGATGCGACGGCGCCCTTCTCATCGGCGAACAGCCCGAACACCGGGCTGGTGTTCGTGCGGGTCGCCCTCAACAGCTTGAGGCGGTCGGTCTTCGCCTTGGGGAACGTGCGCTCATGCGGACGCACGATGCCGCGGCCCTCCTGGTACAGCCGAAGCGCGCCGAGGAACCCGCGCCGGCGGATGCGCCGGCCACCGGACTGGAAGTAGTGGTCGTGCAGGTAGAACGCGGGCGAGGTGTCGACCTTCAGGACGCCCTTGCCGATCCAGTCCTCGAGTGCCGCCTTCGCGCGCGTGTACTTGTTGTTCGCCGCGGTATCGCCGGGCTCCTCGACGCCCTCCTCGATCCGTACCACGTTGTACGGACTGCGGGCGTAGAGCGCCTCGCGGTCACGGTCGGAGATCACGTCGTAGGGCGGTGAGATGAGGTCGGCCAGGGGACCGGCCTTCGCCTCGTCGAAGCGCAGGCCGTGGAACGGTACGACGTCGGCCATGACGAGAGCGTAGTTTCTCGGCCGATGCACCTCGAGACGCAGCGCCTGCGGATCCGGTCGTTCGATCCCGCGGACGCGGCCGCGATGCTCGAGGTCTTCGGGGATCCCGAGGTCCGGAAGTTCCTGCCTCCGTTCCCCGACCCGACCCTCGAGTCGATGGGCAAGAGCGTCGAGCGGCGTATGGCGATGGAGCGCGATCACGGCCACGGGCTGTGGGCCGTCGAGCTCCAGGAGACGGGCGAGCTGATCGGCGACTGCGGGCTGATGCTCGTCGAGGGGACCGGACCCGAGGTCGAGCTCGCGTACCACTACAAGCGGAGCGCCTGGAATCACGGCTACGGGACGGAGGCGGCGACCGCCTGCCTCGCTCACGGGTTCGGGCCGGTCGGGCTCGAGGAGATCATTGCGATCTGCTTCCCGGAGAACGTCGGCTCGTGGCGAGTGATGGAGAAGGCCGGGATGCGCTACGAGGGGATGGCGCGCTACTACGGCCTGGATCTCAAGAAGTACGTCGCGGACCGCGGCACGTGGGCGCCGCCGGCGTGACCGATCCGACCGCCTTCGACCGCGACGTCCGGGTCACGATCGCCGAGTGCATCCGCGAGCGCGGCGCCGTGCCGTCGCTGGCGGAGGTCGCCGATCGCGTCGCGGCGCCCGCCGCCGACGTGGCGGAGTCGTTCGAGCGGCTGGCCGCCGCCCGGGTGATGATCCTGCGGCCGGGCACGACCGAGCTGCTGAGCTTCAACCCGTTCGCCGCCGGCCCCACGGACTTCCGCGTGCGATCCGGCGGGCGTGAGTGGACGGCGCTCTGCGCGTGGGATGCGTTCGGCGTCGCGGCAGCTCTGAAGGACGACGGGGTGGTCCGGGGTCACTGCGCGGACACCTGCGGCGTCCCGCTCGAGGTTCGCCTCGCCGGCGACGCCGTCGGCGCCCTCGACGGCGTGGTCATGCAGTTCGCCCTGCCGGCGCGCGACTGGTGGAAGGACATCGTGTTCACGTGATCGACGATGCTGCTCTTCCGGTCGGAGGAGCATGCCCGCAGCTGGCGCGACGCGCGCGGCTTCATGGGCGCGCGGACGCTGTCGCTCGAGACCGGATGGAGGCTCGCGCGCGCCTGGTACGCGCGCAAGCTCGAGCCGGACTGGCGTCGGCACACGATCGAGGAAGCGGAAGCGCTGTTCGCCGACCTCGGTCTGTCCGGCGACTTCTGGCGGCTGCGCTGATGGCGCGGCCGTATCTCATCGCAGTCATCGGGAAGAGCGCGAAGGAGCCTGGGGACCCGCCGTCGCCGGAGGCCCTTCACGCCGCCGAGCTCGTCGGCGCGAACATCGCGGGCGCCGGTGCGATCCTCATCACCGGCGGCCTGTCCGGTGTCATGGAGGCCGCGAGCCGCGGCGCCAAGCGTGCGAACGGGCTCGTCATCGGCATGTTGCCGGGCTTCAAGAAGGACGACGCGAATCGCTACGTCGATGTGGCGCTCACGACGGGGATGGGCTGGATGCGCAACACCCTCGTGGTGCGCGCGGCGGATGCGGTGATCATGATCTCCGGAGGCATCGGCACCCTGAACGAGCTCACGATCGCCTATCAGGACAAGCCGACGATCATCCTCGAGGGTACCGGTGGCTGGTCCGATCGCATCCGTGACATCGCCTACCGCGGCAAGCACCTCGACGAGTCTGGTTCGGCGACGCTGCATTTCGCGACCACGCCCGAGGAGGCCGTCGATCGGGCCATCGCGCTCGCCGCGGACCCGACCGCGTACCCCAAAGGCGCGGAGAAGGAGTTCCAGAGCTAGATCGTGAGCAAGGCTCTCGCCGACTGCCTTCGCTACGACCGATGGGCGAGCCTCGCGTTGATCGATCGCTGCCGCGGACTGAGCGAGGACCAGCTCGGACTGCGCGCGACACCGTCGTCGCGCTCGGTGGCCGAGCTCTTCCAGCACCTGGCTGGTAGCGAGCTCACGTTCGTCCTGCGCACGAAAGGCCGGCAGCACGAAGGCGAGTCCCGGCATGTCGACGGCCCGTGGCCCGGCTTCGAGGTGCTGCGCGACGTGATCGCATCGACCGGCGACCAGCTCATCGCCATCGCGGCCGGCCTGGACGAGGACGAGCTCGTCGTCCTCCCGTATCAGGGCAAGCGGTTCGAATATCCGAAGGGCTTCTTCCTCCTGCACGCGCTCCAGCACGGCGTCGAGCACCGGACGGAGATCAAGGTCACCCTCGCCCTGAACGGCATCGACACGCCCGACCTGGACGCGTGGTTCTACAGCGACGCCGCCGGCTATGGCCGCGAGGTCACGAGCTGATACCGCTAGCGAGCGACCACCGCGGGCCGCGGCGGAGCGGGAAGCAGCGACGCAGCCCAGGCGGCCGCACCGAGCAGCCGCCGGTCCGAGCCGCGCGCGCCCACGAGCTGCAGACCGAGCGGTAATCCGGACGGACCGAGGCCGGTCGGGATCACGACCGCGGGCGCGCCGACGAACGTCCAGCGCGAGCAGAACCGCGGGTCGCCGGTCGTCGCAGGCGCCGGCGCCTCACCGACCACCGGCGGGGTGAGGATCGCGTCGTACGGGGCGGCCCACTCGTTGAACGCGGCGATGAGCCGGAGCCGCTCGCGGATCGCGCGCTCGTACTCCTCGGCACCAATGGTCGCGCCCCACTCGAAGAACTCCCGTGCCTGCCGGCTGACGTCCTCCGGCCGCGAGCTCGCCAGTGGCCCGAGCGTCCGTGCCGATTCGTACGCCATCACGACGCGGATGAGCGCGGGCGCGTCGTCGAGCCCGGGCGGCAGCGGAGGCCACTCGATCGGGCCGCCTTCGCTCGCGAGCTCGTCCACATCGGCCTGGAAGCGCGTCCGCATCGTGTCGTCCGCGGCGTCCCAGTCCGAGGTCCGCACCGCCGCGATCCGCGGCGCTTGCGGCGACGGTCCCGTCCACCACTCGTCGAGCGCATCGCCGGCCGTCGCGGCCACAAGCAGTGCGACCGATGCGACGTCGCCGGCGAACGTGCCGACCTGGTCGAGCGACTTCGAGAACTCGAGCGCGCCCGCGGTCGAGAGCCGGCCGCCGGTCGGCTTGAACCCCACGACGCCGCAAAACGCCGCCGGCCGGATGGTGGACCCATTCGTCTGCGTGCCGAGGGCACCAGGGATGACGCCGGCCGCGATCGCAGCGGCGGAGCCCATCGACGAGCCGCCAGGCGTGCGCTCGAGGTCGTACGGATTGCGCGTCGGGCCGGGATCGAGGAACGCGAGCTCCGCGGTGATCGTCTTGCCGACCACGATCGCGCCCGCGGCCTCGAGCGCGCGCACCACCTCGGCCGAGCGATCCGGCACCCGCCCCCTGAACAGCGCCGACCCGTGCTCCGTCGGGATGCCCGCCGTGTCGTAGACGTCCTTCACCCCGATGGGCACGCCGTGGAGCAGACCGCGCGCTGACTCGGCGTCCCGTTCCCGGGCGAGCCGGAGCGCGCGCTCGTGATCCAGCCAGGCGAAGGCGTGGACGCTCGGCTCCGTCCTTCGATGGCGATCGAGACAGGCCTCGATCAGCTCAACGCTGGAAAGCTCCCGGGTGCGGATCGCTTCGGCCGCGTGGCCGAGGTCTTCGAGGGCGCGCATCGCTTCGCCATGATGCGCGCGAGCCGGCGTCCCCGCGCCTCGGCCTGCGCCCGCCAGCGGGACGTGCCGAGCCCGAGCTCGAGCTGAAGCTCGACGACCTTCAGTGCGCGCTCGACCTGGCCGTGCACCTCCAGCGCCTTCGCGTAAGGGAGCACGACCCGGATGCGCAGGTCGCTGTCTGCGTCGGCGTAGGCGCTCTCGTAGCACAGGTACGCGATCTCCCCCTCGCCCGCGCGCTCGAAGGCCTTCGCGAGCGCGAAGGCCGCCGGTGCGTGATCCGGAGCTCGGCCGGCGCGCGCGTCGATGACGGCCTGCGCGACGCGGTCGGTGATCCGGACGAGCGACACGATGTCTCGCGCGTTGTGATTGAGGATCGGCTGGATCAAGGCGGCCTCGCGGAGCGCGAGCCAACGGAAGTAGCGCTCAGGGATGAGCGATCCAGGGATGTCGTCCTCGCGCACCACGTCCAGCACGGAATCCTCGAGCTGCCGCAGCGACGTCGAGCCGAACCGGTCACGCCAGAGGCGGCGAGCGGGATGGAGGAGGTCGAGGTGCGAATCGTCGACGCTGAGGTCGGCGCGCAGGGCCATCACGAACCGGGTGCGGAGCAGCGGCAGATCGAAGCACTTCCCGTTGTACGACGCGCACGCCCGGAACGGTGCCAGCTCCTCGCGCAGCGCGCGGACGAATGCGGCCTCCGCCCCGAGATCGTGGAGGAGGTGCTGGCGCAGCACGAGCTCGCCGTCACAGATGAACGCCGTGCCAAGCAGGAACACGTACGTGCCGGTGCCGCCCATGAGCCCGGTCGTCTCGGTGTCGAGGAAGACGATGTCCTCCCACCGCGTCGGCGACGCGCCCTTGAGGCCGAGGTGGGCCACGACCCGTGGATCGGGCTCGCTCTGGGCGACCACGGTCAGGCCGAGCGTCGCAAGATCGATGCGCTGCTCGATGACCTCGAACGGCCGGTCCGAGCGCACCGCCGGCGGCCGAGCGGCGCGTCCGAGCGGCAGCGCGTCGAGCCGCGCGCGAAGGTCTCTCACAAAAGGTGCCGGAGCAGCTCCGCGACGCCGAGCTTCACCTTCGCGCCAAGGGCGTAGGCCGGGCCGACGCAGCTCGGGCACCCCTCGGCGCACGGGCAGTCGCGCAAGTGCTCGGCCGCCCGCTGGAGGAGCGGCTCGGTCGAGCGGAAGAGCCGCTCGGAGAACCCGACCCCGCCTGGGGTCATGTCGAACAGGTAGATCGTGGGCAGCGAGGTGTGCGGCGACCGCACCTCGACCGCGAGCCCGAGGTCGTGCGGATCGCACATCAGGAAGAGCGGCGCGAGCGCGTGGAGCAGGTTCCCGAGCCCCGCGAGCGCGACCTCGACCTGTTCCTTCGGCCAGCCGCGGGTGACCGCGTCCGGGAGCGCGAGCCAGAACGAGGTCGTCTGGAGCTCCTGTTCGGGAAGGTGGATCTTCCCCCAGCCGACGTTCTCGTGGGTGTACAGGGTGAGCTTCTTGTAGACCGTCGCGAGCGCGGACACGAGGACCTCGCCGTGCGCGCGGGTCGCCTTCTCGGTCGAGCTCGCGAACTCGGCGAGCACGCGGATCCGCACCGCGAGGCCGGCGTCGGTGTAGTAGTCGACCTTCACCTCGCGGACGTAGGCCTTCGCGTTCTCCCAGTCGAGCTTCTCGACCTGGAACTGCTTCGATTCGTGGAGGTAGATGGCCTGCTCGTGCACCAGCACCGGCGCGGCAAAGCGGTCGACCTCACCGATCACATGGGTGCGCCCGTCGGTCACATCGATGATGACGACGTTGTCGTTGCTCGCGGTCCGCAGCGACATCGCCTCTGCCGGGAACGCCTGATCGGACCAGTGGTAGCGACCCTCCGACTCGTGCAGGATCCCGTGCTCGTCGAGGTAGCTCAGCATCCCGAGGGTGTCCTCGGTCCCGAAGCGCTCCGTTCGGTCGAACGGCAGCTCGAACGCGGCGCACTTGAGGTGCTCGACCAGCACGTGCAGGTTGTCCGGGTTCACCAGGCCGGCCTCGGGCGAGCGGCCGAGCACGAACTCGGGGTGCTGGACGATGTACTGATCGGTCGGGGAGCTCGTCGCGACCACGAACGCGACCGAGAGATCCTCGCGGCGCCCGGCACGGCCGATCTGCTGCCAGGTCGACGCGACCGTGCCGGGGTAGCCCACGAGCACCGCCGCCTGGAGGGCGCCGATGTCGATGCCGAGCTCCAGCGCGTTCGTCGACACGACGCCGCGCACCGAGCCGTCGCGCAGCCCGCGCTCGATGGCGCGGCGCTCCGACGGCAGGTAGCCGCCCCGGTACCCGCGGATGAGCTCGGGCGGCCACTGCGGCTGCGGGAATCGCGCGCGCAAGTACGTGAGCAGGAGCTCGGTCTGCACGCGTGACTTCGTGAACGCGATCGTCTGGATCCCGGAGGCCAGGAGCGTGGCGGCGATGTCGCGGCCGACCAGCAGCGCGCTCCGCCGGATCCCGAGACCGGCGTTCACCACCGCCGGCTGGATGAACGCGACGACCTTCTCGCCACGAGGCGCGCCGGACTCGTCGATGACGATGACGTCGTCCTTGACATGGCTGCGCGCGAGCTCTTCGGGATTCGCGATCGTGGCCGAGGTTAGGATGAAGGTCGGATGCGAGCCGTAGAACGCGCAGATCCGACGCAGGCGGCGCAGGACGTTCGCGACGTTGCTGCCGAACACACCGCGGTACGTGTGCAGCTCGTCGAGCACGACGTACTGGAGGTTCTCGAACAGCTTCACCCACTTCGTGTGGTGGGGGAGGATCCCGGTGTGGAGCATGTCCGGATTCGTGATCACGACGTGGCCCGCGGACCGGATCGCCGCGCGGGCCTGCGGTGGCGTGTCGCCGTCGTAGGTGAACGTCTTGAGCTCGATCTCCATCTCGGTCGAGAGGCGCTCGAGCTCGGCGAGCTGGTCCTGCGCGAGCGCCTTCGTCGGGAACAAGTACAGCGCGCGCGCCGACGGATCCTTCGCGATCGCGTCGAGGACCGGTAGGTCGTAGCAGAGCGTCTTGCCCGAGGCCGTCGGCGTGACCACGACGACGTGCTTGCGCTGATGGGCGACCTCGAGCGCCGCGGCCTGATGCGAGTACAGGGCCTCGACCCCGCGCGTCCGGAGGGACCTCGCGATCCGCGGGTCGAGCCAATCGGGGAACGGCGCGTAGCGCGGGGCCTTCGGAGGGATCCGTTCCCAGTGAGTGACCTGCTTCAGGAACTCCGCGTCGCGCTCGAAGACGTCGAGGATCTGGGCGAGACTGGTGCGCGCTGGAAACCGAACGTCCGTTCTCACCGAGAGTGACGATATGGAACGTCCGTTCGGTCGTCAATAGGCCACGGCAGGGCCCTGAATACGATGCCGCGGTGCCGTCCGAAGTCCTGCTCCTCGGCGTCGCGACGCTCGGCGTGACGCTGACCGGGTTCGCCGGCGTGGTCGCGTCATTCCGTCAGGAGGAGAGCTGGACCGAGGTCCAGACGTTCCGGTTACGCGTCCTCGTGCGCAACGGACTGGCGGTGATGTTCATGTCGCTTCTGCCGCTCGTCTTCTTCGCCGGACTCGACGACGAGCGCGCAGCCATCGGAGCGGCCAGCACATCTGCGGCGATCTGGATGTGGGTGACGATCGTCCAGCTGCAGCGTCACTGGCTTCGCATCGGGTCCTTCACGGCGCCGGCGAATCTCACCTCGACGTTGATGGCCTGGACCGCGACCGCGTTGTTCACGGTCAACGCGATCTGGCTGGACCGCGCGTGGCCCTACGTGACCGCGCTCTGCCTGATCCTGCTCACCGCGGCGCTGGCGTTCCAGCGCATGATCGGCGTCAGGCGCTAGCGGGCGATCTTCGTCCGGCGACGCGAGATCACGTACGCGGCGGCCGCAATGATCGCGATGCCGATGACAGTCGCGAGC
This sequence comes from uncultured Chloroflexota bacterium, assembly GCA_964567235.1. Taxonomy (GTDB): domain Bacteria; phylum Chloroflexota; class Limnocylindria; order P2-11E; family P2-11E; genus UBA4735. The sequence continues at coordinate 3,330 of CAZMLV010000045.1, read as the reverse complement.
ATCGCCTCGAAGGTGCCCGTGTTCGCGTCCGGGTCCAATCCCGTCAGCTGCTCGAACCAGTTCATCTAGTCACTCCTTAGCAACGACCGCGTCGGAATTTCTATATGGTCAACCCGAGCCTAGCGCCAACCAGGGGAGGACGAACATGCCGTCACGCACTGCCACGACCACCGGGGTCTCGCTGGATGGACTTGAATGGCGGCAGCTGGGGCCGTTCCGCGGCGGCCGGGTCGAGGCGGTGGCCGGTGATCCTCGCGAGCGCAACACGTTCTACTTCGGCTCGTGCGGCGGCGGCGTGTGGAAGACGACCGATGGCGGCCTGTACTGGCGGAACGTCAGCGACGGCTTCTTAAAGCTCGCATCGGTCGGCGCGATCGCAGGCGCGGCATCCGATCCGAATGTCGTGTACGCCGGTATGGGCGAAGCATGCATCCGCGGGAACGTCTCGCACGGTGACGGCGTCTATCGCTCGACCGACGGCGGCAAGACGTGGTCGCACCTCGGGCTCGAGAACACCCGCAACATCGGAAAGGTCCGCGTGCATCCGCAGGACCCCGACATCGCATACGTCGCGGCGCTCGGCCATGCCCATGGGCCTAACCCCGAGCGGGGCATCTTCCGCACGCGCGACGGAGGCAAGACCTGGCGAAAGGTCCTCGCGCGCGGACCGAAGGCCGGCGGGATCGATATCAGCATCGACCCGACCAACCCGCGGATCATCTACGCGGCGCTCTGGGAGGCCCTCCGCCGACCGCATCAGCTGATCAGCGGCGGCGACGGCAGCGGCCTGTTCAGGTCGACGGACGGCGGCGACAGCTGGACCGAGATCTCGCGTCATCGCGGACTGCCCAAGGGCGTGCTCGGGAAGATCTCGGTCGCGGTCGCGCCGGCGCGTCCCGAGCGCGTCTACGCGCTCATCGAGGCCAGGGACGGCGGCATTTTCCGGTCCGAGGATGGCGGCCTGACCTGGTCGGCCGGCTCGGAGGATCGCGAGCTCCGCCAGCGGGCCTGGTACTACACGCATCTGTTCGTGGATCCGAAGGACGCCGAGACGGTGTGGGTCCTGAACGTCGACGCCTGGCGCTCGAGCGACGCGGGAAAGACGTTCGTGCGGCAGACCATCCCGCACGGCGACAACCACGACATGTGGATCGACCCGAACGACCCGCTGCGGATGATCGAGGGCAACGACGGCGGCGCAGTGGTCTCGTTCAACGGGGGGTCGTCATGGTCATCGCTCTACAACCAGCCGACCGCCGAGTACTACCACATCACCGCGGACACCCAGACGCCGTACCGGCTCTACGCCGCGCAGCAGGACAACTCGTCGATCTCGTCGCCGACGCGCTCGGCGCTCAGCGGGATCCTGTGGCAGGACTGCTACGAGGTGGGCGGCGGCGAGGCCGGCCACATCGCCGTCCGCGCCGACGACCCGAACATCGTCTTCGCCGCGGACCA
>CAZMLV010000045.1:0-1772 GCA_964567235.1 uncultured Chloroflexota bacterium | reverse complement strand
TCCGGCGGCCCGATCACCCTGGACCAGACGGGCGCCGAGTATCACGCGACGATCTTCGCCTTCACCGAGTCGCCGATCGAGCCCGGCGTGCTCTGGGCCGGCAGCGATGACGGGTTGATCCACGTGTCGCGCGACAACGGCAAGAAGTGGACGAACGTGACGCCGCGGCTTATCTCGGCGCAGACACTGATCAGCATCATCGAGCCCGGTCAGCACGACGCCGGCACCGCGTACGTCGCGGCGAATCGCTACAAGCACGACGACTTCCGGCCGTACCTCTACAAGACCAAGGACTACGGACGCACGTGGTCCAAGATCACCGCGGGCATCCCGGCCGATTCGTTCACGCGCGCCATCCGCGAGGATCCCGAGGTCCGCGGACTGCTGTATGCCGGCACGGAGGTCGGCCTGTACGTGTCGCTGGACGGCGGTGCCCGCTGGCAGCGCTGGCAGGGCAAGTACCTGCCGGTGGTCCCGCTCCACGATCTCATCGTCAAGGACGGCGACCTCGCCCTCGCGACGCACGGCCGCTCGTTCTGGGTCTTCGACGACCTGTCCCCCGTTCGCGAGCTCGCCCGCAAGCGCGCGACCGGGAAGAGCCGCCTGTTCACCCCGCGGCCGACCATCCGCTACAAGACCTACGGCGGATTCTCGTCAAAGAGCGAGCTCGCGCCGATGAAGAACTACCGCCACCCGGGCGGCAGCATCTTCACCTCGATCGTCGAGGAGAAGCCGAACGGCGACAAGGTCGAGACGAATCTCGACGCGGGGAAGAATCCCCCCGACGGCGTGATCGTGACCTACTTCCTGCGCGGCGCGCCGAAGAACATCACGCTGACCTTCCTCGACTCGCGCGGTCGCACCATCCGCTCGTACACGAAGCGGCCCGCGGACGCGGACCCGAAGGACAAGGAGCCGCGCGTCCCGATCGAGCCCGGCATGAACCGGTTCGTCTGGGACATGCGCTATCCCGACGCGGCGAAGATCGAGGACGAGCCGCAGGTCATGGACCAGCTCGAGGGCGCGTTGAAGGGCGCCGTCGCGGCACCCGGCCCGTACTCGGTGCGGCTCGACGCCGATGGCGAGCGGAGCGAGGCCCGCTTCGAGATCCGCACCGACCCGCGGATCGGGGCGACCCAGGCCGACCTCGACGCGCAGTTCGCCCTGCGCACGAAGCTCCGCGATCTCCTCGACCGCGACCACAAGGCCGTGAACCGGCTCCGCGAGGCCCGCAACGATCCGCGCACGAGCGCGGCGACGAAGCGCGCGCTCGACGCGATCGAAGCGCAGCTCATGCAGCCGAAGGCGAAGAGCCGCCAGGACACGCTCAACTTCGGCGTGCGGCTCAATCACCGGATCGCGGCGCTCATCGGCGCGGTCGGCTCGGCCGACACCGTTCCGACGCGGCAGTCGGTCGAGCTGGCGAAGCAGCTCGAGGATGAGCTCGCGAAGCTCGAGAAGCGGCTCGATGCCGCGGTCGGCGGACGGGGCCGCGCCCGAAAGAGAGCACGCGCGGCGTAATCAACGCGGCTGAGGTACCGAAGTACCTCAGCCGCTCGCCTGGCGTGACCTCCGGGGTGGTCTAGCGTTGTATCGCAAGATGCAACGGGCGCATGCGATCCTCCTCGGCATCGCGCTCCTCCTGCCGCAGGGCCGGCCTGCGGCGGCCGTGACCGCCTCGACCTGCCCGATCTATCCGCAGGACGACGTGTGGCATTCGCTGGTGCAGGGGCTTCCGGTCCTGCCGCAGAGCGACACCTGGATCGCGAACA
>CAZMLV010000044.1:4072-12266 GCA_964567235.1 uncultured Chloroflexota bacterium | reverse complement strand
CGATGTCCGCGAGCAGCTCGACTCGGACGCTTCAGCCGGAACGCGCGCCGTTTCGCTAGAAGTCTAGCCTGAGCGCGTGCTCGAAGATAGCCGCCTCGCGAAGGCCGTCGAACGGGCAGCGAGCGCCGGTCGCGCGAGCTACGCGGACGCGCGATACGTGGAGCGCGAGAGCGAGACCGTGACCGTGAAGGACGGGCAGATCGAGGGCGTCGATCGCGACACCGACCGCGGCGTCGGGGTCCGCGTCATCGTCGACGGCGCGTGGGGCTTCGCCGGCTCGGACCGCGCGACGACGGACGAGGGTCTCGCGGCGCTGTTCGGTGAGGCGATCCACCGCGCGCAGGCGTCGGCGACCGTGCACCGGGCGCCGGTCACGCTCGCGCCACAGGCCGCGCAGCGCGGCGCCTACCGGACGGGCGTGCGACGCGATCCGTTCACCGTCCCGATCGCCGAGCGCGTCGCGCTCCTTCGCGAGGCCGACGCGATCCTCGCGACGCCGAACGCGAAGGTCCGCCGCGCGAGCATCGTGGCGTACCGCACGAGGAAGCGGCTCGTGACGAGCGACGGCACCGACGTGCGGCAGGACGTCGTGGAGTGCGGTGCGGGCCTCAACGTGACGGCGGCGACCGCTGGAGCGAAGCCGGCGACGCGGGGCGACATGCGCAACGTCCGTCAGGCGGGCTGGGAGTACGTCGAGGAGTTCGACGTCCTCGCGCACGCCCGCAGGTTCGCCCGCGACGCCGAGGCGATGCTCGCGGCGAAGCCCGCGGTCGCGAGGCCGACGACCCTGCTCATCGATCAGCCGTTCCTCGCGCTGCTCGTGCACGAATCGTGCGGCCACCCGACGGAGTCGGACCGGGTGTTGGAGCACGAGGTCGCGTTCGCCGGCACGACGTTCATGTGGCCGAAGGACCGCGGCCACCTCCGCTACGGATCGGAGCACATCAACATGACCGCCGACGCGACCGTCCCAGGCGGCATGGGCACCTTCGGTTGGGACGACGACGGCGTGCCGGCGACGCGCACGCCGCTCGTCGAACGCGGGATCTTCACCGGCTACCTGAGCTCGCGCGAGACGGCGGGGGCGCTCGGGATCCCGAAGAGCGGCGGGTGCGCACGGGCCGAGGGCTGGCAGCACTCCCCGATCGTGCGGATGGTGAATGTGAGCCTCGAGCCAGGGACCGCCACGTACCCCGAGCTGCTCGGCGGGATCGATGAGGGTCTCCTGCTCGAGTCACCGGCGTCGTACTCGCTCGACGACAAGCGGCAGAACTTCCACTTCTCGACCCAGGTCGCGCGCGTCATCCGCCGCGGCGAGGTGGGTGAGTACGTTCGCGGAGTCGCGTTCCAGTCCCTGACCCCGGATTTCTGGGGCAGCTGCGACGGCGTCGCCGACGATTGGGAGCTGCACGGCTTCATCTCCTGCGCGAAGGGCGAGCCGCTGCAGCTCATGCGGGTCGGTCACGGCGCGGCGCATGCGCGGTTCCGCGACCGGCCGATCGAGGTGACCGCGTGATGTCCGCGTGAACACGGTGGTGGGTCCGGATGCCCTGCTCGCGCCGCTGCACGCGGCATTGAAGGACAGTGGGCTCGAGGAGGCCGACCTCTGGGTGCATCGCCGCCGTGCCGAGATCACCCGCTACTCGCACTCGTCCATCCACCAGAACGCCGCGTCCGACGAGACGCACGTGCACGCGCGGGCGATCGTCGGCTCGGCCATCGGCTCCGCGTCGGGTAACTCGCTCGAGCCCTCGGCGCTGCGCGAGCTGCTGTCACGCGCGGCTGATCTCGCGAGGCTCCAGACCCCGAACGCGGATTGGCCCGGGCTCGCCGCCGCCGCGCAGTACCGGCAGCCAGCGGCGTTCGACGCGGCCACCGCCGATGCGAGCCCCGCGGACCAGGCCGGCGCGATCGGCCGGATCTGCAGGCAGGTCGCGAAGGCCGGCTTCCGCGCGGCCGGGACCCACAGCGTCGACGTCACGGAGGATGCCGTCGCGAACACGAACGGGGTCGCGGCCTACGCGCCGGCGACGGTGGCGTATCTCCGTGCACTCGTGCTCGGCGACCATGGTGGGAGCGGCTACGCCGACGACCTCTCGTCACGCACGAGCGACCTCGATCCGGAGGGGATCGCCGCGCGGGCGATCGAGAAGTGCGGGCTCGATCGTGACCGGATGCAGCTGGCGCCCGGCGACTACGAGGCCGTATTCGAAGAGGACGCGGTCGCCGAGATCCTGCGGATCATGTCGATCACCGGGCTGTCGGGCCAGGCGATCCGTGAAGGGCGGTCGTTCCTCGCGGGCGCCATCGGGCAGACGGTCACCGGCCCGCACTTCTCGCTCCACGACGACGGACTCGATCCGCGACAGCTCGCCATCCCGTTCGATCCCGAAGGGACGCCGAAGCAGCGCGTCGCCCTCGTGGAGCGCGGCGTGGCGAAGGGCCCGGTCTACGACCGCTGGTCCGCGAAGGCGGCGGGCGCAGCGTCGACCGGACACGCCGCCGACAGCCTCCGCTATGGGCACGGCGGCCACGCCGGCAACCTCGTCATGGCCGGCGGGACGGCGACGCGCGACGAGCTCATCGCGAGCGTGAGGCGCGGCGTCCTCATCACGCGCTTCCATTACACGAACACGCCGGACCCGAAGCGCGCGACGATGACCGGGACCACGCGCGACGGCACGTTCCTCATCGAGAACGGGAGGATCGTCCGCGCGCTCGCGAACGTGCGCTACACGATGAGCGCGCTCGACCTGTTCGCCGGCATCGATCTGCTCGGCCCGCAGCGGCTCGTGCGCGACTGGTGGAGCACGAACGGGATGGGGTCGATCGTCTGCCTCGCCCCCGCGATGAAGGTGTCACGCGCGACGATCACCGGCTCGAGCCCGGCTTAGGCGGACTCGGCGCGGAACCGGTAGCCGACCCCGGGCTCGCTCAGGATCCACCGGGGGGCCTGCGGGTCGTCCTCGAGCTTCTTCCGCAGCCGCGCGATGTACACGTGCAGGTAGTGACCCTCGGTCGAATAGCCGGGCCCCCAGACCTGCCGCAGCAGCATCGAGAACGTGAGCACCCGATCCGGGTGCGCGATGAGCGCCTTCAGGAGGTCGTACTCGGTCGGCGTCAGGCGCACGCTGCGGGAGCCGACGCGGACCTCGCGCCGTCCGAGGTCGACGCGGAGATCGCCGGCTTCGAACACCGCGCCCGTGCCGGCGGCCGGCCGCGCGACGTGGCGGAGCGCGACCCGGATCCGGGCGAGCAGCTCGTCCACGCTGAACGGCTTCGTGAGGTAGTCATCGGCGCCCAGGTCGAGCGCGCTCACCTTGTCCCGGTCATCGTCCCGCGCCGAGACGACGAGGATCGGCGTCGGCGCGCGCCCCCGGATGTCGCGGATGAACGCGAGCCCGTCGTCGTCGGGAAGACCGAGATCGAGCAGCACCACGTCGGGGCGCGTGCGGTCGTATTCGGCGATCGCGTCGCGCACGTTGCCGGCGGTGTCGACGTCGAACCCATGACCGCGCAGGTTCGTGCCGAGCGTGCGAAGGATCGCCGGCTCGTCGTCGACGACGAGCACTCGCGCGCGGCCCTCGCTCACCGCGGGACTGCCTCGGCATCGAGCGGCAGCGTGATCACGAAACGCGCCCCCGTCCCGGGGCCGGCCTCGACCCAGATCCGACCGCCGTGGGCCTCGACCAGCCGGCGCGCGATCGCGAGCCCGAGCCCGGCGCCCTTTACGGTCGCGCGATCGCCGCGCTGCAGCCGGTGGAACGGCGCGAAGACCGTCTCACGATCCTGCGCCGCGATGCCCGGCCCCTCGTCGGTCACCTCGATCCGCATCGTGGTGCCCTCGACGCGCGCGGCGATCTCGATGAGCGTGCCGGCCGGCGCGTAGCGCACGGCGTTCTCGACGAGATTCGAGAGCACCTGGTCCATCCGGAGGTAATCGACGGAGACGGGGGGAAGATCGTCGGGTACGTCGACGCGCACCTCATGGCCGCTCGTCGCTCCGCGCAGGCGACCGAGCACATCGTCGACGAGCGCATCGAGCGCGTGGTACTGACGCTGGAGGACCAGCTGCCCGGCGTCGATCCGCGAGAGATCGAGCAGCTCGCCAACGAGGCGGTCGAGGCGCCGCACTTCCTGCTCGATCGCCTCGTGGAATTCCTCGCGTTCCGCGTCGGTCCACGAGACGTCCTTCTGCCGAAGGCTGCCGGCGGAGGCCATGATCGAGGCGAGCGGTGTCCGAAGCTCGTGCGAGACCGCGCCGAGGAGCGCCGTTTTCAGCTCGTCGCTCCGCCGGAGCACCTCGCTCTCCGTCGCTTCCTCGCGAAGCCGCTCGCGATCGACGGCGAGCCCGATCTGCGCAGCCGTCGCGGCGAGGAGACGGTCCTCGGCCGCGCGGAACGGCTCCGTCCCGGCGCGCCGGAGCACGAGCAGACTGCCGACCGGCGCGCCGCCCGCGTCGATCGCGACGCTGTGCAGCCGCCGGCGCGCCCGCTCGTCCCGAGGGCCCGGCGAGACCACGCGCACCCACCGACCGGTCCGGCCGCGCGCGGTCGCGCTCGCGGCCACGCCGAGGCTGAGCGCGTTCTCCGGGGAGGACGCCGCTCCACGGAAGATCCGCTCGACCTCGGCCGAGAACGGGGCGATCACCGGCGGTCGCCCGCGAAGGAGGATCCCCACGGCCGCGACGTCGAGCTCCTGCTGGATCCGCCCGGCGGCGGCCACGAGCGACGCGCCGAGATCGGCGGCCGCGGTCAGGCCGGCGATGTCGGCGAGGATGACCGCCTCGCGCTCGCGGTCGAGCGCCTGCGCGGTCCGGGCGCGCTGCTCGGCCGCGAGCTGGCTCGTGACGCCCGCGACGAGGAGGAACAGGAGCAGCGAGACGTACTGCTCGGGATCCGCCACGACGAACTGATGGAGTGGCTGGACGAACGACCAGTCGAACACCACGAACGCCGCGACCGACGCGAGGATCGCCGGACCTCGCCCGAACGCGATCGCACTGATCAGGACCGCGACCAGGTAGAGCATCGAGGCGTTCGCGAATTGCGCCCCGCCGAGGACCGATCCGATGAACAGCGTGACCAGCGCGACCGCGCCGAGCGCCGCGGGATAGCCGAGCCACCGTCGGAGGCGAATGCCTCGATGCTAGTCCCGGTACGCGTCGTCCAGGTGGTACGGCACGTCGACGACAACGGTGTTCCGTCGGAAGAACAGCCGCAGCTTCAGCCGGAGCGCCGTCTGGTTGTGGAGCAGGTAGTCCCACGACCGCCGCGGAACGAACTCCGAGAGCACGACGGTGACCGGACGCTCCGGGTCCTGCCGCTCCAGCGCGTCGATGTAGGCGAGCAACGGCGCGATGAGGACGCGATACGGAGACTCGACGATCGCGAGCTGCATCTCGCCGCGGAGCGGCTCCCAGCGGCGTCGCATCTCGGCGGCTTCCTCAGGCCCGTCGCTCACGTGGACGGCGATCGCGTCAGGAGCGATGGCCCGCGCGAATGACAGCGCGCTGAGCGTCGCGCGATCGATCCGGCTGACCGGCACGATCACCCGCGGCTTACGGATCGCCAGAAGCCCGTCCGCCCGGTCGACGGTCAGCGCGTCGCCGACAAGCCGGTAGTGCCGGTGGATGTTCCACATGATCGCGATGAGGACCGGGATGAGGATCAGGATCATCCACGCGCCGAGCGCGAACTTCGCGACGCCGACGACGACCGCAACGACGGCCGTGGCCATCGCGCCGATCGCGTTGAACGCCGCGCGCCGCTGCCAGGCGCGCTCGGTGGCGCGGACCTTCCACCAGTGCCGGACCATGCCCGTCTGGCTGAGCGTGAAGGCCACGAACACGCCGATCGTGTACAGCGGGATGAGCTCCGTCACGCTTCCCGAGAAGCTCACGATGAGGACCGCCGACAGCACCGACAGGACGACGATCCCGATCGTGAACGCGAGCCGATCACCCCGGTAGGCGAATTGGCGCGGCATGAAGCCATCGCGGGCGAGGATGCTCGAGAGCCGCGGGAAGTCCGCGAATGCCGTGTTCGCGGCGAGCACGAGGAGGAGCGCGGTCGACAGCTGCACGAAGTAGTGGTACGGCGTGCCCTCGCCGACCAGCAGCGCGGTCAGCTGGCTGACGACCGTCGTCTGTTCGGTGGGGTCGGGAAGGATCCCGATCCGACCGGCAAGGAACGACATGCCGAGGAAGATGGCTCCGAACGACGTGCCCATCAGGATGAGGACGAGCTGCGCGCGTTTCCACTCGGGCGGCTTGAACGCCGGCACACCGTTCGATACCGCCTCGGTGCCGGTGAGCGCGACCGAACCGGACGCGAACGCACGCAGGATGAGGATCAACCCGAGGGCCTGGGCGCCCTCGACCGGCCGCCACGCCGAAGGGGCCGCATACGGCGGGAGGTCTCCGGTGGCGGCCCGCCACAGGCCGTACCCGAGCAGGCCGAAGATCGCGACGAGATAGGCGTACGTCGGGATGGAGAAGAGCGTCGCGCTCTCGCGGAGGCCGCGGAGATTCCCGAGACACAGGAGCCCGACGAACGCGACGCCCAGCAGCACGCGCTGGTCGTAGAGCCAGGGTGCGATGGACGTGAGCGCCGCGACGCCGGCCGCGATCGAGACGGAGACCGTGAGCACGTAGTCCGTCAGGAGCGCCGCAGCGGCGGTCAGGCCCGCGGCGGGCCCGAGGTTATCGCTCGCGACGATGTACGAGCCACCGCCGTTCGGGTACGCACGGATCGTCTGCTGGTAGCTCGCGACGACGATCGCGAGGACGCCGACGATCGCGATGGTGATCGGCATGGTGAGCGAGATCGCACCGATCCCCGCGAGCGTGAGCACTCGCATGATCTCCTCGGTGGCGTACGCGGACGACGAGATGTTGTCCGACGCGAACACCGCGAGTCCCTTGAGCACGTCGATCCGCTCGTGGATCTCGTGTTCCGTCGGGATCCGTGCGCCGAACAGCGTGCGCCGAAGGCGCTCCGCGACCCGGCCGGCGCCGGAGCTCGGAGCGAGCACATCCGCACCGGCGACGAGATGGCCGGGGCCCCGCCGGGTGAACGCTCCGCGGGATGGCCGGACGATCCGAACGTAGCGGTCGCCGGGTCGCTGGCCCCGCTCAGGTTGCCGCTCGACGAGATCGATCTCGTCCTTGAGGTCGTCGGTCAGCGGCGGCGTCGGTTCGACCGTTGGAACGTCACCGTGACGGCGTCGCTGTGCGCCTCGACCAGCGGCCTGAAGCCGCCCGTCTTCGCGGCCACCGCGGCCATCGCGCGCACATCGGCCTCGGTGTGGCCCTGCCAGCCGGTCGTGATCGACAGCGAGCTCGCGGCCTCCGCGGGCATGGCCTCGAGCCGCGCCGCCGTTACGCGCAGGCGCTCGGCGAGCTCGACGCGGAGCGTCGCTGCGGGCTGGATCGGAGCGGGTGCGCGGCGCATGGCGTCGGTGTAACGAGCGATCCATCAATTGCGGCTCAACGAAGATGCCGTGTTCCTCAACGAACGCTCAACGTTGGCAGGCGACTTGCCCCGAGACGGTCAAAACCAGGTCGGAGGAGACGCGAATGGACGCCCTTGCCCTGCTGAAGGAGGACCACGACAAGGCCAAGAAGCTCATGGCCGAGCTCGAGGAGACGACCGAGCGTGGTGTCCGCACCCGAGAGCAGAAGTGGACCAAGCTCCTCAAGGAGCTGACGATCCACGAGAACATCGAGGAAGAGATCTTCTACCCGGCGCTCGCCGAGCATCCGAAGGCGAAGGACCTCGTGCTCGAGGCGATGGAGGAGCACCACCTCGTGGATGACATCGTCGAGCAGCTGAAGGACACACCGTTCGACGACGAGCATTGGGCCGCCAAGTTCAAGGTCACGAAAGAGAACGTCGAGCACCACATCGAGGAGGAGGAGACCGAGATGTTCAAGGTCGCCCGCCAGGTCTTCTCGAAGGAAGAGCTCGACGAGCTAGGCTCTCGGCTGGAAGCGACGAAGGCGGAGCAGATGCAGGACGCGATGCCCGAGCGCGACCAGATCGAGCTGTAGGAGGTTCACGTGGGCATCATCGGCTGGATCATCATCGGACTCATCGCAGGCGCGATCGCGCGCTGGCTCATGCCCGGGCCGGACCCGATGGGCTGGCTCGGCACGATCGTGCTCGGCATCGTCGGCTCGCTCGTGGGCGGC
>CAZMLV010000044.1:469-4062 GCA_964567235.1 uncultured Chloroflexota bacterium | reverse complement strand
TCCAGGGCGCGGGCAAGTGGGAATATGGCATGGTCGGCGACGTGACCGACGGCGCGGGGCCCCTCGCCGGCCCCCCCCTCGGGGGCGCGCGCCGCGGTGGGCGGGGCGCGCGTCAGCTCATCGAGCGACGCGCCGTCGACCGTGCTCCACTCGTGGCCACTCGTTTCGCCGGCGGGACAGAACGCCCACTTCCCCTGGTTGACCGTGAGCCCGGTGCCGCTCGGCGCCGAGCGCGCTGGGTGCGCCGCCGCGGTGCAGATGAACCCGACCGTTCCCGTCTCCATGCCTTCCACTCCGTCTGAATGGATTCGCGCCTGTTGGCGTGTCCAGCAGCCGCCAAGAGAGCGCCGAATGCAGACCCCGTGCCAGACACCCTCCTTGTCGTCCGGGTGGCCCGAGGTCGGGCGCTCGCCGTCGGTGGGGCCGGTGCCTGTTCCGCTCTCAGCGGTTGCGGAACTGCCGGAAATGGCGGGGGCTGCGCCGGACCTTCGTGCCCTCCCTCGGGATGATGCTGATCGAGCCGTCCTCCTCGAGGACCGCGGCGGTGACGTCGCCGAGGTCCGCGATGCCGTGCTGCCGCGCGGCCATCTCGAGCTCCTCGATGTCGATCCGCTCCTCGTCCAACGCGTCCTGCAGGGGCTTTCCGTCGCGGAGCAGGAGTCTCGGCTCGCTCGCCACGAGGCGCCGAAACACCGGGACGCGGCTACCCCAACGGCCGACCGCGATATTCACCGCCGTGAGCGTCGAGGCGGCGAGGATCCCGCCGATCAACGAATTGTCGCCGCCGGTCATCGCGTTCTGCACCGCGTTCGCGATCACGAGGATCACGACGAGATCGAACGGCGTCATCTGGCCGAGCTCGCGTTTGCCGGCGACGCGGAGCAGCACGAGCACGGTGAGGTAGACGACGAACGTCCGCAGCAGGATCTCGTACCACGGCGTCGTCATGTCGAAGAGATTCACGGCGTCTCCCCGCGCGCGAGGGCCTGAAGGTAGCGGATGATCGACCAGCGCTCGTCGTCGGACAGGCGTGGCTTCCCGGTGGCGGGATCCACATCGGACCACGCGGGCATCGACGTGCCCGGGATGCCGTTCGAGACCCAGTAGAAGAGCTCCCCGGGCGCGTGCAGTGGCACGTGGACCTGGAGGTTGACCGGGTGGGGGAACAGCGTCTGCGCGAGCGCGCCGTCACCCCTCGCGACCGGACCATGGCAGAGCGCGCAGTTCGCCTGATAGAGCGTCTTGCCTCTCGCGACGGTGTCCGCGGTATCCGGCGTCGGGTTCTGGAGGAACCGCGCGGTGAACGGGACCGCCGGCGTCGGGATGTTCGGCGCGACCGTGTAGCCGATGATCAGCGCCACCGCGGCGAGGCCGGCGAGGATCCCCGCGGAGATCGCGGTGCGGCGGAACTCCTGTCCCCGCCGCCCGCGGAGCACGGCGAGCAGCGCGAAGAGCACGATCCCGACGCCAAGAACGATCGCGATCTGTTCGAACCCCTGGCGGCTGATCGTGGGGAGCGTCATGGCTGCCGCTCGTCGGGGCCGTCGGTCATGGTCATCGGGGCGGCTGCACCATCCTTCCGCTTCTTCTTCTCCTTGCGCGACGACCACCAGTACAGGCCGCCGAAGATGGAGAGCGGCAGGACGATCTCGATGAGGAACTCGTCGACGAAGGTCCCGTGGAGCAGGATCACCAACTCATGGTGACACGGTGAACGCGTAGTCGGCGGTATCGGCCGGGCCGCCGATCTGGATGCGCATCGTCCACTTCCCGGCGCCGAGCGCCGCGATGTCGATCTCGTACCGGCCCGAGCCCTGCTCCTTCGCGGTGAACGAGTCGCCGGTCGTTGGCTGGCCGTCCTTCGCGACGATCGTCCCGGTGATCACCCTTCCGATGGCCGGATTGCCGTTCTCGAGCACCACGACGCTGAGCTGGATCGGCGCGCCGGCGACCGGCGCGCTCGGGTCGGGGAACACCACGAGCGCGAACGACTTGGTCGTGAGCGCGGCGGCCGAGGCGGTCGTGCCGTTCGGTGAGATCGGGACCGTGAACAGCGCGGTCACGTCGTCCTTGCCGGGGATGCGGACGATCGCCTGCACCTTCCAGGTGCCGTACATCGCGGTCGGGCTGCCGATGGCGACGTACTCGCCGGGCGCCCGCTCGTCGGCGACGAGCTCGGTCTGGCCCATGTCGTGCTCGACCATCGTGAAGCGCAGCGCGACCTTCTCCGCGTTCGTGACCGGCTGGAGTCCTTCGTGCACGCGGAGCACGAACCGGTTGCGGCCGGGCGTCGACGTCGGGACGACGAGCTCGACGCGATACGACGAGACGTGCTGGGTCTGATCGAACGCGGCACCCGTCGGCTGCGCCGGTGGCGCGAATGCCGTCAGGATCCCCGCGGCCACGAAGATCCCGGCGAGGAGCGTGGTCTCGACGATGGTGCCGCGGATAAGGGCCTGGCGGTCGCCGTGCGGGCCGTAGCGCAGCAGATTGAACGCCGCGACAGCGAGGACGATCGCGAGCAACAGCCCCTTGGCCAGGAGGGCGAGTCCGTAGGGCGTCTCGACGAGATCCTGGACCAGGACCAGCCGGTCGAGCGCCTGCAGCACCCCCGCGGTCACCAGCAGCCCGACCGACGTCAACGCGACGAGCGAGAAGCGCCAGGTCGTGCGCGCAAGGGTCGCGTGATCGGTGCGCGCGGTCCGGAGGTGGATCCACAGGAACGCGATCACGCCGCCGCTCCAGGCAGAGATCGCGAGGACGTGGATCAGGTCCAAGGTCATGTCCTTGTAGTCGCCGAGCGCCGTCGCGTGTGACACGAGCGTCGCGGTGAGCCCTGCGCCGATCCCGCAGGCGAGCGCGACGCGGCGCCGCATGCGCGCGTCGAGCGCGGGCACCAGCGTCGCGGCGATCAGCAGGCCCGCGAGCAGCCGCAGGCCGAGGAAGAGCTCGAGACGCGGCGGGATGTGCTCGCCCTGCGACGCGATGAGCGCCGCCGACCCGGCGACCACGAGGCCGGCCCCGAGCCCGAAGACCTGCCGCTCGCGCCGCTCCTCGGCGGCATCGGCCGCGGCGTGGACGATCAGGCCGAAGAGCGCCGTGCCGATGCCGAGGGCGATACCCGCGTACGACAGCGCGCGGCCGGCGATCTCGAGGGCCGACGGCGGCGGCGACACGTTCGGCACGTCCGGCAGCGCGGGCAGCGGACCGTTGCCGATGACGAATGCGAAGCTGCCCTTGGTCTCGTGACCGTCGACGGCCGAGACGGTCGTCCACGCGACCGTGTAGCCGCCGTCGCCGATCGGCTTGAGGCCGACCTTCAGGCCGTTCTGCTCGTCCGACGCGGTCGTGGTGCCGAGATCCCATCGAGTGCCCTTCTCGTCGAGTACCTGGATCTCGCTGCCTTTCGGATCGGGCGGCTCGCTGAACGCGATGCGGACCTCGGTCGGCGCCTTGACCAAGCGGGCGTCGGCCGCGGGATTCGAGCGGACGTAGTTCGAGTGGGCGTCCGCGATGGTCGCGCCGGCCGCGGGGGGGGGGGGGGGGGGGGGGGGGCGGCCGGCCCCCCCCCCCCCCCCCCCGCCCCCCCCCCC
>CAZMLV010000044.1:0-459 GCA_964567235.1 uncultured Chloroflexota bacterium | reverse complement strand
AGATAAGATCGATACCTTTGGTTCTGCCGGTAAGGCAGTCGTGTAGTGCGGGCCCGGGGGGGTTGGGCCCCCCCCGCGACCAGGCCGACCCGGGGGAACCGGCTCACCGGCGCCGCAGCGCCGGGGCGAAGGATGCGATGGAGACGACCAGCGCGAGCGCCGCGATCGCGATCGCGATCGTCAGCTTCGTGTTCGCGTCGGCGAGCTGTTGGGCGAGATCTCCGGTCGACGGCACCTGGTCCGGGAACTCCAGCCCGACGATGTCGGTCACGGGATCGAACCGGTTCGGACCGGACTCGAACTTCTCCTCGATCTTCGTGGTGCCCGCCATACCGCTGAGGTGGAAGGTGTAGTCGCCGACGCGTGTCGGCACGAAGCCGCTCGTGTAGTGACCGGGCTGATCGCCGTCGGGCGCGAGCTCGAGCGTGCGGGTCTTGGCGCCGCCGCCGGTGATGACCT
>CAZMLV010000043.1:0-12503 GCA_964567235.1 uncultured Chloroflexota bacterium | reverse complement strand
CTCATCACTCAGCCTCCAGCAGCGTCGCGGCATCGTCGGGCGCGATCTTGCCCTCGGCGAGCTCGCGCAGGATCTCCTTGCGGCGTTCGGCCTCGCGGTCCGGCTCCGCCTGCGATGGGAATCCGAGCGCGCGGATCACGGCGTCGAGCCGCGAGCGCACGGTCGGGTACGAGATCCCGAGCTCGCGCTCGACGTCCTTGAAATTGCCGCGCGCGCGGATGAACGTCTCGAGGAACTCGGTCTGCTCCGCGGTGAGGGATTGGAACCGCCCCAGCGTGAAGGTGCCCTCGAGGCGCGTGCCGCAGCCCTCGCAGTCGAGGCGCACGACGCGCAGCGACTCGTTGCAGATGGGACAGCGGCCGATGACCGGATTCGCCATTGCCTCAACTGTGCGAGCGGGACTACCTGATTGTCAACGCAAACTCAACGTTGTGTAGCGGAATATGCGGATCATTGAGGTCGACCTCAACAGGTCAGTCGATCGCCTGCTTGATGCGCTCGGCCAGGGCCGGGCCGACCCCGGCAACCCCGGCAAGATCGGCCTCGGTGGCGTCCCGCATCCCCTTCACCGACCCGAATTTCCGGAGCAGGGCGCGCTTTTTGGCGGGCCCGACGCCCTGGATCTCGTCGAGGACCGACTGGACCGCCCGCTTGCCGCGGAGCTGCTGGTGGTACGTGACCGCGAACCGGTGGGCCTCGTCGCGGATCCGCTGGACGAGGAACAGGCCCTGCGAGCGCGCCGGGAGCAGGATCGGGTCCGGCCGGCCCGGCACGAAGAGCTCCTCCCGTTCCTTGGCCAGCGCGGCGATCGGGATCTGGAGGAGGCCGGCGTCGGACAGGGCGCCGACGCCTTCGGCCAGCTGCCCCTTCCCGCCATCGAGGATGACGAGATCGGGCACCGGCCAGCCGTCGGACTCGCCGGCGGCGCTCCGGGCGAACCGCCGGCGCAGGGTGTCGCGCATGTTCGCGAAGTCGTCGTTGCGGTCGCTCAGCTTCGCGCGGAAGCGCCGGTAGCTCTGCTTCGCTGGCTTCCCGTCCTCGAACACGACCATCGATGCGACGACGTTGGTCCCCTGAACGTGGCTCACGTCGAAGCACTCGATCCGCTTCGGCGGGCCCTCGAGGCCGAGCGCCTGCTGCAGCTCCGCGAGCGCCGAGTCGGTCTTCCCCTTGTCGGACAGCCAGCGCACACGCTCCTGCTCGAGCGCGTCCTGCGCGTTGCGCACCGCGAGCTCGATGAGCCGGCGCTTCTTGCCGCGCACCGGGACGTGGAGCTCGACGTGCGTCCCGCGCTTCTCCTCGGCGAACGCGATGAACGTCGCGGCGTCCGGGATCGCCTCGGGCACCGCGATCTCCGGGGGGAACGTCGCGGCGGCGGCGTAGTGCTGGCGCAGGAACGACCCGAGCACCTCACCCGGCGTCGCGCCTTCGGCGCCCTCCAGGAAGAATTGATCGCGGCCGACGATCGTGCCGTCGCGGACGCGGAGCAGCTGGACGGCAGCGTCACCTTCGGCGAGCGCGACACCGAGCGCATCGAAGTCATCGCCCTTGTACGCGTGCACTTCCTGCCGGTCCGTCGTCCGTTCGATCGCCGTGACCCGATCGCGCAACAGGCCCGCGCGCTCGTACTCGAGCGACTCCGATGCGGTGAGCATCTCCTTGCGCAGATCGCGCGCGAGGGCGTCGTAGCGGCCCTCGAGGAACTGAACGCTGCGCTCGACCGTCGCGCGGTACTCATCGCGCGTCGTCGCGCCGACGCACGGCGCCGTGCAGCGCTTCAGGTGGAAGAGCAGGCACGGCCGCCCGCCGGGCAGCGCGCTCGGCGGGATCGTCCGCCCGCGACCATCCTCGCCCGCCGTGATGGTCAGCTTGCAGGTGCGATACGGGAAGAGCTTCTGCAGCAGGTCGAGCGATTCGTCGACCGACTTCGCGTTCGCGTACGGGCCGAAGTAGCGCGCCGTGCGATCGCCGAGCTGGCGCGTGCGGAGGACGCGCGGAAAATCCTCGCCGAGCGTCACCTTCACGTATGGGTACGACTTGTCGTCCTTGAGCCGGATGTTGTAGCGCGGGCGGTGCTGCTTGATGAGGTTGGCCTCGAGGAGGTACGACTCGGACACGCTGCCGGTCAGCACGTACTCGAGCCGCTCGGCCCGCTCGACCAGACGGACGTGCCGCACGTCCAGGCTCGGACCGAAGTAGCTCCGGATCCGATCACGGAGGAGGTCGGCCTTCCCCACATACAGGACGCGGCCTCGGGCGTCCTTGAACAGGTACACCCCTGGCGATGCCGGGAACGAGGCCGCCTGGGCGAGCAGCGTGGTCCGGCGGTCGGCGGCGTTCGGCATGTGAAAAGGATAGGAACCGCCAGGCGGCCTATGATTTCGCTCCTCAGATGAGGACTTCCGAACGGTGAAAGAAGCCACCGAGCCGCGCCGGTCCAGGCGGTCCGTCCAGTCGGTCGACCGCGCGCTGGATCTGCTCGAGGCGCTGGCCGGCGCGGACGGCGAGGTCAGCATCACCGCCCTGGCGGCCCGGACGAAGCTCCACGTGAGCACGGTCCACCGGCTCCTCGCGACGCTGCTCCGCCGGGGGTATGTCCGACAGAACCCGGACACCAGCCGCTACTACGCCGGCGCGAAGGTGGCGACCCTCGCTGAAGGGCGCAGCCGGTACAACGAGCTGCGCCTCGCGGCGCGCCCGCTGCTCCACGGCCTCGTCGAGGCGACCCGCGAGACGGCCAACCTCAGCGTCCTCGACGACACCATGGCCGTGTACATCGAGACCGCCGCGAGCCCCCAGGTCGTCCGGCTGTTCACCGTCGTCGGCAACCGCGTGCCCCTGCACGCGACCGGCGCCGGCAAGGCGCTGCTGGCGTCACTGCCCCAGCCGCGCCGCGAGGCGCTCCTCGACCGCACCGAGCTGCGGCCGCACACGAGCAAGACGCTCGTCGACCGCGCATCCCTCGCGCGCGCGCTCGACGAGGCACGCGAGCGGGGCTACGCGCTCGACGACGAGGAGTACGACGATGGCGTCCGCTGCGTGGCCGTGGCCGTCGGTCCGATCGGCGCGCCGGTCGCGGCGATCTCGATCTCGGGTCCAGCGAGCCGGATGACGAAGCAGCGGTGTGTGGAGTTCGTCCCGCAGATGCGCCGCGCCGCGAGCGAGCTGATGGAGACGCTGCGGGCGCGCGAGAGCACGGGGACGTGACCGCGGCGCCGGCGGTGGTTCGCGCCGGCCTGCGCGGGGCGGAGCTCGCCGGCGCGTTGCGTGACCTGCTGGGAGCGGACAAGGTGCTCTGGGCACGCGAAGATCTCCTGCTCTACGAGTACGACGGCGCGATCGACATCGCGACGCCGGACGCGGTCGTGCTCCCGAGCGAGACCGCTGATGTGGCGAAGCTCGCACGGTTCTGCGCGGAGCACGCGGTGCCCCTCGTGCCACGTGGCGCGGGAACCGGCCTTTCGGGCGGCGCGATCCCCGTCGAGGGCGGCGTCGTCATCTCGTTCGCCCGGATGTCCCGGATCCTCGAGATCGACGTCCCGAATCTCCGCGCGGTCGTCCAGCCCGGCCTGGTGAATCTCCACCTCTCGACCGCGGCTGCGCCGAGCGGCCTGTATTTCGTGCCGGACCCGTCGAGCCAGAAGGCCTGCACGCTCGGCGGGAACGTGGCCGAGAACTCGGGCGGCCCGCACACGCTCGCGTACGGCGTGACGACGAACCACGTCACCGGCCTCGAGCTCGTGCTGTCGGACGGGACGATCGTCCGGCTCGGCGGCAAGGCCCTCGAATACGACGGCTACGACCTCGTCGGGACCTTCGTCGGCTCCGAGGGCACTCTCGGCATCGTCACCGAGATCACCGTGAAGCTCACCCCGCTGCCCGAGGACAAGCGCACGCTCATGGCCGCGTTCCCGACGATGGACGACGCGTCGAACACGGTGTCCGCGATCATCGGCGCGGGCATCGTGCCGAGCGCGATCGAGATGATGGATCAGCTCTCGACCCAGGCGGTCGAGGCGTCCGTCGGTGCGGGGTATCCGCTCGACGCAGGCGGCATCCTGCTCGTCGAGGTGGACGGCGTGCGGGACGGCCTCGACGGTCTCCTCGAGCGCATCGAGACGATCTGCCGCGCGTCGCACGCAACACAGCTGCGCGTGGCCACCACCGCGCTCGAGCGGGACAAGCTCTGGGCCGGCCGCAAGGGCGCGTTCGCCGCGATGGGCCGGCTCGCGTCCGACTACTACGTGCAGGACGGCGTGATCCCCCGGACGAAGCTGCCCCAGGTGCTCCGCCATGTCATCGACGTCGGCGAGCGGTATGGCCTGCGCATCGCGAACGTCTTCCACGCCGGTGACGGCAACCTGCACCCGCTGATCATGTTCGACGGCTCGAAGGGGCCCGCCGAGGTCGAGCGCGTCAAGGAGGCCGGCCGGGAGATCCTCGAGATGTGCATCGAGGTCGGCGGGTCGATCACCGGCGAGCACGGCGTCGGCATGGAGAAGAACTGCTACATGCCGCTCCAGTACTCGCCCGTCGACATGGCCGTGATGCGTCGGGTCAAGGACGCATTCGATCCGCTCGGCCTCGCCAATCCCGGCAAGGTCTTCCCCACTCCGGGGAAGTGCAAGGAGTTCTCGCTGAATGCCGCGCGCTGAGCGGCCGGGCACGCCCGAGGCCTGTGCCGAGCTGCTGCGGGCGTGCGCGGACGCCGGGCGCACCGTGCGCGTGCGCGGCGGCGGGACCAAGAGCGACCTGGGCGCCCAGGCCAGGACCGACGTCGTGCTCGAGACCGGCGGGCTCGACGGGATCGTCGACCATGTCCCCGAGGACCTCACGGTGACGATCCGCGGGGGGATGACCTTCGCCGCGCTCCGCGACGCGCTCGCGTCGCACGGACAATTCCTCCCGCTCGACCCACCGCACGTCGCGCGTGGCGCGACCGTCGGCGGGATCATCGCGGCGAACAGCAACGGCTTCGGCCGCTACCGCTATGGCAGCGTCCGTGACCTCCTGCTCGGGATCCGCGCCGCCCTCCCGGACGGGACCATCGCGCGCGCCGGTGGCCGGGTCGTGAAGAACGTGGCCGGGTACGACCTCAACAAGCTGTTCGTCGGATCGTTCGGCACGCTCGGCGTCGTGGTCGAAGCGACATTCAAGATCCTGCCGCTGCCCCCGGTGGCGCGGGCGGCGAGCGCGACCTTCGCCTCCGCCGAGGGCACGTTCGGCGCCGCCGACGCGCTCGTGCGCACGTCGCTCCGGCCGACCGCCGTCGTCGTCGAGCGGAGCGGCCCCGGACCGTGGCGGCTCCTGGTCGCGGCGGCCGGCGAGCGCGCACCGGTCGAGCGCGCGATGACCGAGCTCGGACGGATCGCGGCAGCGCACGCCGGCACGGCCGAGGCGATCGCCGATCCCGAGAGCGCCCTCGGCCCGCTGCGCGAGCTCCTCGACCGTTCGACGGGCGGTGCCGTGCTCCGCGCCGCGCTTCCGCTCGCGACGCAGGCCGCCTTCGCCGAGGCCGCCGTGCGGGCCGATCCGGACGCGCGCCTTGTCGCGGATGCCGCGAGCGGCGTCGTCCAGGTGCACCTCCCTGACGAGTCGGGTATGCGCTCGGCAGCGGATGCGCTGCTCGCGAGCGCGCACGTCCTCGGCGGGAGCGCGCGGATGGAGCGGACGGCGAACCCGGACCTCGGTGTGGCGGGTGCGCCGGAGCCCGGCGGGGCGTTCCTGGGTCGCCGGTTGAAGGACGCATTCGATCCGCGGGGCATCCTCGAGCCGGCGCGATCCATCGGCCGATGATCCGACCGATCGGCTTCCCGAACGCCGATGCGCCGCTGCCGGAGCTCATCGCGCGCTGCGTGCACTGCGGGCTGTGCCTTCCGACGTGCCCGACGTTCGCCGAGCTGGGCGTCGAGATGGATTCGCCGCGCGGACGCATCCGGCTCATGAAGAACGTCTACGACGGACGGCTCGACGCGGACAGCGCCGCGTTCGCCGATCACATGGCCAAGTGCCTCGACTGCCGCGCCTGCGAGACCGCGTGCCCCTCGGGCGTGTCGTTCGGGAAGCTGATGGAGGCGGCGCGTTCGCAGGTCGTGGCCGCCCGGAAGCCGGGGGTGGCGGAGGCCATCGTCCGGCGGGTCGCATTCCGCGGGCTCATCACCTCGCCGACGCGGCTCGCGCTGTTCGCGCGGTTCGGCCACGTGTCGAAGCGACTCGGCGCACGAGCGGTCCTGCGCCTCGTCGGGATGCGCCGGCTGGCGGAGCTGCTCGACCTCGTTCCCGACCGCGCGCCCACCGGCGCTCCGCTGCCGGCGCGCTACGCGGCCATTGGCCAGAAGCGGGGCACGGTCGCCCTGTTCACCGGTTGCGTGATGCGCGCCGCGTTCAGCGGAACGAACGCCGCGACCGCGCGCGTGCTCGCACGCAACGGCATCGAGGTGCTCGTCCCCGACGCGCAGACCTGCTGCGGCGCGCTGCACGCGCACGCGGGCGAGCGCGGCGACGCGCGCGAGCTCGCGAAACGGAACATCGAGGTCCTGGAGCCGCTCCCCGTGGACGCGTTCATCGTGAACGCGGCCGGCTGCGGCGCGAATCTGAAGGAGTACGGCTGGCTCCTCAAGGACGAGCCCGGCTGGGCCGAGCGGGGCGAGCGGTTCTCGGCGCGGGTGAAGGACGCGAGCGAGTATCTCGCCGCAGTCGGCCTCGCGGAGCCGCCTGGCCCGGTGCGCGCGACGGCTGCGTACGACGACCCCTGCCACCTCATCCACGGTCAGAAGATCAGCGCGCAGCCACGGGCGCTCCTCGCCGCGATCCCCGACCTCGTGCTCGTCCCGCTCGCCGAAGCCGACTGGTGCTGCGGGAGCGCGGGCACCTACAACGTGACGCAGCCGGAGCTCGCCGCGCGACTCGGGCACCGCAAGGCGCAGCACATCCTGCGCAGCGGTGCCGAGATGATCGTCACCGCGAACCCGGGATGCCAGATGCAGATCGAGGCCGCCCTCCGCCGCGAGGGCAGCCGCGTACCCGTGGTGCACCTGATGGATCTCCTCGACCGCGCCTACGCGTCGCGATGAGCGAGGACCGTGGCCGGGCCACGTCCGTCGGGATCATGGCGCTCGCGCACCTGACGAACGACTCGTACGCGTACATGCTGCCGGCGCTCCTGCCGCTGCTCCTCGGCAAGCTCGGCATCGGTCTCGGGCTCGCGGGGATCCTGGTGACCCTGTATCAGGCGTCCTCATCGTTCACCCAGCCGGTCTTCGGCCACATGTCCGACAGCGGCGGCCGGACGCGCTGGATGGCGTGGACCGGCGTGGCCGTCTCGGGAGTCGCAGCGGCCGCGCTCGGCCTCGCGCCGAGCCTCGCGGTGATCGCAGTCGCGCTGCTCGCCGGCGGCATGGGCACCGCGCTCTACCACCCGGTGAGCGCGGCACTCGTCGCGGGCTCGGTGCCGCAGCGCTCGCGCGGCCGCTGGATGAGCGTGTACATCAGCGCCGGGAACTTCGGTCTGCCGATCGGCCCGTTCCTGATCGGCGTGATCATCGCGACGATCGGGCTCGACGGGAGCTGGCTGGTCGCGCTCCCCGCGCTCGTGCTCGCGGCGCTCGTGTGGCGGGTCGGGCCGCATCTGCCGGCCCGGACCGCGCCCGCGCTCCCGTTCCGCGCGGTGCTTCGCGCGAACCGCCGGATGCTCGCGGGGCTCATCTCCGTGTCGGCGACGCGAGCGTGGGCGACCGCGCTGATGAGCTCCTTCCTTCCGGTCTACGCGGTGAGCCGCGGCGCCTCGATCGTCGATGCATCGCGCCTGCTCACGCTGTACCTCCTCTCCGGCGCGATCGGTGGGCTCATCGGCGGCTGGCTCGCCGATCGCGTCGGCCGGGATCGGGTCATCATCACGAGCCTGCTCTGCGCGGCGCCGTTCTGCGCGCTGCTCGCCGTCCAGGACAGCGTCGGCCCGGCGTTCGTTCTCGCGACCGCGGTGAGCGGCATGCTCCTCAACGGATCGTTCGTCGTCCTCGCCGTGCGCGGGCAGGAGAGCATGCCCGGAAGCCTCGGCATGGTGAGCGGTCTGATGCTCGGGCTCTCGATCGGCCTCGGCGGGCTGGCGGTCGCGCCGATGGCGATCGTCGCCGAGCGCGCGGGCATCCCGCCGGTCTTCGTCGCCGCGGGCGCGCTCGCGGTCCTCGGCGCCGCGCTCATGCACGCCGTGCCCCACGTTCCGGCCCGAACGGCGGCGCTCGAGCCGTCGACCGTGGGGAGCTAGCCGCGGCTAGACCGCCGGGCCGTCTCTCCTGCGCAGCTGTGGCACGAGCGCGACGATCCCACCGAGGCCGCCGAGCACGACGAGCGCCGATCCCGCGACCGCGAGCGGCGGCGTCAGCACGGTCGCGAGGACGCCCAGGAGCGGGCCGTTGAGCACCCGGAAGCCCTGGGTCCCGAAGCTGTACGCGCCCATGACCCGGCCCCGGATCGCGTCGGGGGCCGACAGCTGCAAGGCCGTGTTGTTGAACGACTGCGTGAGCACCGTGGCCGCACCGATGGCGACCATGAGCACCAGCGACAGCGCGTAGCTCGTTGAGAGCGCGAAGATGAGGATCGAGGTGACCTCGACGACCGCCGCCGCGACGATGATCGGCGCCGGATCCCCGCGCTGGCGCGCGTAGGCCATCCAGAGCGCGGCCCCGAGCGCCCCCACGCCACTCGCGACGAGCAGGAACGAGTAGCCGAGCGGACCCGCGTGGAGGTAGTCGGTCGCCCACAGGACGAGCAGCGAGTTGAACGTGTGGCCGAGGAAGATGACCGGCAGCATCTCGACGCCGATGAGCCCGCCGATGCGCGGCCGCGACCGGACGAACGCGATGCCTTCGCGCAGGGCGTCGAGCACCGCCTGCGGCGCGATCTTGGCCTTCGGCGCAAGGCGGATGAAGAACGCAAGGAACACGAGCAGCGGGACGAAGGTGAGTCCGTTCACAAAGAAGCCCCAGCCAGGGCCGAACTGCAGGTAGATCACGCCGGCGACGGCCGGGCCGATGACCTGCGAGAGCTGGCGCGCCGTGGAGTTCAGGCTCACCGCGGAGAGGAGCCGGTCGCGGCCGACGATGGAGTGGATGAGCGTCTGCTGGGCCGGGCCGCCGATCGCGCCGGCGAAGCCGTGCACGAGGAGCAGCCCGAAGATCCACCACTCGGTGACGATGCCCGTCAGCGTGACGGCGGCCGCGCCGAAGGCCGCGGTCATCAGGAGGA
Source organism: uncultured Chloroflexota bacterium (assembly GCA_964567235.1). Taxonomy (GTDB): domain Bacteria; phylum Chloroflexota; class Limnocylindria; order P2-11E; family P2-11E; genus UBA4735. The sequence goes on along the minus strand of CAZMLV010000043.1, from coordinate 3,260 downwards.
GCTGCGCGACGATCTGGACCTTGCGGTTGTCGTAGCGGTCGGCGAGCGCGCCGCCGTACAGCGAGAACAGGGTGAACGGGATCCAGTGCGCGAAGACCATCATCCCGAGCCAGAACGGCGCCGCGACGACTCCGACGAGCTGCACGACGAGCAGTCCCCGGATCACGTTCTCCATGCCGTCCCCGGTCGAGGAGATCCAGCTCGTGATCCAGTACCAGCGGAACGTGGGGACCTCGAGTGCCGCGAACCGGATCGGGCGGACCGGCGCGTCCTCGGCGGGCGCGGTCAGCGGCGTTGCCACGCGGCGAGCCTATCCGACCTTGCGGGCGCTCTCCCGTGCACGCGTCGCGTCGCGGACCGAGTCGATCTCCCTCGGTGGCTTCTCCTCGATCCCGATCTTCGAGCGATCGGCGTCGAGCGCGGCGATGATCTCGTCGAGCTTCACCTGGGTGGCTGCGTTGTCGCGATAGCCCTCGTGCTCGATGAGGAACACGAGCACGAACGTCGAGAGCGTGATGAGGAACCCGAGCTCCAGGGGCTGCGGCGGGAAGCCGAGCGTCGGACCGAGCACGAAGTACGCGACCACGAGCAACAGGGCCACGACGAGCGCCCAGGGGCTCGCGAGCGCGGCGTTCACCTTCTTCGCAAGCGCGCCGAATCCTTCATTCATGGGTGCGGCCCGCTGCATGTTCCAGGCCCGACGCGCTGCGGGCGCTCGCTACGGCGTCTCGAAGAGCTGGGTGAACATCCGCCCGTACGGTCCGGCCGAGATCACGCCGATGCCGATGCGCGTGAACTCGGGTCGCAGGATGTTCTCGCGGTGGCCCTGACTGTCCATGAGGCCGCGATGCGCGACTGCCACGGAGTGCGCGTACGCGAGATTCTCGCCGGCGCGGCTGTACGTGATCTTGGCCGCGGCGAGCCGGTCGAACGGCGATCCCGTGACCGGCGACTGGTGGCCGAAGTATTTCAGGGTGAACATTTCCTGGGAGTGCTGCCGCGCGATCGGCACGAGCCGCGGGTCGAGCTCGAGGGCCGGCAGCCCACGGGACGTCCGCTCGTCGTTCACGAGCTTCAGCATCTCCTGCTCGGCCTCGGGATCCGCGACGAGCGCGAGGCCGTCGGGGAGATCGAGGGCCTGGCTCTGGTCCGCTCCGAGCTTGGTGACGAAGAGCGGCGCGCTGTCATCCGGACCGGCGAGCGCGCCGAGCAGCGGCTGCGCGGCTGCGACCTGCTCAACGAGGACCTGCCCGATCCGCGAGCCGTCGATCGCCGCCCGGACGTCGTTCCCGACCGGTAGGACGAGCGCCGCGGCGAGCGCGATCGCGGCGATCACCAGCGTTCGGAGCACCGACGGGACGACCCCGAGCACGCGATCGACGATCCCGAAGACGCGTGCGGCGTGGAGCCGTTTCGCGAAGGGCACGATCGCGAGCCCGCCGAGCATGCCGAACAGCGCTTCGATCAGGAGCAGCACGACCACGAACGCCACGGTGCGAGCGGCCGGCACCGCGAGACCGACGCGCGCGATCTCGGCACCAAGCGGGCCCTGCAGCAGCAACGCGACGGGGATCGCGACGACCCAGGTGATGAGGCCGTAGAGGGTCACGATGAAGCCGGCCCGGAAACCGATGATCACGGCCAGCACGAGCGCGGCGCCGATGAGCAGGTCGACGGGGTTCAGCGGCGCGGTCTCAGGCGATGCCGCGCAGCTCGCCGGTCGTGAGGATCTCGCGGAGGTACCGGCCGGTGAACGATCGCTTCACCTTGGCGACCTCCTCGGGCGTGCCCTCGGCGATGACCTCGCCGCCGGCCTTCCCGCCCTCGGGTCCGAGATCGATGACGTGGTCGGCGGTCTTCACGACGTCGAGGTTGTGTTCGATGACCACGACCGTGTTGCCGGCATCGACCAGGCGGTGCAGCACCTCGAGCAGCTTCTCCACGTCGGCGAAGTGCAGGCCGGTCGTCGGCTCGTCGAGGATGTACAGCGTGCGTCCGGTCGCGCGGCGCGAAAGCTCGGTCGCGAGCTTCACCCGCTGCGCCTCGCCGCCGGACAGGGTCGTGGCCGGCTGGCCGAGATGGATGTAGCTCAGCCCCACGTCGTTGAGCGTGCGGAGCTTCGACTCCACGGCAGGCACGTTCGCGAAGAACCCGAGGGCCTCCTCGACGGTCATTTCGAGGACGTCGCTGATGCTCTTCCCCTTGTAGTGGATCTCGAGCGCCTCGCGGTTGTAGCGCTTGCCGCCGCACACCTCGCACGGCACGTACACGTCGGGCAGGAACTGCATCTCGATCTTGATGATCCCGTCGCCGGCGCACGCCTCGCAGCGCCCACCCTTCACGTTGAACGAGAACCGGCCGGCGGTGTAGCCGCGGAGCCGCGCCTCGGGGATCGCCGCGAACAGGTCCCGGATCGGGGTGAACAGGCCGGTGTACGTGGCCGGGTTGGAGCGCGGCGTGCGGCCGATGGGCGATTGATCGATGTCGATGACCTTGTCGATGTGCGTGATCCCCTCGACCGCGCGGTGCGCACCGGGCCGGTCCTTCGCCTTCGAGAGCGCCTGGGCCAGCCGGCGATACAGGATGTCGTTCACGAGGGTGCTCTTCCCCGAGCCCGACACCCCGGTCACCGAGATGAACACGCCGAGCGGGAAGCGCACGTCGATGTCCTTGAGGTTGTTCTGCTGCGCGCCGCGCACGGTGATCGCCTCGCGCTTCGGCGTCCGCCGCCGCGGCGGCACCTGGATCCGCCGCCGGCCGGAGAGGTACGCGCCGGTGACCGACCGCTGCGACCGGATGATCGCATCGAGCGGTCCCTCGGCGACGATGTGCCCGCCGTGCTCGCCGGCTCCGGGACCGACGTCGATGACCCAGTCCGCGGTCCGGATGGTCTCCTCGTCGTGCTCGACCACGAGCACGGTGTTCCCGATGTCGCGCATGCCGAGCAGCGTGCGGATGAGCCGCGCGTTATCGCGCTGGTGCAGGCCGATCGACGGCTCGTCGAGGATGTACAGGACGCCCATGAGACCGGACCCGATCTGCGTCGCGAGGCGGATGCGCTGCGCCTCTCCGCCTGACAGCGTCGTCGCCGCGCGGTCGATGGTGAGGTAGTCGAGGCCGACGTCCTTCAGGAAGCCGAGCCGCTGGCGGATCTCTTTGAGCACCTGGCGCGCGATGGTCCGCTCGCGCACGCCGAGCGGTCCGCCCTTCACCTTGTCGAGAAGGTTCGACCACTCGACCGCCTCGAGCACGGAGAGCCG
>CAZMLV010000042.1:0-12542 GCA_964567235.1 uncultured Chloroflexota bacterium | reverse complement strand
GCGGGGGCAGCCCGAGGCGAGCTCGATGCCGCATTGGCCGCAGAAGCGCATGCCGGCCGGGTTGCCGTAGCCGCAGGAAGCGCACAGCACTGGCTCCGAGAGGGTAGTCCCGCCGAGCCTGCGAGCGGGTGTCGCCCGGGGCGCAGGGTCACGCGCGCAGCAGGAGCACCCCGGCGATGAGCGACAGGAGCGCGAGGATCCCGAGCCAGAGGGTGAGGCCGTACGCGAGCACGCTGAGCTCCGGTCCGACCCGCCGGCCGTCGGGCGACGCCGCCGCGTCGGTCGCGAGCTGCTGAACGCGATCGCGGAGGACGCGGACCGAATCGCGGACCGCGACGACGTCCGTGGCGTTGTGGCCGATGGCCTCGCTCAGCGTCGAGATGTCGGCCGACACGCCGCGAAGCTCGTCGGTGTTGCGGCGGAAGCTTTGCGAGAGGGCGAGGAACGGCTGGGCGCCGAAGAGACTGATGGCCATGCCATCCGCGAGCTGCGAGCTCGTCGTTGCCGCGTCGTTCAGGAGCTGGGACGCGTGGGCCGACGATGATTTTGCGTCATCGAGGCTCTTGCTGAACCCGTCGAACGACGTGGATGTCTGGTCGAGGGCCTGCGCGGCGGCCGCGAGCGAATCTCCCGCTGAATCGGCGGCCACCGACGCCCGCGTCAGGAGCGGTCCCAGTGCGCCCAGCGCGATCCCGACGAGGGCGAGCCCGAGCAGGCCGTTCGCCATGAGGGCCAGGCCCATGAGCCGGAACGGGCCGCGTTTCACCGGTCGGGAGACAGACATGCGCTGACAGCCGAATGCAACAACCAGGCCGGAAGGGTGGGTGCTAGACTTATCGCACAACAGGTCACGGCACGACGATCGATCCAACAGGTTTCGAGGGACTTCTCCTTTCGGCCCGAGGCTGCGATTCGGGTCAGGACCAACAAATAAAGGAGAAGCCAAATGAGCTTCAGCGACATCACTCTCACCTGTAAGGACTGCGGGAACCCGTTCGTGTTCACCGCGGGGGAGCAGGAGTTCTACCAGCAGCGCGGCCTCATGAACCAGCCTGGCCGGTGCAGCGACTGCCGTGCGGCGCGTAAGGCGTCGGGCGGCGGCGGCTCCAGCTACGGCGGGAGCTCGCGTGGCGGCGGCGGATACGGCGGAGAGCGCGAGTTCTTCACCGCGACCTGCTCGTCCTGCGGCAAGGAAGCCCGCGTGCCATTCCAGCCGCGTGGCGACAAGCCCGTCTACTGCAGCAGCTGCTTCGAGACGCGTCGACCGGCTAGCCGGTACTAATCGCGAAAGCGATCGCCAAAGGGCCGGGCTCTTCCAAGAGCCCGGCCCTTAGCATTCACTCTTGATGCCGATCGAGACTGTCATCCGACTGACCGGTGGTCCGCTCTCGAACAAGATCGTGAACGCCGGTCCGGTCAAGCTCGGCTCCCTTATTCGCCTCACCCGTCAGTCGGGAGCGCCGGTGTTCTATCGCATCACGAAGGTCGACGAGGTCCCGAACCGCACGTCGTTCACGGCGAGCGCGAAGTTCGAGCCGAAGGGCGACATCCGAGCGGGCTAAGCCCGCCTTTTTCTCGCGGGGGCTGCGCCCCTGCCACCCCCGGACGGTTTCTTCTTCGTCTTCTCAGGCAGCGTCGTCGCGTAGGCGTGCGCCTCGTCGATCCACTTCTTCAGCGCCGCTGGCTTCGCCACGTCCGCCGCCGGCACCACGAGGTACTCCTTCATCGGCCGTCCGGCCATCGGCTCGAAGTGCTTCGCTCCCGCCTTCAGCGCGCGGGCGCGCGCATCCTCCGCAAGGCGTGCCACGATCTTGTCCTGGAACGTGCCGGCGAACATGTTCCCGTTCAGGAAGAGCGCGGGGTAGCCGAACATCGGTTTGCGGACGACCTTCGGGTCCTTCGGCGCAGCCTTGTCGAAGGTCGCGGCGAGCTCGGGCGGCGTCTTCTTCCACTGCACCGGTGCGATTATCGCCGCGGATCCACCCTGTTGCCGCGCCGCGCGCGCGAGCTAGCTCTGGTCCTTCGGTCCCGCGCCGAAGTGTGTGGCCGGGATCGAGCCCATCCGGCCGGCCTGATAGTCGGCGACCGCCTGGAGGATCTCCTCGCGCGTGTTCATGACGAACGGTCCGTACTGCACGACCGGCTCGCCGATCGGCCGGCCACCCAGCAGCAGCACGTCGAAGGTGGCGCTGCGGCTGTCCTGGCGCGAGCTTCCTTCGATGCGGAGCGCATCGCCGGCCCCGAGGACGGCGAGCTGGCCTGATTCGAGCGGGACGCGCTCGGTCCCGACCGAGCCGAATCCCCCGAGCGCGTAGACGAGCGCGTTGAAGTCCGCGCGCCACGGCAGCTCCAAGGTCGAGCCAGGAGCCAGGGTCACGTGCGCGTACGTGATCGGCGTCTGGGTGACCCCTGGACCCGCGTGACCGGCGAGCTCTCCGGCGATGACTCGGACCAGCGCCCCACCGTCGCGCGAGCGAACCAACGTCACGGACTTGGCCGCGATGTCCTGGTACCGCGGGGGCGACCACTTCTGCGCGGCCGGAAGGTTCACCCAGAGCTGGACGCCGTGGAACAGGCCGCCGGAGCGGATGAGCTTCTCGGGCGGCATCTCGGAGTGCACGATGCCCGCGCCCGCGGTCATCCACTGGGTATCGCCGTTCGCGATGACCCCGCCACCACCGGTGGAGTCGCGGTGCACGAACTCGCCGTCGATCATGTAGGTCACCGTCTCGAAGCCGCGGTGCGGATGGTCGGGCGCGCCCTTCGCTTCGCCGACGCCGTACTGCACCTCGCCCATCTGATCGAGCAAGATGAACGGATCGGCGACGGTGCGCTCGAGGCCGGGGAACGGGCGGCGGACCGGGAAGCCCTCGCCCTCGTAGGTCTGGATGGCACGGACGACCCGCTGCACGCGGCGGAATCGCGCGCCGGACGGCGCCTCGATGGCCGGGAGGGTGAGCGGATCTTGGACGGTGACGGCGGGCATGGCTGGGTCTCCTCAGGTAGTTGTATCTGCAACTACTCTACCATGGCCCTGGTGAGCGCCCCCAAGAAGACCACCGCCAAGCCGGCGAGCGCGCGATCGGCGGCAATCGATCGCGCCTACTTCGCGGCTCAGCCGCCCGAAAAACGCGCTCTGCTCGAGAAGCTTCACGCGCAGGTCATGAAGGGCGTGCCCGGTGCCACGGTCTCGATCAAGTGGGGCGTGCCGTTCTACGCCGCGAAGAACGGGAAGAGCATCTGCGCGCTCGCGGCCTTCAGGGACAACGTCGCCATCAACTTCTTCGCTCCTCCCGCGGTCCTCGCCGACCCGGGCAAGAAGCTCGAGGGCAGTGGCAAGGGCAACCGCATGCTGAAGGTGAGCACCGCCGCCGATATCGATCCACCGAGCATCCAGCGCTGGCTGAAAGCGGCGGTCGCCGCGAACAGCTGAGTCGGCGCTTGGGCTACGGCCGCCTGAGCCGGTCGATCTGACGTCGGTCTCGCTTCGTCGGGCGTCCGGCGCCCGGCTCGCGGACGAATACCCGAGGCTCGCGCCTGACGACTGGTGCGGGCGGGCTGTGGTCGATGAAGCAGGTCGCCGCGAGCGCCGCTCCGACGCGCTTGTCGCGCAGCGCGACGACCTCAAGGATGCGCTGGCGCTCGACGAAGGCCTCGACCGTGTCGCCGACCTTCACCGGCGTCGATGCCTTCGCTGCGGAACGATTCACGCGAACGTGACCGCCGCGGCACGCAGCCGTCGCGGCCGAGCGGGTCTTGTAAAGCCGGACCACCCATAGCCAGATATCGACGCGGATCGTCTCGATGGGCCAATCGTGCCACCGTCGCGCGCCGCTTGCGTCCGGGGCTGCGCAGCGTTCAGAACGTGGACAGGATCTGCTGGCCCTCCGCGCTCTTGATGAACTCGAACAGTGCCCGGATCGCGGGTTTTACCTTCGCCGGGTCGGACGAGGTGAAGAAAGAAACCGGGCGGCGGATCGGATAGGTCGCGTTCTGGACGTTAGCGGTCGTCGCCGCGATCCCATTCAGCGAGATGAGACGCATGGTCGGATCGTTCTGGGTACTCGTCTGCAGCGTGACCATGGCGATGCTCCCCTTGAGCGTCCGGATCTGGGCGTACGCCTCCTTCGATTCGACCACGTTGATGGCGCTCGGGTACGACGGCTTCGCGCCGTCGAAGAAGTACGCGTCGAAGCTCGTGCGCGTGGAGCTCCCTGGCTCGCGCACGATGACCTGGATCACCTGACCCGGCTGCCCGCCGACGGTGCCCCAATCCGTGATCCGGCCGGCGAAGATGTCGCGGATCTGTTCCTTCGAGAGGGCCGTCACCGGGTTGGCGGCGTTGACCGCGACAGCGGTCCCGGCACCCATCAACGGGATCGACACCACTTTGGCTGCCTCCTCCGGAGTCAGGTCGCGGCTCGCGTACCCGAAGTCGATCTGGCCCTGGGCTACGAGCGCGGCCGCAGTCTCGGAGCCGGCGTCGTCGAGCTTGAACTCCACGCCAGGGTGCAAGGCGCTGAACCGTTTCGTGAGCGATTGGACCTGCTCGAGCCCGGCGCCGCTTCCGCTACCGAAATACGTCCCGGTCAGCGAGTCGTTGGCTCGGGATGGTGTCGGGACGCAGGCGGCGCCGGCCATCAGGATGGCCGCGAGGCCCCGTGCGAGCGCGACCGGCAGCCATCCTCGCTTGGGGCGCGACACAGCGAAGTCCTCGGCCACCGTCCCACCTCTCTGAAGGATCGCGAACATCGGAATGTCGGTACTGCGAACAGACTAGCCGACGTACACAAGATGAATGAGTCGAACCCGTTGCATCGCCGGCATCCGCAACGGCCTCCGCTAGAGTCGGCCACGCGAACGGAGGGACGGCGATGCTAGGCGACCATCCGGTGTTCCCCATCGTCCTATCGACCGATCTGGCCGTGAGCCGCGCGTTCTATCACGACACGCTCGGGCTCGAGGTCGCTCGCGAGGACCCCGACCGGATCATGTTCAAGTGCGGCGGCGGCTCGCTGCTCGCGGTGAGCCACAGCACCACCGGGACCCGTGACACGCAGACCCAGCTGGCCTGGCGGGTGCCGGATCTCCGTGCCGAGCTTGCCGATCTTCGCGCGCGCGGCGTGCCGATCCAGGAGTACGACGCGCCCGATCCGAAGACCGTCGATGGCATCGCCGATATGGGTTTCGCCTGGGCCGCCTGGATCGTCGATCCGCACCACAACGTCCTGGGCATCATCGAACCGAAGCGATGACCAAGGCACCGACGTCGATCGGCGAGTACCTGGCGAGCGTCGATCCAAAGTTCCGCCCGCTGCTCCGGTCCGTGCGCAGGACGATCCGAGCGGCGGCGCCGAAGGCCACCGAGAGCATCAGCTACGGCATCCCGACGTACAAACAGGACGGCCAGCGGGTCATCTACTTCAGCGCGGCCGCGAACCATTGCGCCATCCACATGATCCGCAAGGCCGACCTCGATGAAGCCGTCCGGCTGGGCTTCGGCACAGGTCGGGGCTCGATCCGGTTCACGCCCGACCATCCAGTGCCCGCGCGACTCGTCACGCGGATCGTGAAGGCCCGGCTGGCTGAGATCCGATCCGCGGCGAAGGCCCACTGACCCGACGCGCTCCCGGTTCGGCGTGGTCGCCGCGGGCCGCTCGGTCGGGAGAGGAGTGGCAGAAGAGGCTGGCCGGATCGAGAGTTTCGGGCTTCATCGCCGAGTGGCCGAAGTGATGCCCAACCCATCCCCGTTCTCCCCCGGACGCGGGAAGCCGTCGCGGCGCCCTGAGCCTCTCATTGTTTCGCGGGTCGATGGGTCCGCAGAGAGTTTGGTGGGCACGATGCCGAGCCTCAGCATGCTGTTCTTGGACGGTGAAGTGATCGACGGCGAGTCCGACGATGTCTCGTCGGCACGTCTCGGCTTCGCCATGCGGCCTAGCGGTGGAAACAATCGGCTTGCGTGGGTGCCGTTCAGTGCGCTCAAGTACTGCAAATTCATCCCCGCCGCGGCGATCCGGACCGTTCGACCCGAGGACCCGCGCGGGCAGGTCGGTCTTCCGAAGCTGGTCCTGCGGTTCAACGACGGCGAGGTCATGCGCGGCTACAAGGACGAAGTGTTCGCGCACGAGGGGAACTGCCTCAACGTGATGCTCTGGGACCAACAGACGCGATCGCTCTGTCGCTACATCGTTCCGTACTCGGCATTGAAGGCCATCTTCTTCGTCGAACAATGGGACTCGCGCCAGGGCGTCGAGGCGACCGCCTGACTCCAGACGAGCGCCAGTCTTTTCCCGCGATCAGCGGATCAGGCGCGCGACCAGTTCAAGCAAGTATTCGAGATCGAACGGCTTGGTGACCGTCTCGACCACGCCTGGAAGATCCGCGGCGATCTCCCGCCCGGTCCGGGCGGTCATCAGGATCACCGGGCTGGTGCCCCCGTCTTCGGCATACGAACGGCAGAAGTTGCCGCCGTCGACTTCCGGCATCCGCATGTCGACGATGATGAGGTCCGCGGCACGACGCGCGAGCAACTCCAGGCCTTGGCGCCCATCCTTGGCGTACTGCACGTCGTAGCCTTCGGAGTCCAGCGCCAGGCCGAGTACCTCGCGAACCCCGTCATCGTCGTCGATGACCATCACTCGGCGGGATGCGCTCAAGTCGGGAGCGACACCACGAAGCGCGAGCCACCGCTCGCGGGGAAGTCGACCGAGATCGTGCCCCCGTGCCGATCGACGATCTCTTTGGTGATGAACAGTCCCAGTCCCATGCCCGACCGGTCCGGATTCGCCTGGAAGAACCGCTCGAACAGGTGATCCCTGGTGCCCTCGGGGACGCCGGGACCCCGGTCAGAGACGATCAGGCGAAGCTCGGACGGATGCTCCTCGAGTACGACCGAGATCGGCTCGTCCTTCGGACTGAACTTCATCGCGTTCCCGACCAGATTCGTCAGCACTTGCTCGAAGCGCAGCGGGTCGATGTCCGCGATGAGCGACATCGGCGCGGTCAGCGTGATGACCTGCTCAGCAGGTCCCTCGAGCCGGGTGACGGCCGAGCGAACGAGCTCGGCAACGTCGGTCCGCTCTTTGAACAGCGCAAACCGCTGGCCCTGGATCTGCACCGTCTCCAGCAGACGGGTCACCAGCCGGCTCAGCTTCTCGATCTGCTCATCGACCAGGTGCAGTGACCTCGCCTGCGTCGCATCAAGGTCGGTCCTGAGCCGGAACGACCTCGTGAGCAGCTGAACGGCGGCCTTGGCCGACGTCAACGGGGTCTTCAGCTCGTGGGCGGCCACAGAGAGGAACGAGTCTCGCGCGGCGACCTCGGCGCGTGCGCGCGCTTCGTTGGCGGCCAGCTCCGCGCGCTCCTGCTCGTGATGGAGGCGTTCGGTGAGATCGCGGGTCACCTTGATGTAGCCGATGAGCTTCTCATCGTCGTACAGCGGAGTGATGACGACGCTTGCCCAGAATGACGTCCCGTCCTTGCGGATGCGCCAGTTCTCCTCCTCGAAGTGGCCCTCTGCCACGGCTTGACGAAGCTCGGCGTCGAGCTTCTCCTTCGAAGTACCGGCTGGATAGAAGCGGCCGAAGTGCTGGCCGATGATCTCCGCGGCCTTGTAACCCTTGATCCGCTCCGCGCCCGGGTTCCACGTCATCACGCGGCCCTCGGGGTCGAGCAGGAAGATCGCATATTCGTGGACGCTCTCGATCAGGCGACGGAACAGTGCGTCGTTCTGACCCTCTGTCCCCGTTCGCAGTGACTTCAGCACGGTGTCGCCTCCGATCCGGACGATCCCAGCGCGCTCAGCCGAGCCTAGCGCCCGAGCCGCCTCGCGCACCGCTGCGCATCGGCGTGGGCTACGAGAGCTCCCAGAACACCGCGACCTCGACAGCCCCGTTCTGTGGGTCCGGGTCTCCGTAGATCTCCCACGAGACACCGGTGACCCCGCGGCCCGCGTCGGCGCACCACGCTCGCACCGCAGCGTGTGCGGCGCCGAGGTCCGCCGTCGATCCGGCCCGGGTCGTCGCAGCCTCGACCGCCGGCAGCATCGATGGGACGACGCGGCCGGCCGGTAGGAACGATCCGGTCACCTGGACGCCGACCTCGACGGCGACCTCGATACCGGGACCGTTGTGCCGATACAGCATCACGTTGTGGCCGTCTGCGCGGAGACCGGGCCGCGCGCGGAGGAACGCCCACACTTCATCGAGGAGCGTCCGCCACAGCGTGCCGGACTCGGGCCACCCCGTGTTCGCCTTCACCACGGCCGTTGGGCACGTGGTCGTTCGCTCGACTGACACGTGGTGGGCCGTCACGGAAGGAGTGCCAAAATAGCGACCATCACGGATCAGCGCACGGGGGCCTCGACAATTCGTTTTGACGCCAGGCCTTACCGGATCGACAGGTCGATCGTCTTACGGTTGCCTGAGCGAGCGAGCGCGAAGCTACCGTCGCGCGGGCAGGTGGCGGTACACGGAACGATCAATGGCCATGGGTTCCAGACGGTGTTGGAGCCCGACGGCAATTTTGGCCACTGGATGAAGATCGATCGAAAACTGCAAGGGAGCGCGACCCTGAACAAGGCTGACCCCGCGACGCTCGAGATCGAGCCGCTCAAAGACTGGCCGGAACCGAGCGTGCCGCGGGATCTCAGGAGCGCGTTGGCGGCTGCCCCTCAGAAGATCCAGGATCTGTGGAACGAGATCACGCCAATGGCGCGCTGGGAATGGGTTCGCTGGATCAACGCCACGCCAAACCCTGATACCCGCAAGCGTCGGGTCCAGGTGAGCATCTCGAAAATGAAGAGCGGGAAGCGCCGACCGTGCTGTTTCAACCTTGCCGCATGCACCGACCCGGACCTATCGAAGAACGGCAAGCTGACCGAGCCGGCCTAAGCGGTCTCAGGAAATAGGCCGGCGTTCGTCGTTCCAGGCTCTCAGCGACGGCAGTCGAGCGTTGCTAGGACGTGGGCGCGAAGTACGTGGTCGTGCAGCAGACGTTGCACCAGCCGGCCACGACCTCGCGGTCGCCTTCGCCGTGTGCGGAGACGCGTAATAGGAAGGCACTGCAGCTCGGACACTCGGCGCGTCCGGCGAAGAGCACGGTGCGATCGACTCGCGCATTGCCGTCAGCTGTCACCGGCCGGAGCCCGTGTTGCCGTGGGCCAGCAGCCGTCTCGAACGTGATGAGTGTGCTCACAAGCCCCCCAAGTACACCCGTAGCCGAGGTCGTACTCCGGACTAACGAGCGCTGTCGGCCGCCTGACCGGTCCGTTACGCGATCGTTGGGAAGTCCGCATCATTACTGGCTCGGAGGGGTGGCAGAGCGGTCGAATGCGGCGGTCTTGAAAACCGCTGAAGTCGCAAGGCTTCCGTGGGTTCGAATCCCACCCCCTCCGCACTTTGTTGGCGTGTTCGCGCGCTTCGCGTCTTCGGATGTGCCGTGTTAGACGGCCCGATCACGCTCGTCCTACCGCGGCACGTGCGCGGCCTCGTTGACCTTCTCCGCGATGCCCTCGATCGTGTCGATGCCCTCGCGCCAGCTGACCCGCCCGTCGGTCATCACCGCGATCGCGTATTGGCTTCCGCCCTTCGGTTGCACGACGCCGACGCTGTTGACGCGCCACCCCTCTTCACCCGGGTACCACCCATTCTTGACCCCCACGAGGTCCAGAGCCGCGTTTGTTCCCGCAGTCACGCCCCAGCGCTGCGACGCGACCACCCCATCGAGGAGCCGAAGCGCGAGCGCGCGTGATGGCTCGTCGAGGATCTCGCCGCCGATGAGCTTGCCGAGCACTGTCGCCATCGCGCGCGCGGACGCGAAGCTGACGCCCCAGGACGTCCCAGGATCAGGTGTGAACCCGGTCACACCGATGGCTTGGAGGTATGACCGCACAGCTTGGCCGCGGCCGATGTCTTCCCACAGCTGGGTGGTCGAGTCGTTGTCGCTCTCGGTGATCATCGGCCAGAGCAGCGCGAGCTCGCCCTCCGTCACGGGCCGGCGCTCCTGCCGCGCCTGCTCGAGAACGACGAGCATGACCAGGACCTTCACCACGCTGGCCGTCGGCACCTGTTCGTCGGCGTTCTGCGTGTAGATCGCGCCGTTCCCTGGGACGACCACCGCGATGCCGAGGATCGGCGGCCGCGACCGCGCGAACGAGATCGCTGAGTCGGAGAGCTGCCCGAGCGGGCGGTCCGCGAGCGAGGAGCCCGGAGGCGAGGCCGCTGGTCGAGGGGTCGAGGTCGGGATGGGCGCGGTGGGCAGCGCTGTCGGCTCAGGACTGCCCTGGCCCGACTGAAGCCGCAGATCGAGGGTGAACGGAAGGGTCTGCCCGGCGACGCTGACAACGCGAACGGCGTAGTCCTGGTCGGACCGGAGGAGCAGCGTGCGGTCGACGGCGTATTCCTGGCGGCTCACGAGGGTCAGACCGTCCGTCAGTCCCGAGACGGAGAGCACGGCGTTGTTGAAGAGGCTCCGTGCGTGGAGTTCGAGCACGTCGCCCTCCGCAGCATGCACCACGTAGCTCGCGAGCTGTCCCGGCGAGAGTGCGCCCTGCACGGTCCGTCCGCTTCCCCGAACGAGGTCGAGCCGCTCCGGGCGATAGACGAAGTCGTCGGGCGCAGCGAGCGGGACATCCGCCGTGGTCTCGGCACGCACCGTGAGCTGCCCGTCCACAAGGGCGTATCGGCGCGTGACCTCCTGCGTCAGGCGGGAGAACGGATCGGCCACACCTCGCGTGCGGAGGCGCACCACGATCTCGCGGTCCTCGATCCGGACCTCCCGGACGAGGACTCGGTCGCCGAGCAGCGCGCGCGACAGTGGGCTCGCGGTGCCGCGGTCGTTGCGGACCGCGACCAGGTCGACGAAGACGCCGGTCCCACCTGCGCTCGTCACGAGCACGACGGCGGCGTCCGGCGACGCGTCGCCGTCGAGGTCCCCGAAGGCGCCGAGATCGACGAGCCGCACGATGATCCGCGCTGCCGAGCCCGGGGCCGCCTCCGCCTCGAAGATGCCGTCGCGCAGCGTCACTGTCCGCAGCGCCAGGCTCGTGGGATAGGTCGCGTTCCGCAGGGTCGACCAGGCGAGCCCGGGCGGCACTTCCGGCGGCCGGGTGATGATCGCGCCGACCAGGGCCAGCTCGATCAGGAGGAGCAACAGCAGCGCCGTCCGGAAGCGCAGCCGCATCCTCAACCGCGCCGCCTACGCGCACGCTGGCGTGCGTCGGGGCATGGGGAGGCGCATGGCACGAGCAGAGCCTGGATCAGCGCACGACCACGAGTCTGCCGCTCGTCACCTTCAGGTACATGGAGACGCCCACGGACGGCGAGGCCGTCATCGGCTCTCCAGGCTTGCGATCGGCGTAGCTGACGATGATGTCGCTCCCGCTGATCTGGGTCATCTGCGGGGCGATCCGATCGCCGAGTAGCACCGCGTTCGTGCCGGAGTATCCGCCGCTCGCTCGGAGGGCGACAACGACGTAGTAGAAGGTGCCGCTACCGCCGCGGGACTGCGTGATGAGGAACGCAGTGTCCGGCGAGCCATCGCCGTTGACATCGCCCGTCGCCTCGTTCCCGAAGTACGTGGTCACGATCTTCGACGCTGACCCGGGTGCCGCGGCAGTCTCGGACGCCCCGTTCACGAGCTTGAAGAGCTGTCCCTCGATCTCGACGGAGATGTCCTTGTACGTCGTGGTGGTCCCGGTGCTTGTGGCCGCCGGCGATGGGGTGGGTTGCTGTGCCTGAGGCTGACCCCCGGCGGGACTCGAGCAGGCCACGACGAGCGCCAGCGTGGCACCGCCGATCCATGGAAGCGCGACCCTGGCGATGTCTTTCTTCACTTCCTTCACTCCCTACTCCATCCCACGGCGCCCATGGTGCGCCCCCTACTGCGATGATGCGGCTGGCGAGATGTCACCACCCGTCGCCACTCCACACGGCGCCGGCGCGGCTAGGCTGGCTCAAGGACCAATCAAGGACCAACCAGAGGAGAGACAGCATGAACCTCAACGGGGTATTGATCGGAACGGAAGATCCGCAGCGCCTGCGGGACTACTACACCAAGCTCTTCGGCAAGCCGAACTGGGACGAGGGTGGCTACTTCGGGTGGCAGATCGGCAGTGGCTCGGTGACCGTCGGACCGCACGATCAGGTGAAGGGAAAGAACACCGCCTCGGGCCGGCTGATCTGGAACATCGAGACCGCCGATGTCCGGGGCGAATTCGCGAAGCTCAAGGCCGCTGGAGCGACGGTCGTCAAGGAGCCATATCAAATGGGCGAAGCGTCGGGACAGCAGGCTTGGATCGCGACCCTCTCAGATCCGGACAACAACTATTTCCAGCTCATCAGCCCGATGGACATGACCCCGCAGCGATCCTGAGAGACGCCCTCACCGGTCGCGGCGCTGACTCCCGACTGCCCTCGCGCCCCGCATCCATAGGCAGCGGGGAGCGCACCCTGTAGCATCCGCGCGAGATCGCGGGGAGGGGATCTTGTCGCGGGCCTCTTTTTGGTTGCCGGTGTGGCACTGAATGGAGGAGGGTGCAATGG
>CAZMLV010000041.1:0-13869 GCA_964567235.1 uncultured Chloroflexota bacterium | reverse complement strand
CGCATCCGCGCGGCTCACCGCGTTCTCGCCGCAGGCCGGGATGGGCGGGGCGATCGGCCTGATGGGCGCCGGGCTCGTGGTCATGGACCGCGCCGTCCGCGCGGCGACCGCGCAGCCGGCCGCGCCGGTGCTCGAGGCCGTTCCCGCCTGAGCCCATGGCCTACGATTTAGCCTCCGGAACTCGGATGCGCGAGACTCACAGGCGGGCGACACTCATGCCATGAAACGACCGGCCGCACTCCTGTTCGTCATTGCCGTCGCCGCATGTGGTTCTCCCGCCGCCGCGCCCAGCGCCTCGGCGAGCGTCGCCGCCGCGAGCCCGACGCCGACTTCGACCCCGACTCCGACCGCAGCTGCCACGACCCCTGCGCCGACGGCTACGACGTCTGCGTTGGCATCGGCGACCCTCATCCCGCTGCCGAACGTCGCGCAGCTCAGCGCGCCATCGGCGACGGTGGTCTGGGCGCTCGTCGCGAATTCGCGGTTGTTCCGGTCGAGCGATCGGGGCGACACGTGGCAAGAGCAGAGACCGCCAGCGCTGACGCCCATCACGCTCCTGTCCTTCATCGACGACCACGAAGGCTGGCTGGCCCCGCTCGGGTCCGTGGGGGCTGGCTGCGGGACCCAGTCGTTCGCGCTGTCGCACACGGCCGACGCCGGCGCGACGTGGTCGGCGCTCACCGTGAGCGGGATCCCCCCGGCGCAGTGCAAGAACACCATGACGTTCCGCGATCCGACCAATGGCCTGGTCACGGCGTACGACGGGACCACCGCGCCGGTCGTGTACCGGACCACCGACGGCGGACGCACCTGGAGCAGCGGTCAGGCGGTCCCCCAGGCACCCGGATCGACCGGCGGGCTCACCGTGGTGTCAGTCCGCGTCTTCGGATCGACCGCGCTCGCTGACCTCGCCGGCCAGGCCAACCACTACGCGTATCGCTCGAACGACGGCGGCACGACCTGGACCTACGCGAACACGGCGCCGAACCAGCAGGACGTCATCGCGTTCGTGACGGCGACCCGGTGGCTGCAGATCAGCTCACCCGGCAACGCCAAGGAGACGACCGACGGTGGCGCGACGTGGCACTCCTTCACGACCGACTACCAGCAGGCCGCGCCGGTCCCGCCGGTCATCACGTTCGGCGATTCGCAGGTCGGCTACGCGACCGTGCGCGGCGCGATCCAGCGCACGATCGACGGAGGCGCGCACTGGAGTGCGATCCGCACGCCGGGGACGTTCTAGCGGACGACGATCCCGGCGCCGGCGATCGCTGCGGCGAACCGATCGGCGATGAGGGCGTAGCCGGCGTCCGACGGATGGAACCCGTCTGCCGACACGGTGATCGTGCTCACGAGCGGCCCGGATCCGGTGAACAGATCGACGACCGTCACGCGTTCGGCGAACGTCGCAGCAAGTGCCGCGATCGCGGCGTTGTACGCCGCGATACGCGCGAGCAGCGCAGTCTGATCGGTCCCCGCATAGGCGGGCACCGAACGGAGATCGGGAACGTCGCCGACGAAGATCCGCGCAGTCGTGCCTGACACGAGCGGGGCGACGACCGAACGCAGCGCCGTCGCGTAGTCGGCGGCCGAGATATTCGCATTGAGATCGTTCACCGCCAGCCAGATCGTCACGAGCTGCGGCCGTGCGGCGAACGCTGCGGGGAGCTGCTCTCGCGCGGCCTGCGACGCGATGGATCCGGAGACACCGAGGTTGAGGTACTCGGTGCCTGCCGGCAGTCGTGCCGCGAGGCGCGCAGGCCACGAGCCGGTGTGCGGGTCGGACGCGCCGACGCCCACCGTGTCCGACGCGCCGACGGCGACGTAGCGGAACGCGGCGGCAACTGCCGATGGAGACGCGGTCGGTGCGCTCGTCGTGACGAGCAGTGTGGGCGTCGGCGTCGCTCGAGGCGTCGCGGTGGCGACGGCCGATGGTGCTGCACTGCACGAAACGACTGCGAGCAACGACACGAAGATGAGCCTCGTCACCGATCGAGGGTAGCGATAGACTTTGAGTGTTCCTGAAGGAACGCACGGGGATGCGTGGTTTCGACAGGGCAGGCGAACGTATCGTCGCGAGCCGAGGAACGCCGTTCCCCCTCGTAAATCCGAACGGCGCCAGGTAACTGGCAACACCTCTTACGCAGTCGCTGCCTAGTCAGTGACCGTCCTCCCGGTCTCCGCCCCGCGGGCCGGGAAGGGCGACTTTTGCGGGGCTGCGGTCCGCCGAGTGCCCGGTAGGCGGATCAAAGATCACGGGCTGGCGGGACCGGAAGCGAGCCAGTGCGCGTCCGGGACCGCGAGACAACAAACCGCTGGCTACGCTCGTAGACGCGATACGGTCAAGGGCCTTGGACGGGGAGTTCGACCCCCCCCCATCTCCACCCGCTGATTGGGGCTCGGCGGGGCGGGCGACGCCGGTCCGGCCGCACGTACGGACGGTCGGCAGCCGAGCGGCTGTCGGTCCCCCCTCGTGGTACGAAAGTTGGGCTGCGAGGGCGCTGCGCGCGGGACTACGGTCGCGCGATGAGCGCGCGTGGCGAGCACCGCCGGCTCTCCCTCGACGAGCTTCCCCCGTCCGACGCCGCGCCGCGCGTGACCTTCCTGGCGGCGTTCTTCCTCGGTGCGGCGACCTGCGCGCTCCTGCTCCTCGATTCCGCCGGTCCATACGGGATCCTCGTCGGCCAGGCTCTCCGACCGATCGCCTGGGTCGCCTTGAGCGGTGGCCTCTGTCTCGCCGTCGCGGCAGCGCTCGAATGGAGACGCGCGATCCGCAGTCCGGTCGACTCAGCCGGCTTGACGCTTCGAGATCTGCGCGAGCTGACCGCGGAGCGGTTCGCCGACTGGTGCGCGACCCGACTTCGCGAGCAGGGCTATTCGGTGATCCCCGTCGCGGGCCTGTCCGAGCCGGGCGTCGACCTCATCGCCGAGCGCGAGCGCGAACGGCTGGTCGTCCAGTGCAAGCGGTGGTTCGGTGCCCTCCCGGTGGAAGGACCGCAGGTCAAAGATCTGTACGGAGCCATGCAGCGGGAGCACGCGAACGGCGCGATGGTGATGACGACCGGCCACTTCAGCGAACCCGCTCTCCGCAGCGCGAGTGGCACGCCGATCCGATTGTGGGACGTGGACCGGTTGATGGGCACCGCGACGATCCCCGCTCTTGAGGCGCGGGCCGACCTAGCCGCGCACTAGCCCGCCAGGCCTTCGATCGCCGCTTCGGCCGCGATCGCCGCGGTCCGCAGGCGGCGATGATCGGGATGCGTGAGCACCATCGTGCGGCGATAGAAGACCGCGATGACCCCGAGCGGCGTGCCGGCGGAGGAGATGATCGGGGCGAATGCCGCCGAGCGTGAGTCGGCGACGAGATCGTCGTCGGACGTCGTCTCGACGATCCGCGTCTCGCGCATCGACCGTGCGAGCGCGGGCAGACCCAAAAAGGTGCGCTCGGCATCGAAGTCGGTGATCCCGACGGTGCTCACGACGTGGATCCCGCGGCCGGCGCTCGACAGGGCGAACAGCATCGCCGCATCGCAGGCCAGGGCCGAGCGGATCAAGCGAACGACCTCATCCGCGCCTGCGCCCGCGCCGACCGCGTTCCCCAGGGCCTCATCGGCGTGGCCGCGGGCGTTCAGCGGCCTGAGCGCACCGGTGCCGGCGACGATCATCGCGATGACGAGCGCTCCGAGTACGGTCCCGAAGACGACGAGGATCGTCTCGCGCGACGAGAGCACCGCGGCGAGCGCCGACAGCACGATCGCGTAGATGCCGAGCGCCGCGATCACGACCACGACGCTCAGTGCCGACACGCGTGGTCGATCCCGTCGGAGCCGCGCGACCGTCGCAAGGCGCACGGTGGTCGAGCGCTCGCCTCGCCGGACTTGACGGAGCGTCTCGAGCAATGTGGCGTCGCCGCCGTCCTTGCTCACGACCGCGCTCGCACCCAGCGATCGCGCTTCGTCGCCGATCGCCGGTGAGAGCGTGAACATCACGATCCGGGTGCCGGGCAGCTCGTGCCGGAACGCCGGCAGGAGCTCGATCCCGTTCATACCGGGCATCTCGTTGTCGAGCAGGATGATGTCCGGGCTCAGCGTGCGCGCGAGCTGGAGCCCCTCCTCACCGCTCGCCGCCTCGCCCACGGTGCGAAGGCTCCGGTCCGTCGCGATGAGCGCCCGCAGGCCCTCGCGCACCGCGGCACTGTCATCGACGATGAGCAGCCGGCTCGCGATGTCGAGCTCCGGACGGTCCAGCGCTTCGGTCATCATCAGATGATGGCATCACCGGCCGGCTCGCTCGGCGCGCGCTCGGACTTCGCGAAGCTCTGGGCCGGATTCACGATCGCGGTGATCGGCAGCCAGGTCACCGTGCTGGCCCTGCCGCTCACCGCGGTGCTCGTGCTCGGCGCCGGCGCGACCGAGACCGGTCTCCTCGTCGCGTTCCGGATGGCGCCGTCGCTCGTGGTCGGACTGTTCATCGGCGCGTGGGTCGACCGGCTGCCGCGGCGGCCGATCCTCGTCGGGTCGGATATCGGCAGCGCGGCCGTCATCGGCTCGATCCCGGTGGCCGCCGCCCTCGGACGCCTCGGCCTCCCGCAGCTGTACGTCGTCGCGTTCCTCGCCGGTCTGTTCGCCATCTCGACCGAATTCGCGCGCGCCGCGCTCGTCCCGTCGCTCGTCGGACGGCCATCGATCGTCGCCGCGAACAGCCGGTTGCAGGCGTCGAGTGCCGTGGCTCAGGTCGCCGGGCCGTCGCTGGGCGGGATCCTCGTGCAGGCGCTCAGCGCGCCGACCGCGATGCTGTTCGACGCCGCCGGCTTCCTCGTGTCGGCCGCGTTCCTCCTCCGCATCCGCGCCCGGGAATCGGTGCGACCCCGTGAGGCCGGACGGAGCATCTGGCATGAGATCACCGAAGGCGTGCGGTGGATGCGGGCGCACGAGATCGTCTTTCGCTGCGTGATCGCGATCGGGCTCGCGAACGTCGAATGGTTCGCGGTCCAGGCGATCCTCGTCGTGTACGCCACGCGCGAGCTTGGCCTGCCGCCGGCGCTGCTCGGGCTCTCGCTCGCGGCGATCGGACCGTTGAGCCTGCTCGGCGCGACCCTCGCCGGCCCGCTCACCCGGCGCTGGGGGCTCGGGCCGCTCATGATCGCGGCGCTGTTCCTCGAGACGCTGAGCCGGCTCGTGCTCCCGTTCGCCGCGGGCCCGCCGCTCGCCGCCGCCGCCGTGGTCGCGGCGTCACAGGCCCTCCTCGGCCTCACCGTCCCGCTCTGGACGATCAACTCCAACAGCCTGCAGCAGGCGGTGACGCCCGAGCGGCTGCTCGGCCGGGTCAGCGCCGCGACGCGGTTCGTCTCGTGGGGCGTCGCGCCGCCGAGCGCCCTCGCCGCGGGGCTGCTCGCGGACCACATCGGGCTGCGGGTCACGCTCTTCGCGTCGGGGCTCATCGCCGCCATCGCGTTCGTGTACCTGCTCGCATCGCCGGTGCGCCGGTTCCGGCACCCGGAGGCGATCACCGACACCGCCGTCGATATCCTGCCGCCGTGAACGTGCGGCTCGATCACGTGGTCATCGCGGTGACCGACCGCCGCCGGTCAGATGCCTTCTACCGCGACGTGCTCGGCGCCGACGTCGTCGAGCGTGACGGCCGCGCGTTCTACCGCGTGGGCGACCAGCAGCTCAACGTTCATGCGGCCCGCGTTTCCCCGGCCGCCGTGGCGCGGATCCCGGTCGCTCCCGGTGGCAGCGACCTGTGCTTCGAATGGCTCGGACCGATCGCCGATGCGGTCGCGCACCTCGGGCGGCTGGGCGTCGCGATCGAGACCGGCCCGCTGCTGCGTCAGGGTGCGCGCGGTCAGGGAACGAGCGTGTACGTCCGCGACCCCGATGGGAGCCTGCTCGAGCTGATCAGCTATCGGGCCTGAGGGCGGACGCGCTTCGCCGGCGTGCCCTTCGGCGTGCCGGGCGGTGGCGGCGTCGCACCGTATAGCTTCGCGAGCTGTGCGGGCATGATGTGCGACGGCTCGTCCTCGAAGATGGCGGTCGTGCGCTCGAGTGCCCGCGCCACGAGGCCGCTGCAGATCAGCTGGCCGTTGAACCCGAAGCTGAATTTCGCGCCGGTCAAGAGCGAGATCGCGATGCTCACGATCGTCGCCCACCCGTACCGCGCGCCGACGCAGCGCTCCGCGAACACCGCGGCCTCGGCGCGGTCCTCGGCCGACGCGGTGATCCTGACGACCGTGTACTGCGTCGGGTCGTAGTCCGAGAGCGAGCGGCGCTCGACCCCGCTCCCGAGGGCTTCGACGATCGCTCCGCCGCTCGTGACGACGAGCGCCGCGTGATTCCAATACGTGTACGGACGATCCGCGCCGCGGAACCGGAGCTGTTGCCCGAAGCGGATGAGCTGGCTGAACAGCTCGGCGCCGTGCGTCAGGATGAAGTCGCCCGGCTCCGGATCCGCCATGCGTTCACCCGGGCCGTGATGATCCACCGCGCGCGCGTGGTTCTGGCCGGTCTCCCCAGACATCGCTCAGGCCGCCCGCCGCGCGGCCAGGTGCAGGCCGCCGAGCGTCAGCGCGAGCGCGGACAGGCAGAGCCCCAGTGTCGATACG
This sequence comes from uncultured Chloroflexota bacterium, assembly GCA_964567235.1. Lineage (GTDB taxonomy): Bacteria > Chloroflexota > Limnocylindria > P2-11E > P2-11E > UBA4735. The sequence continues at coordinate 7,265 of CAZMLV010000041.1, read as the reverse complement.
CCGCTTGATTGCATCACGACGCCGATCCCGGCGGGCAGCACGGCGCCACCGATCATTCCTGCCGCGACCTGGTAGCCGATCGCCCGCGGGGCGGCAGCGCGGCCGACCCGGCGGGGCGTGAGATACAGGAGCAGCGGCACGAACACCGACAGCGACACGCCGATGCACGGCAGTGCCACGAGCGCGGCGACCGGTGGCGGCAGCAGCCAGAACGCGACCGCGCTTGTGAGCGCGCCGCCGACGCTGAGATCGAACAACCGCGTGGAGCCGATCCGATCGCCGAACAGGGCGAGGGCGATGCGGCCGGCCGTGAGCGCGGACCAGTAGAGGAACACCGCGAGGCCGGCGATCTCATCGGTGACCGCGCGGTCGGCGGTGAGCCGGGTGAAGCTCCACTGCCCCGCACCGAGCTCGATCCCGACGTAGACGAACAGGAGCGCCATGCCGGTCAGGATCGTGCGCCGCGGCCGCGCGCTGGTCGCCGGCGCGTCCTCGCGCTCCGGCGCGGTGCCGAGGTCGACGCGCGACAGATACGTCGCCATGGCGAGCGCGATGAACGCGAGCGACGCGACGGCATACCCGAGCCGCCACGAGCCGGTCGCCACGAGGACCGCGCCGATGAGGACCGGGCCGAGCGTCGCGCCGAACGCCCACGACGCGTGCAGCGCGCCCATGAAGCGCACACCTCGCTTGAGCGCCGCCTCCATGTTCACCGCGGCGTCGAGCAGTCCGAGGCCCGCGCCGAGGATCGCGGCCGCGGCGATGATCACAAGCCAGCTGTCGGCGACGGCGAAGAGAGCGAGGCCGCCGGCGGCGAGCGCTGTGGGGATGATCAGCAGTGCGGTCGTGCCGAAGCGCTCGCGCACTGTGCCGGAGAGGCCGCTCGATCCGAACTGGGTGAGCGTCATCGCGGCCAGCAGGACGCCAAGCCCGGCGAGCGGCGCATCGAGTGCCGCGCGAATGGACGGCCAGGCGATCCCGAGCATCCCGGTGGGGAGGCCGAGCACGACGAAGCCGCTAAAGGCCACCGCAGCAGTGCGCATGCGCATCGCCCGAGCCTAGGCTCGTTCGGTGATCGAGCGACCGGGCGATGAGTGACTGAGGCGTTGCGTCCGGCGCGGGCCGTGCGTTAGATGGACGTGCGGGTGGTGATGCGGGTCCTTTCGATCGTCCTCGCGTCCGCGATCCTGGCCGCTTGCTCGGCCGGGAGCGTCGCACGAGATGCGACGCCGACAGCGACGATCCACTACACGCCTGAACCGACTGTTGCGCCGTCATCGACACCCGCTCCGACCGCGAGCGCCGCCCCGACGCCGAACTGGACAGCGGCGCCGGTCATCGCCAACGACGCGGCGAGCCTTGCCACCCAGTTCGTGATGGTGGAAGCGCTCATCCATGACCAGTCGGCGACTGCGGACCAGCTCGCGTGGGCGGGCCATGCGGAGCAGCTCGACATCTCGCGGCTCGCCGACTACCCCGAATGGACCGATCAGGCCCTCGCTGCGTTGCCTCCAACGCCGAAAGCGACGATCACCGCCGCCATCGAGGCGGGCAAGCAGCTCCGGCAGCTGCACGCCGGGCCGATCCCGAAGAGCCTGCCGGACTGGCACATCGTCCAGCCGCCGCCGATCGCGGAGCTCATGTCCTATTACAAGGAGGCCGAGACGACGTTCGGCGTGCCGTGGTACTTCCTCGCGTCGATCAATCTCATCGAGACGCGCATGGGCCGGATCCGCGGTGACTCAGCTTCGGGCGCGCAGGGGCCGATGCAGTTCATCCCATCGACTTGGGCCGCGTACGGCGCCGGCGGCGACGTGAACAGCTACCACGACTCGATCCTCGCCGCGGCGCGCTACCTTGCAGCCGCGGGCGCGCCGGGTGACATGGACAAGGCGATCTACGCCTACAACCACTCGTCGTTCTACGTGAACGCGGTGAAGGGCTACGCCGAGGCGATGCACGCCGACCCGCTCGCGTATCGCGGCTTCTACGGCTGGCAGGTCTACTACCCGACGCTGGACGGCCCGATCTGGATGCCGCCCGGCTGGACGAAGCCCTGACCCACGCCCCGTAGGGAACCGACGAGGCCCGCCAAGCGTTCGCTCTGACATGAGGCACCTCGGGCTGGCACTCGCGCTCATCGTCGGGACCGCGTGTGGTGGCGCCGGAGCGCCGCAGCCCTCTGCGACGGCGACGCCGATCCCGCCGATCGCCGGCGCCGTGTTGGTCACTCGGGCCAACGATCGTGGCACGGTCCACGCCCGCGTCGGCGACACGATCCAGATCGCGCTCGGCAGCGACTACGAGTGGCGGGTCGACCCGCCGGACGGCGTGATCCTCGTCCACGGCGTGCAGAACTACATGCTCGTCCGGGGCACCCAGGCGATCTGGGCCGCTGCGGCGCCGGGCACCGCCACCATCACCGCGACCGGCACCGTCATCTGCGCGAGCGGGCAGGCCTGCATCATGCTCGCCCTGCTTTTCACGACGACCGTCGTCGTCGCGCCCTAGGGCTTCTTCTTCGTCTCGCCCTTCTTCGCTCGGGTCTTGTTGGTGGTCGCGGCGGCGATCCGCTCGGCGGTCTTCTCGCTGCGGCCGGCCTTCTTCTCGCTGGACTTGATGTGCTCGTACTGACGCGTCCGCTTCTTGCTCGTCACTCCGCGTGGCGGCATGTTCGGCCTCCGTGAAGGTTTTTCGTCCCGCCGTTGCAGATGGCGCGCCAGTATCGTCGGCGGATGACGGAGCGATGCCCGTGGGCGGACGCGAGCCCCGCGATGCGCGCGTATCACGACCGGGAATGGGGGCGCCCGGTGCGGAGCGATGCCGCGCTCTTCGAGCGGATCACCCTGGAGGGCGCGCAGGCCGGCTTGTCGTGGTCGACGATCCTGGGCAAGCGGGCCGCGTACCGCGCGGCCTTCGCGGACTTCCAGCCGGAGCGCGTCGCTCGCTTCACGGCACGGGACGAGCGGCGCCTCCTGGGCGATGCGGGCATCGTGCGCAACCGGGCCAAGATCCGGTCCGCCATCGCGAACGCGCGCGCCTATCTCGATCTGCGAGACGAGGTCGGCAGCGTCGCGGGCTGGCTGTCGACATTCGACGATCCGGCGGAGCTGTCGAAGGCCTTGCGCTCTCGCGGATTCACGTTCGTCGGCCCGACGATCGCGGAGTCGATCCTGCACGCGACCGGTGTCATCAACGGGCACCTGCCTGGGTGCGCGCTCGCTGGTCGGAAGCGGTCGCGGCCGGTGCCTGCACCCCAGCCGCGTGGGGCCCGCGCAGGGCGATCAGCACCGCGCTGATCACGATGGCCGCGCCGGCGTACGTCAGCGGGGCAGGCTGCTCCCCTTTCACCACGCCACCGAGGATCACGGCGATGATCGGCACGGTCACGCCGACCAGGCTCGCGTTCGAGACCGACCAATGGGTCACCAGCCAGCTGTAGAGGACGAACGCGCCGAGCGATCCGGCGATCACCAGGTAGAGGATCGGGAACCACGCGGCGGGGGTGACCGGGAGCGCGTGCGGCTCGCCGAGGATCACGCTGACGATCAGGCAGACCGCGGCGCCGACGGCCGTGCCGATCGCGTTCAGGGGGATGACCTGCTGCTTCGGCGCCTGCTTGAGGAGCACGTTCGCGAGCGCGGCCGCGCTCGCCCCGCCGAAGACCGTGAGCAGACCGGTGATCGGCACCGAGACCCCGAGTTCGCCGGCGAAGATCACGGCCACCCCGCCGATCGCGACCACGGCGGCGACCAGCTTGCGCGTCACGAGCGGCTCGACGTTGAATGCCGCCGCGAGCAGCGCCGTCGTGAGCGGCACCGTCGCGAAGAGGACCGCCGAGATCCCGCTCGGGACGGTCGTTTCACCGACGTACAGCAACGACATGTTCACTCCGAGATTGAAGAGCCCCCACAGCGCCGCGCCGCGCAGGGCCCGGCCGCGCGGCATCGGCATCCGGAGCGCAGCCGCGATGCCGAACAGCACCACCGACGCGAGCGCGAGTCGGATCGTCGCCGCCCAGACCGGCGGCACAGCCTCGTTGCCGAAGCGGATCGCGAGGAACGTGGTGCCCCAGATGAGCGCGCAGGCGACGAACGTGACCGCGATGCGCATGCTCACGACCCTAGAACGCGTCAGCGTTCCCGCGCGTGAGCTGTCCGCGGAGTGTTGCCAAGGATGCGGAACTGGCGCTGGACCAGACGGTTCGGAGGCCGTATATTTCGGCGACCTAATTATTCGGAAGGCGAACCAAATGTCCCCAATTGCCCCGCTAAAAGCACCATCTCAAGCCGACGCCCGTATCGCGAAGCAGCTCCTTGGCTTCTTCCCGTGGATGGGCCAGCTCTGGTCGAGTGCCGTGCGTGAGACCGGCGCCGGCTCGTTCGGCCGGTTCAAGACGCTCGGGATCCTGCATGGCCGCGGCCCGACCCGTGCCGGTGAGGTCGCCCTGCTCTGCGGGACGACCCCATCCGCGATGAGCGAGGTCGTCGAGGGTCTCGTCGCCGACGGATTCGTCCGGCGAGTCGACGATCCGACCGACCGCCGCGCGGTCATGGTCGCCCTCACCGAGGCCGGTGAGGTCGAGCTCCAGCGCGTCGGCGAGCTCATGACCGCCGCGATGGCCAAGGTCTTCGAAGGGCTCACGTCGGAGCAGAAGACCCGCCTGCGTGCCGCCGTGGCCGATATCCACGACATCCTGATCGCCCCATCCACGCAAAAGGAGACCCGAATTGTCCGGTGAACTGCACGGCCGTCGACTCGTCCTCGTCACGGTCGGGATCATGCTCGCGCTCTTCCTCGCCGCTCTCGACCAGACGATCGTCGGCACCGCGCTGCCACGGATCGTCGCCGAGCTCAAAGGACTCGACTACTACGCCTGGGTCCTGACCGCGTACCTCGTCACCTCGACGATCATGACCCCGATCTCCGGCAAGCTCGGCGACCTGTTCGGTCGCAAGCCGTTGCTCCTGGTCGGGATGATCGGATTCGTGCTTGCATCGGCCCTCTGCGGCCAGGCCCAGGACATGGTCCAGCTGGTCGCGTTCCGCGGCATCCAGGGCCTCTTCGGTGGCGTGCTCTTCTCGAGCGTGTTCGCCGCCATCGCCGACATCTACACGATCGAGCGCCGCGCCCGGATCCAGGGCCTCTTCGGCGGCATCTTCGGCATCGCCTCCGTGGTCGGGCCGACCATCGGCGGGTACCTCACCGACAACGCCGGCTGGCGCTGGGTGTTCTACGTGAACGTCCCGGTGGGCATCGCCGCCATCCTCTTCGTGCTCTTCACGATGCCGCGCACGTCCCACAACGCGACGTGGCGGGACATCGACTTCCCGGGCGTCGCCGCGCTGAGCGCGGGCCTCGCGCCGCTCCTCGTCGCGTTCTCGATCACCCGAGACCACGACTGGGGTTCCCCCGAGGTCCTCGGGCTGCTCGCCGTGGGCGTCGCCTTCCTCATCGGCTTCTACTTCCTCGAGCGGCGCACCGACCACCCGATCGTGCCGTTCGAGCTGTTCAAGAACCGCACCTTCGCGGTCGCGGTGACCACCGGCTTCCTCGTCGCGGTCGGCATGTTCGGCGCGATCGTCTACGTGCCCCTCGTCTACCAGGGCGTCCTTGGCATTCCAGCGACGAATTCGGGCCTGCTGGTCACGCCGATGATGGTCGGGCTCGTGCTCGGCAGCATCGTGACCGGGCAGCTCATGCTCCGGATCAAGCGGTACCACTACCTCGGCACGCTCGCGCCGGCGCTGCTCGTGATCGGCACCTACCTCATGTCGCAGATCTCGACGGATACCCAGCAGATCGAGATCGTGCGCGATCTCGTCATCGTCGGGCTCGGCGTCGGCATCACGTTCCCGCTCTACCTGAACGCGGTGCAGTCCGCGGTCGAGCCGCGCTTCATCGGCGTGGTCACGAGCCAGATCCAGTTCTTCCGCAACGTCGGCGCGACGATCGGCGTCGCCGTCCTCGGCTCGTTCCTGTCGCAGCGCCTCCCCGTGAACATCGCCGCCAAGATCGACGCGCTCAACCTGCCTGCCCAGGCGAAGGCGTTCGCCCCAACGGGGACCGGGAACACCCAGACCCTGTTCGATCCCGCATCGCTGGCCGCGGCCCGTGCCGCCGTACCGGCGGCGTTCCAGCCGGTGTTCGACTCGGTCATCACGGCGGTGCGCGCCGGCCTCGCGGTCACGCTCCACGACGTGTTCCTCGCCGCAGTGTTCGCCTCGGCGCTCGCGTTCGTCGCCTCGTTGTTCCTCGAGGACATCCCGATCCGCCGCACGCAGCGCGGCGGCGCTCGTACCGAGAGCGCGCCCGCCTTCGGCGACTAGCTCTCGGTGCGACCCGGACCTCGTCCGACCCGGCGCTTGATGGCAGCTTCCATCTCGCGCCGGGTCTCACGTTCCTTGATGGTCTGCCGCTTGTCGTAGCGGCGCTTGCCCTTGGCGAGTCCGAGCTCGACCTTCGCGACGCCGTGCTTGATGTACAGCCGGAGCGGCACGAGCGTGTAGCCCTGCTGCGAGACCGAGCCGGTCAGGCCGGTGATCTCGTCCCGGTGCAGGAGCAGCTTGCGAGGCCGGGTCGGGTCGTGCTCCTCGAAGCCGACGGCGTTCTGCCACGGCGCGATGTGCACGTTGCGCAGCCAGACCTGCCCACGGTCGATCTTCGCGTAGCCGTCGGACAGGTTCGTGCGACCGGCGCGCACGGACTTGATCTCCGTGCCGGTGAGCGCGATGCCCGCCTCGAGCGTCCGGTCGATCGCGTAGTTGAAGCGCGCCTTCCGGTTGTCGGCGAGGACGAGCTCCCGCGGCGCCTCCGCCTCAGCCGGCGCCTTCGGGGCATGCTGACGGTCGGAGTGGCTGCGGCCGCTGGGTTTCGTCGGTCGTTGAGTGGTCATGGCTCGAGTGAGCGTAAGGACAATGAAAAAGGCGGCGGCATCGCTGCCGCCGCCAATTTCGTTGGGTCTCGCGAAGACTCGCTAGACCGCGTTCACCTCAGTTGGATGCATTCCGGAAGCCTGAAGTGAGCAGCATTGGGTCTTCGGATTCCCAGAGCTATCGCCCACTCCACATCACCTCCTTTCTTTCGCCGCAAATCGTAGCAAACCCAACGACCGGATCGCCAGACGCGCCGGCCAGACGCACCGAAAGAGGACGACGAGGAGCGGCTTTGCCGCGACGAGGAGTTCCACCAGCCCTGAGCCCGTGTCGAGGCGACGAGATGCTTATCTAGGGCAGATACGGGAGCGGGTCGACGGCGCGGCCGTT
>CAZMLV010000040.1:6276-13894 GCA_964567235.1 uncultured Chloroflexota bacterium | reverse complement strand
CGATGATGGACTTCCTGCAGCCGCAGACGCGCGCGGATGACATCGCATTTCGCGATGGCCGCCTCGACGCTGGAGCCAGGCAGCAGCAGAAGGAACTCATCACCCCCGAGCCTGGACGCCATGTCGCTCGTGCGGATGCTCTCCACGAATAGTGTCGAAGCTGCGCGAAGGGCTATGTCGCCACCGTCATGACCGTACTCGTCGTTGAAGGCCTTGAATCCATCGAGATCCAGGATCACGAAGGCCAGGGGCTTGCCTTCCCGCTGGGCGCGCGCGATCTCCCGGGTGATCGACTCTTCCGCGAAGCGACGGTTATAGAGTCCGGTCAACGGATCGCGCACCGATTGCACGGCGAGCTTCTCGCGAAGGCGCACGTTCGCCAGCGCGAGCGCGCACTCCTCGGCGGCGGCGACGGCCAACCGTTGGGCTGATGTCGTCAACACGCGGGCGGCCACGTCGGGTCGGCCCACCAGATGGAGCACTCCGATCGCCTCGCCCTGCGCGAGCATCGGGATGCAGAGGGACGTCCGAGGACCGTCGGGGCGCGTGTGCTCGCAGAACGGTTCAGGACCCGACGCGCCCGCCAGGTGCGAATGTCCGCGGCGAAGGGCCCAGCAGTCCTCCGGCGGAAAGCTCGCTACGACCGCGAGATCACCCCAGGTCGCCACAGCGTCGACAAGGTCGCGCGAGGGCCCGGTGAGGTATACGCCCCCGGAGAGACCGCCGTACATTTCCCGCGCCGAATCTGCGACAACGGTGAACGCCTCGGCGCTGGTGTTGCACGAGAGCAACAGGTTGCTGAGCTCGGAGAGCCGGATGAACCCGCGACTCAACATGTCGAGCTCGGCGTTGGAACGCTCGAGCTCGTGTGCGCGCCAGTCGAGCTGGGCGCGGGAAGCGATGAGCTCCTCTGCGAGCATCTGCAGACCGAGGACGATCGCCTCGAGCTCTGGGTCATCGCTCAAGACGGGTGCGTCGAGAAACAGATCGCCTTGCGCGAGGCTCGTGATCATGCGCTCGATGACATCAAAGCGGTCGGCAGCCGCGCGGATCACGCTACGGCGTAGTGACGGAGCCAGCGGAGAGCTTCGGCCTCATCGTTGAACATCTGAGTTGGGACGTTCGGGCGATTGAGGCCGATGAAGAAGTTCGCCGTCATCCGCGTCGCCGGCGAGCTTACGAGCAGCGCCAGCGCAGAGAACGTATCGGTGGCGTTGCCATAGAAGGTGCGTGCATCGCGTGTCATCGACTTCCACTTGCGGATGTCGGCGAGGACCGGCAGGCGGGCGCCACCGGTGAGGGCCATGAGCTCGACGATCGATGCGCGCGCGAGGGCCTCGGTACAGACCGCGCCGGTCGACCAGGTGATTGTGGCGACGCGGTCAGCACCGATCGCCCAGATGTACAGAGTGTTGACGAGCGTCATGCCCGCGATGCTCGCCATACCGGTCCATCACCGCATGACCGAACGGTCATGCGGCGCAGCCGATGGGCGACCACGTGGGCCGAAAACCGACAAGTCGACGCCATCGTCCGCCTCTGATCCCGCCGCCAGGCTCCGTTGTCGGTGCGGCGGCGTCTCATCCTCGTCATGGCGCGAAGGCTCAGCGCCCCGCGAGATACGCCTTGCACACGCTCCCGTACTGCGTCGGCGTCCCGTTGTAGTCGGCGATCAACGCGATGTCACCGCGCGCAGTGCCCCAGGTGTCCCAGGTCCAGGCGAGGTACCCGATCCGCGCTTGCTCGAGCAGTCCCAAGGTCCCGTTCATGAACGCGGCGCTGCAGTCGTCAGTGCCGATCTCCGTCGTGATGACCGGAACGGACGCGGCCACCGGACGCACGGTCGCGTCGAAGCAGCTCGCGGTGCCGCAGGTATTGAAGTTGTAGACGTGCCACGCCGCGACGAGGTTGCCGGTCGCGTCCACGGGCCGATGATGGGCGCATGTCCGGATAACGCGAGCGGTGCGGAACGCGCTAGCTCGGGACGGCGGGCTCCATCGCGCTGACCGGGTCCCCCACCCGGACCGGACCTTCGGCGGCGACGACCGTGCACACCAGCCCGCGACGTCCTTCGAGCATCGCCTGGAATTCATCGGGATCGGCGATCCCGTTCATCTCTCCGATGTGGGTGCAGGGATCGCACGATCCGTTCACGCGCAGCGTGATCGCACCGATCCGCAGGATCGTGCCCTCACCCAATGAACCGAGCGACGGCAGTCCTTCGACGGTGATCTGCTCGCGCAGGTCGCCCGGCTTCACACCGACGGCGTCGTGCGTCGAGCGGTCGACGATCGTGACCGCGCGCTTCGCGCGGTGGGCGTGCGAGTCGCCCTCGAGGCCGCCGCCCACGCGGGCATCGGCCTGCAGCACGGGACGCATCGGCTTGCCATGAGCCTCGTGCAGCTGCACCGAAACGACGCGCGCCATCAGAGAGATCTTCGCACGATCGTGAACCCTTCGTGCTCGCGTACGACCTCGAACCCCGCACGGAGGTACATCGCCTTCGGGCCGGGGTACAGGGACTGCGGCGTGGCGGCGGCGTCCGCCGTCAGGGGATAGGCCTCGACCGCCCGCATGCCGCGCTCGCGCAGATGGGCCAGCGCGGCCCCCAGCAGCGCCGTGGCGATGCCTTGGCGCCGCGCGTCGGGGGCCACGACGAAGCACACGATCGCGCCGACCTCGCGCTCCGGTCCGGTCGGGATGTTCAGCAGCTCCGCCTTCGGCGCCGCATGACACCAGCCGACCACGCGCCCGAGGCGGTACGCGACCAGGCCGTTCGCCTTGCCCGACCGGAGCAGGTCGCTGCGCGACGCGCGATTCTGGTCCTTCGTCCGCTCCTCGAAGTCCGGCGCCAGCCGCTCCATGCAATAGCAGTTCGACCACGCGGGATTGTCGGCGTACGCGACCAGGTCGAAATAGCGCAGGACCGGATCGTGCTGGTCCGGCGTCACCGGACGGATGTCGAGGTCCACACTCGAGCGCATGACCGGCACGGTCTACAGCATCGGCCACGGGACCGCGACCGCGGAGGAGTTCACCCGGACCCTCACGGACGCGGGCGTTCGCCTGCTCACCGACATCCGCAGCGCGCCCGGCTCGCGCCGAAATCCGCAGTTCGGCCAGAGCGCGCTCCGGGACACGCTCGCGGCCGCCGGGATCGAGTACCTGCACCTCCCAGGGCTCGGCGGCCGGCGCGCGCCGCGCCGTGACTCGCCCCACCCCTCAGGACTGCGGGTCGCCGCATTTCGCGGCTACGCCGACCACATGGCGAGCGACGAGTTCGCGGCGGACCTCGCGAGGCTCGAAGAGTTCGCGCGTCTCACGCCGTCGGCGTTCATGTGCGCGGAGACGCTCTGGTGGAAGTGCCACCGCCGGCTGCTCGCGGATCGCATGACCGCCGATGGCTGGACCGTCGTGCAGCTGCGCGTCGGCGGGCCGCCCGAGCCGCACCGGCTGACCGACGCGGCCCGCGTCGAGCAGGGCCGGCTCTCCTATGACTGATACTCGCCGCGTGCCGAGGACCTGGCCGGACGACTGGGAGCAGCGGATGCGCGGTGCGGGCTGCGCGATGTGCGCCCAAGGCCGGCCGGATGAGAACGAGTTCGGGATCCGGGTCTACCGGAGCGACACGTCCGACGCGTACCTGCAGAAGGTCGATGTCGGGCAGCGCGGCTACACGATCGTCATCTGGCGCGGCCGGCACGTCGCCGAGCCGACCGAGCTGAGCGACAGCGAAGCGGGCGAGTACTGGGCTGACGTGCTCCGCGTCGCGCGCGCGATCGAGGTGCACTACACGCCCGCGAAGCTGAACCTCATGATGCTCGGGAACTCGCTGCCGCATCTGCACACGCACGTCGTGCCGCGGTACGTCGACGACCGCGACCCCGGCCATCCGCCGCGGTTCATGGACGCCGACCAGCGGCTCCCGCCGCTGCCCGACGCGGAGCTGCGGCGAGACGCGGCGAAGCTCCGCGAGCTCATGGAGGGCCAGGTCGCGGAATAGCTAGATGAGCGCCTGATCGCCATCGGGGCCGCGCAGCCCGAAGCCGAGCGCGCGATCCGCGCTGATGTGAATGAGCCAACCGAGCAGCGGCCACGGCCCGATCGACGTCGCCCACGCGCCGATCCAGACCAGCACCGGGACCGTGTAGGTGTGGAACGCGTTGTAGATCGGCACCGCGCGCGGCGGGAGCCGTCCGCGACCCGGCATCGGACCGAGCGCGGGCGCGACGACCAGTCCGATGTCCGGCCCGACGAGCAGGACCCAGAACAGCACACCGAGCTGGTCGCGCTGCACGTACGCCGCGCCGGCGAAGGCGACGGCGAGCAGCGCGTACTCGAGGACGTGGACCGCGCGCGGGCTCATGCGTCCGCCAGCGCGGCCCGCAGCTTCGCGGCGGCGAGCCCGCGGTGCGAGATCGCGTTCTTCTCCTCGCGCGGCACCTCCGCCATCGTGCGCCCGTCCTGCGCGATGACGAACACCGGGTCGTACCCGAACCCGTCCTCGCCGCGCGGCGACTCCGCGATCTCGCCGCGAACCTCGCCGTCGAAGGTCTCGACCCGCCCGTCAGGCTGGGCGAGCGCGATCACGGCGACGAACCGCGCGGTGCGGTCGGCCACGCCATCGAGGAGCCCGAGGAGCATCCGATTCCGCTCGGCCGGGCTCGCGTCCTCGCCGAAGAACCGGCGGCTCCGCACGCCGGGGGCGCCACCAAGGGCGTCGACCTCGAGGCCCGAGTCGTCGGCGATCGTCTGGAGACCGGTGGCGCGGGCGTACGCGAGCGCCTTGAAGATCGCGTTCTCCCCGTAGGTCGGCGCGTCCTCCGGCGGATCGGGCGGCGGATCTTCGAGGTCGCTCACGCTCTGCAGCTCGACGTCCAGCCCCTTGAGGAGCGCGCGGAGCTCCGCGACCTTGCCCGCGTTGCGCGTGCCGAGCAGGAGCCGGCGGGTCACCGCAGCGCGCGGCGCTGCGCGTCCATGAGCTGATCGATCCCGTGCATGGCGAGCGCGAGCACGCGATCGAAGTCGGCGCGCGAGAACGGCTTGCGCTCCGCGGTGCCCTGGACCTCGACCAGCTCGCCCTTGTCGGTGGCGACGACGTTCACGTCGGCGTCGGCGATCGAGTCCTCCGCGTAGGCGAGATCGAGCATGAGCTCGCCGTCGACGAACCCCGCGGACACCGCTGCGACCTGGTTGATCAGCGGGCTGGGCGACATCTTGCGCAGCGCGTGCGCCAGCGCCACGTAGCCGCCGGTGACCGCGGCCGTCCGCGTGCCGCCGTCCGCCTGGATGACCTCGCAGTCCACGGTCACGCTCCGCGCGCCGAGGGCCTTGAGGTCGATGGTCGTGCGGAGCGCGCGCCCGATGAGCCGCTGGATCTCGAACGTGCGTCCTCCGGGGCGGCCGGCGATGCTCTCGCGCTGGCTCCGCTCGGGCGTGCTCCGTGGGAGCATCGCGTACTCCGCGGTGATCCAGCCGGTGCCCTTCCCATCGAGGAACCGCGGCACGCTGTCGGTCAACGTCGCGAGGCACAGCACGACCGTGTCGCCGAACGCGATGCGGGCCGAGCCTTCCGCGAACTTCGACACGCCCACCTCGATGGTCACCGGCCGCAGCGCATCGGCTGCGCGACCGTCAGGCCGCTTGAACTTCGCCACTCGTCGCCTCCCACATCGCGCGCAGCTCCCCGTCGCTGTACGACTCGAGCTCCCGGCCCTCCGCCTTCGCGCGCTGCTCCACCCGCGCGACGTGCGCGGCGAACCGCTCATTCGCCTCGCGGAGCGCGGTCTCCGCGTCGAAGCCGCGCTCGCGCGCCTCGGCCACGATCCCGAACAGGAGCTCACCAAGGAACTCGGGATCGTCGATGTCCATCGGGAGCTCGATCCGCGGCGGGCGGAGCTTCACCCGCGCGGCCCGCTCCTGCAGCCGCTCGGCGGCGAACAGCGCGGGCAGCGACCGCGGCACGCCGTCGAGGACGGATCCGCGGGTCTCCCTCTTCTCCTCGCGCTTGATCTGCTCCCATTGGACGAGCAGGTCCTTGCCGTCGAGGCTCGTCCCGGCGAAGACGTGGGGGTGCCGGCGGATGAGCTTCTCGCCGATCGATCGCGAGACGTCCGCCATGTCGAACGCGCCTTCCTCGCTCGCGAGCTGCGCGTGGATCGCGATCTGGAAGAGCAGGTCGCCGAGCTCGTCGCGCAACGTCGGGAGGTCGCCGCGATCGAGTGCCTCCAGAGCCTCGTACGCCTCCTCGAGCAGATGCGGCCGCAGGCTCGCGTGCGTCTGCTCGCGGTCCCACGGGCAGCCGCCCGGCGCGCGCAGGCGCTCGGCGATGCGGCTCACCGCGCCGAGCGACGCGAGGTCCGCGTACGGATCGCGCGGCGGCAGCACGAGGAAGCCGTCGGCGGGCTCGGCCGTGTCGAGGACCTCGGCGGGGTAATGGCGCAGCAGCAGCGCGCGATCGATCGGCGCGTCGAGGGCGATCGCGACGGCTTGGGTCGACTCGAACGCGTGCCGGTCGAGCGCGGACGCGGGAACGATGTCGACACCGCCCGGCCAGCGCTGAAGGACCGCGCGCAGGAGCTCGCTAGGGCTGGAACTCATAGCCCGGCACGAGCTTCTGGACGCCGTGCACGCGGCGCTGCTTGTCGAACCAGTACGCGTACGCGCTGTCGTGGATCTTCGTCTTCTGGTCGTCCGTGAGCGCCTTCGCCGGATCCTTCTCGGCGACCTTGTAGAACTCCGCCTGGCTCGTGTTCGCGAACTCGCGGCTCACCTGCCCGACCGGCAGCGCGAAGAGCTCGTTCTCCTTTGTGACGCTGTCCAGCTGGCCGCGCGCGAACCAGCCCGCGTCGCCGCCGTTCGCGGCCTCGGTGGTGTCTTCGCTGTACTGCTTCGCGACCGCCGCGAAGTCCGTCCCGCTGTCGAGCGCCGCCTTCGCGTCGCCGATCTTCTTCAGCGCATCGGTGAAGTCGGTCGGGACCTGGCTCGTCGGGGACGGCAGGCTGATGAGGATGTGGAGCAGGTGGATCTGCTCGGTCGGCGAGGTCACCGACTGCGCTTGCGCGACGGCGGTGAAGTGCTCGCGCAGCATGTCGTACTTCGTGTGCAGGAGGATCTCATCCATCCCGAACCCGCTGCTCAGCCACCGCTGGATCACGGGGTTGGCGTCGGCGGCGCGGCGCTCCTTCACCTGGATGACGTGGTAGCCGAACTGCGACTTCACGGGATCGGAGATCTCGCCGATGGCGAGCTTCCGCGCGGCAGTGTCGTACTCGGCGACGAGCTGCCCCGCGCCGGCCCAGCCGATCTCGCCGCCGGCGTCCTTCGAGCCGGTGTCGGCGGACTGCTTCGCGAGCGTGTTCCAGAGATCCTGGTTGTTCGGATCCGCGCGCAGCTGCTTCGCGAAGTCCTGCGCCTTCGCGAGCGCCGCGGCGTCGGCGGCGGCCTGATCGGTCGCGGTCGAGTCGATCGCGACCAGGATGTGGCGTGAGTTGAACTGCCCGAACGATTCCTCGTACTTCGCCTGGAGGTCCGCGGCGGAGACCGAGTAGCCCGCCTGGCGTGCCTCGGATTCGAGTAACGCCTGCTCGACCAGCGAGTTCACGGCAATGCCGTCGTA
>CAZMLV010000040.1:0-6176 GCA_964567235.1 uncultured Chloroflexota bacterium | reverse complement strand
TGGGATGCGACGTGCCACGCGATCTCCCCCGAACGTGCTGCGAGCCCGCGATGCGGGCTCACGTCAAATGGTAGCGCCGCAGGCTAAGAGTCAGGTAAGACTTCGGTAGATCGCGAGGGTGTCGTCCGCGGCGCGATCCCAGCTGAAGCGCGCGGCCCGCGGCTTGGCCCGCGCGCGGAGCTGGGCCTGCAACGCGGGGTCGTCCAGCAGAGCGGCGAGCGCCTCGCCGAGGGCCTCGCCGTCGCGATCGTCCACGAGCAGGCCGGCGTCGCCCACGACCTCCGCGACCGCGCCGGCCCGGTAGCCGACCACGGGGGTGCCCGCGGCGAGCGACTCGAGCGCGGTGAGCCCGAAGCCCTCGAGCCAGGCCGCGTGCAGCAGGCACTCCGCGCCGGCGTAGAGCGCCGCGAGCGTCGGATCGTCGACGGTGCCGGTGATCACGACGCGCGCCGGATCGACGCGCGAACGCGCCAGCGCGTCGCGCATGAGCCCAGCAAGCTTCCCGAGCGTCCCGACGATCACCAGTCGCAGGTCGCCGTCACGGTCGGCCGCGCGCGCGAACGCGGCGAACAGACCGTCCATGTTCTTGCGCGGATCGAACTGCCCGACGTAGAGCACGTAGCGACCGGGCACGCCGAAGCGACTGCGCGCGAGCTCGGCTCCGGCCTCGCGCGACGGCGGATGGAACGATGAGTCGACCGCTTCGGGGATCACGCGGATGCGCTCGGGGTGGATGCCGAGCCGGGAGACGACATCGGCCTTCGTCGCCTCGGACACCGCCACGATCGCGTCGGCGCGCTTCGCGAGCGCGTACTGCCACGCGTGCCCCACGCGCGAGTACGGAAGGCGCAGGTAGTGGGACGGCCAGCGGAGCGGGGCCAGGTCGTGGATCGTGAGGACCGCCGGGAACCGCCGGATCGCCGGCAGGCCAAGCTGCACCGAGTGGTACACGTCGCCCTGGCCGGCAAGCTCGAACGACAGGAGCAGCGGATCGGCGGCGAGCATCGAGAGCTCTGGCCGGCGCAACCGCGCGGTCGCGCGGGTCCGATGCGGCGGCAGCGGCGATGGGTCAGCCGGCGGGAACGTGGCGAGCGTCAGCAACGTCCACTCGACGTCGTCCGGCGCGCGGCGCGCGAACGCCGCCAGGAGATTGCGCGAGTAGCGGCCGATGCCGCGCGTGCGGCTCACCGTCTGGAGATGGCGCGCATCGAACACGACCCGCATCGGCCTCCGTACAGTAGGCCGCGCATGCTCTCGGTCGTCGTCCCGACGTACAACGAAGTGGGCTCGGTACCGAAGCTCGCGGAGCGACTGCATGCCGCGCTCGGGGCACGCGACTGGGAGCTCGTGATCGTCGACGACGGGTCGCCGGACGGCACCGCCGACATCGCCGCGGCGCTCGCGCCGCGGATCCCCACCAACGTCGTCCGGCGTGCGGGCAAGGGCGGCCTGGCGAGCGCGGTCATCGCCGGCTTTGCGGCGGCGCGCGGCGACATCCTCGTCGTGATGGACGCCGACCTCTCGCACCCGCCCGAGCTGGTGCCCGCGCTGCTCAGCGCCATCGAGGACGGCGCCGATCTCGCCGTCGGATCGCGGTACGTCGCGGGCGGCGGGGTGGAGGACTGGCCGATGAAGCGCCAGATCGTCTCGCGCGTCGCGTGCCTCATGGGCAGCGTGCTGGTGCCGGTCAGCGACGCGACGAGCGGATTCTTCGCGCTGCGCAGGTCGGTCATCGACGGCGTGACGCTCAACCCGATCGGCTTCAAGATCGGATTCGAGGTCATCGCGCGCGGCCGCTACCGGTCGGTCGTCGAAGTCCCGTATACCTTTCGGGACCGCGAGCTCGGCGCGTCCAAGTTCGGCCGGCGTGAGGTCGGCCAGTACGTCGTGCAGCTCGGTCAGATCGCGCGGGACAAGCTGCTGCGGAGGATCAGATGAAGGTCGCGGACCTCGAGCTGCGTGCCGGCACGCTGGACGACGCCAGCTTCTATGCCGACGTCGAGACGGCGCTGCGGCCGGACGATCCGGCCGATCCGGCCATCACCCGTCATTGGTTGACGATCGAGGCGGCGGACAACGTCGTCGAGCGGTGGGTGGCGACGAAGGACGGGACGCCGGTCGGCCTCGCGTTACACCGGCATGCCGCGTGGGACAAGATGCCGGAGCGCTTCGGGCGCGTGTCCGGCGACCTGCTCCCCGCCGTCCGCACGCCGGCCCGGCTCGACGCGCTCTTCGCGTTCGTCGAAGAGCGCTCCCGCGCGGACGGCACCGAGCGCTTCACGGCCTGGACCTGGGAGGACGATCGCCTGCGGGTCGACGTCCTGACCGCGCGCGGATTCAAGGAGGAGCGGCGCGAGCGGTTCTGGGAGCTCGACCTGGTCGCGAACAAGGACCGGATCGAGAAGATGGCCGACGAGTCACGCGCACGGATGCGCAACGAAGGCATCGAGATCCTCACCCTCGCACGCGACACCGATCCGGAGAAGTACCGCAAGCTCTGGCGGATGAGCGACGAGGCCGAGCAGGACATTCCGACCACCGAGCCGCACACCGGGACGACCTGGGAGGTCTTCGAGGAGTGGATGCGCTCGCCGGGCCTTCGGCCGGAACGGCAGTGGATCGCGCGGGAGGGCGATGACATCGTCGGCGTCTCGCAGCTCAGCTTCCCGCCGACGCGCGGGATCGTCGAGACGGACTGGACCGGGACCGCTCGCAAGGTGCGCGGCCGCGGCGTCGCCCGCGCGCTCAAGATCGAGACGGTCATGCAGGCCATCGTGCTCGGCGTCGACCGGGTGCGGACCGACAACGACGGCGAGAACGCGCCGATCCTGCACATCAACGAGTCGATGGGCTACAAGCGGTTGAAGGACCAGATCCAGCTGATGAAGCAGGCCTAACCGCTACTCCGCCGCGAGCAGCTCCTCGTGGATCGGCTCGGTCGGCACGTTGCCGATGTCCTGGGCGAGGGCCTGCAACAGGAGCTGCACGCCGATGATCACCGGCAGCACGGCGAGCATCACCGTCCCGGTCGTGGCGGCCACCCCGAACCGGATCGACTCGGCCCAGTGGTACGCGCCCCAGACGACGCCGAACAGCAGGAACAGCGTCCCGGCGACGAGGAACAGCGACACAGGCGTGAAGTCCTGGATGAAATATTGACGCTGGATCCGCCGCCACGTCGCCGCGACCAGGCGAGGCGGGAACTCGCCGGCCGCGCGCCGCTTCGAGAGCGCGCTCCGCTCGCCCCCATAGCGGGCCGGGATCGGCACGTCGTGCACGACCGCGCGGAGGCGGCCGAGCTCGAGCAGCATGCTCGTCTCGAAGAAGAACCGCTCGGAGATCCGCGAGCGGTCGAGCGCCGGAACGAGAGACGCGTGGATCGCGGTGTACCCGTTCGTCGGATCGAAGACCGGCCAGTAGCCCGAGGCGAGCTTCGTGAAGAACGACAGCCCGGCGTTGCCGACCCGCCGGCCGCTGGGCATCGTCCGCAGCTCCGCGGAGTGCAGGAAGCGGTTGCCCTTCGTGTAGTCGGCGGCGCCCGTGACGATCGGCCGCACGAGCGCCGGCAGGTAGCGCGCGTCCATCTGGCCGTCGGCATCCATCTTCACGAGGACCTCGGCACCCCGCGCGATCGCCGCGTCGTAGCCGGTGAGCGTGGCCCCGCCGACGCCGCGGTTGGCGTCGTGTCGGACCAGCACGACCCGCGGATCGGCGAGCGTCGCGAGCGGTTCGGCGCTCGCGTCATCGACCACGATGATGTCGCTCACGGTCGCAGGGATGCCGGCGACGACCGCGGCCACAGTGCCGGACGCATTGAAGGCCGGGATGACGACCGCGATCCGCGGGGTCACCGCGCTGGTCGTGGTCATCGGGCGCGAGCGTAAGGACTGGCTGGCGGCGACGGCAAGGACTAGGCCCGCAGCGCGTCCAGCACCTCGATGAAGGCCTCGTAGGGCTGCGCCCCGACGAGCAGATAGCGCCGGCCGACGATGTGTGCGGGGATCGCGTTGATCCCCACGGATTCAGCGTCCGCGCGGTGCTGGTCCAGGAGCGCCTCGTAGCGGCCGGCATCGAGCGCGTGCTTCAGCGCGTCCGGATCGAGCCCGGCATCCGCGGCGATCCGCTGCAGATCGTCCACCCGGTCCAGCTGCGCCGTCCCTTCCCAGTGCGCCTTCGTGAGGGCGATCCGCACCTCGTCGTACTTGCCATGATCGCGCGCGAACTCGGCCGTCGAGAGGGCGAGACGCGAGTTGATCACGCGATCGGCGCGCTTCATCGTGAGCCCGACCTCGGAGGCGACCGCCTCGAGGTGGCCCCACGCGCCCCGGATCCGCTCGGGCATCGGTCTACCTTCGAGCGGGGCCTCGGGATGGAGCTCGAACGGAAGCCACGGGGCCTCGACCCGGCCCTCCGACACCAGCCGGTCGACTCGCACGGAGTCGATGTAGCACCACGGTCAGACGAAGTCGGAGTAGATGATCAGCTCGACCGGCGTCGTTCGGGCCGTCTCAGGCAGCTCCCAGCTCCTCGCGCAGCGCGTCGATGACGTACGTCTGCTCCTCGTCGGTCATCGTCGCGAACAGCGGGATGAGCATCGTGTGTTCCGTCGCCTCCTCGGTGACCGGGAGCGAGACCTTCCCGATGCGGTCGGTGTAGGTCTTCTCGAGGTGCGAGGCCATGACCCCGCGCCGAGTGGCGATGCCGCGGTGCAACAGGTTCGTCATGAGCGTCTCGCGATCGAGCCGGCAGTCCTTGGTGAGGCGCAGGCAGTAGCTCTGGTACGTGTGCGTCGCGTACGGCGGCACGTACGGGATCTCGAGGCCATTGATCGCCGGCAGCTCGGCGTTGTACCGCTCCGCCTTCTCGATGCGGATGCGCAGCAGCTCGGGGAGCCGGCGCAGCTGCACGAGTCCGATCGAGGCCTGGATGTCGGTCATCCGGTAGTTGAACCCGAGCTCGTTGTATTCCTCGATGATCACCCGGTCGGCCTTGTGGCGATCCAGGTCCGAGACGCTCATCCCGTGGGCGCGCAGCTTGCGCGCGCGGTCCGCGAGCGCGTCGTCGTCGGTCGTGATCATGCCGCCCTCGCCGGTCGTGATGACCTTGCGCGGATGGAAGCTGAAGACCGTCTGGTGCGCGTTCGAACCGGTCTTGTGGCCCTTGTACTCGCTGCCGATCGTCGGCGCGGCGTCCTCGACCACGTCGATGCCGTGCTTCTTGGCGATCGCGTTGATGGGGTCCATGTCGCACGACAGGCCGATCTGGTCCACTGGCATGATCGCCTTCGTGCGCTTGGTGATTCGGTGCTCGATGTCGTTCGGGTCGATGTTGTACGTGCGCGGATCGATGTCCGCGAACACGACGGTCGCGCCGGTGTAGAGGATCGCGTTCGCCGACGCGATGAACGTGAACGAGGGGACGATGACCTCGTCGCCCGCGCCGATGCCCGCGGTCGCGAGCGCGAGGTGCAGACCGGTGGTGCACGACGTCGTCGCGATGCCGTGCTTCGCACCGACGTACGAGGCGACGGCCTTCTCGAACTCGGCGACCTTGGGGCCCTGGGTCACCCACCCCGACTTGATCGACTCGTACGGCGCCCTGGCCTCTTCCTCACCGAGGGACGGCTTGGTGATCGGGACGTTGAGCTTCTTCTTCGCCTCAATTGCCATTCTTCTCAAGGACCTCTTTCCGCCATTCGATGAGCTTGCGTACGCCGTGTTCGAGCGTGGTCGATGCCTCGAATCCGAGCAATTCTCGAGCCCGCGCCGGATCGCCGACCCGCCGCGCCGGCAGCGCGCCGGCCGGCTGCGGCTTGTACTCCAGCCCGACGGAGCTGCCGGTCAGCCGCAGGAGGAGCGCGGCGAGGTCCTTCATCGTCGTCTCGACCCCGCTGCAGACGTTCACGATAACCGCCGGACGATCGGTCTCGCAGGCGAGCAGATTCGCGCGCACGACGTCCCCGACGTACACGAAGTCCACCGACGACGACCCGTCGCCGAACAGCGTGAGCGGCTTGCCCAGGTCGATGAGGTTCAGCCAGCGGACCATGACCTCGACGAAGGGCGAGCGCACATCCATCCGCGGGCCGTACACGTTGAAGTAGCGGAGCGCCGCGGTCCGCACGCCGTGCAGCTGCGAGTACGCGTGCGCGAGCTGCTCGTTCGCGACCTTCATCG
>CAZMLV010000039.1:0-14176 GCA_964567235.1 uncultured Chloroflexota bacterium | reverse complement strand
TCGTCGTCGTGATCAGCGTGGTGAACCTCAGCGCCGCGGGCTTCGGTCGGGTCGCCACGAATCACGTCGCCGACACCACCCAGGCCGCGGCAGCGGCGGCTCCGGCAGCGCCGGCCGCACGCGTCCTTGCCTCAGAGCCCGCGCCGATCATCCCGGGGAAGACCTGGGCCGCGACGCAGCTCTGGCAGGGAACGGGTAACCGCGCGACCGAAACGTTCACCGTCGGTTCGCACTGGCGCGTCGACTGGCTGTACAACCCGCCGGCAGCCGGTGCGTTCCTTCAGGTGTTCATCTACTCGGCCGATGGCACGCTCATGAACATCGCGACGAATACCGCTGTCGGTGGACCCGACACGAGCTTCTGGGCCGGCGCCGGGACGTACTTCCTCAAGGTCAACTCGAGCGGCGGCGACTGGAAGCTGGACGTTCAGGATTACCGCTAGCTTCGCGAGGATCCGCAACGCCTTCGTCGTCGCGCTGCTCGTCGTCGCCCTGATCCCCGCCGGCCGCGCCGCGGCCACCGGCTGCCTGAGCAGCGTCGGTCCCGGCATCCCTCCGCCGGCGCGCGAGCCGAGCGGCCTCGCCGGATTCCACGCGTCGTGGCATGGACAGAGCGGCTACATGTCGCTCTGCCCCGGGGCGACGGCCGTCGCGACGGTCGCCTACTCCAACAGCGGATCGCGCGGCTGGGTCGCCGGCCGGATGGGCGAGGTCGCGTATCTCGGGACGTCGGACCCGGATCCCGGTCAGGACCGCGCGAGCATCCTCGGCGGTGATGGCACGCAGGGCTCGCCCGTCGCAGGCTGGCCGCGCTTCAACCGCCCGGCGATCCAGCCGGCCCCGTACGTCGGGCCCGGCCAGGTGGCGTGGTTCCAGTTCACCGTCGTGGCGCCGTCCGTTCCCGGGACGTATCGCCTTGCGCTGCGGCCGCTCATCGAAGGCGCGCAATGGATGGAGAACTACGGCGTGTTCTGGGTGATCACGGTCCTCAACCTCGACGGCACACCGCCGCCGCCACCGCCGCCCGCGCCGGTCGGCTCGACGACGGTGCTCGCGTCGTACTTCGGTCCCGGCCTCTACGGGAACCGCACCGCATGCGGGCTCACGCTGACGACGACGCTCCAAGGCGTCGCGCACCGCACGCTGCCGTGCGGCTCGCTCGTTCATCTGTCATACGCGGGACACGACGTGACGGTGCCGGTCGTCGATCGCGGTCCGAACGTCGCCGGGCGCGAGTTCGATCTCACATACGCGACAAAGCTTGCGCTCGGGTGCCCCGACCTGTGCACGCTCTTCTGGATCCACTGAGCCCGCCGGCGGCCGCGCGCTGGATGCGAGAATCAGGTGCGCGCACTCGCCGCCCTAGCTCAATTGGCAGAGCAGCGGTTTTGTAAACCGCAGGTTCCGGGTCCGATTCCCGGGGGCGGCTCCGTAGTTCGCGAATGAATCGCTCGGTTCGGATGTGGGTCCGAGTCGGCGATTGCGTTTGAGTGCGACATCCTCTGCGGGCTACGAACCACTTGTTGCCTGCGCGGACGCGGCGTCAGACGCTCCCGAGTGACCGAGCGAGCGCCGACTGTCGGGTCATATCTACTGAAGGCGGCCGCGTGTACGGTCAGGTCAGTTCGAACCGGCGCTCGACAAGTGACATCTCTGACGCCAACTCGACGTTCCGCGGGGTCGCGCGCCGAACGCAGACGCAATGCAGACAGGCCACCGGACTGTGGCCACGGCTACGCGCGGGTACTTAGCGAGAGGAAGCTGCGATGCGCGGCAACATCAACAAAACGGCGACCGCGCCGTTCAGGGTTCAGTAGCGATGCTGGTGCGGCGGTCCCCAACCGGGAGGTCAAGGCGCGGTGGTGCCCCCATCCCGGCCCTGATCGGTGTGTTTGTCATCTCGATACTCCTCTGCTCGGAGCTGATCCTGGCTCCGATCGCGGCAGCAGTTGATCACCTCGGCTCGCCCGGGGCGAACCACGCGAGCGCTTCATCAGCGTGCGATTCTGCCGGCATCCCAACGACGACGGTGTACCTGCCGAACATCACGAAGACGCTCGGTGGGGCACTCGGGTGGGACACGCCTTTCTACATCCAGGACGCCGGTGCGGTCCAGGCCACGATCGAGGTCTCGTTCTTCCGCTTCAGCGACGGAGTGCTGGTCGCGTGCCGGAAGACCGTTGCCGTTGCGCCCGGCACGAGCTTGCTCGACGATCCCAACGCCGACACCGATCTGCCGAACGACACCCAGTTCAGCGTGGTCGTGAAGAGCTTTGGGGCGCTGGTCGTCGCGTCTGTGAATCAGGTGCAGGGAACGGGTGGCACGACGGAGGGTCTGTCGTACTCAGGGTTCTCAGCCGGAGCCACCAAGGTCTACCTCCCGAACGTGACCAGGCGCTTCTTCGGCTACGACGTGCCCTTCATCATCCAGAACCTCGGGTCCGTGGCGACCATCGCGAACGCCGCCTTCGTCAGCTTCGACGGCACGAAGACCTTTCAGACCTCCCTGAGCGTCGCCCCCGGCCGCTCGGGGGTGGTTGATCCCGACTTCACACCGGGTTTGATCGACGGGACCCAGTACGCGGTCATCGTGACCGCGACTCAGCCGGTGGCGGTCGTGGTCAACGCCCACAACGAGGCGATCGGCCCGGTCGCATTCAGCCACAACGGGCTGGCCGCCGGGGGAACCACGCTGTACGCGCCCTACGCGGCGAAGATCCAAGGTGGGATGTTCTCCCCAGTGGTCGTCCAGAACGTCGGACTGACCACTGCGGACGCGACGCTCACGTTCGCGCCGCTCCTGGCCGGCGGGGCAGCGCAGACGTTCACCTTGACCGCCATCCCCGCCGGGTCGTCCCGGGCGTTCGATCCGCGCTTCACCCTGGGCACGACAACGCCCTGCACGGTCGCAGGACCAACGTGCCTGGGATCAGGCGAGTACTCGCTCAAGATCCAGGCGACCGCGCCCGTCGCAGCCGTCGTGCTGCCGAACTCCCCGACCACCGCAGCTGGATACGTCGCCGCGTCCGATCTCCAAACTCGTTCGTTGTTGCCGATCGTCATGCGGACCGTAGGCGGGACCAGCGGCTGGACGACCCTGATCTATGTCCAGTCCGGGACAGCGACCCAGGCGACCGTCCGCTTCTACGCGCTCGGCACCGGTGCTCTCGTGACGACCCAATCACTGGCGCTCGCGGCGACGGCCACGCGGCTCGACCCCCGCGCCGTCCCGGCGCTGCAGGACAATGCGCAGTACGCGGTCACGATCGACGGGAACGGCGGGACGCTCACCACGATCGCCCACGAGCAGGCGGGTGTTGGTGGGGATGCATCGATGGTCTACGAGGCCTTCGGACTGCCGAGCCTGTCGGCCACACCACAGCCCGGCAGCATGACGAACCAACCCGGCGGCACGACCGTGGCGAGCACCTTCAGTCAGCAGTTCACCGCCGCCGTGAAGGATCAGTTCGGCGTGGCGATGACCGGGCAGCCGGTCCTCTGGTCCGTGTCGCCCGCCGCCCTCGGGACGATCAGTGCGACAGGCCTGTTCACGGCTGGCCCCACGAGCGGTGGAGGATTCGTGACCGCCAGCGTCTTGGGGTTGACTGCCGCGGTCACAGTCACCGTGCAATCGT
Source organism: uncultured Chloroflexota bacterium (assembly GCA_964567235.1). GTDB lineage: Bacteria > Chloroflexota > Limnocylindria > P2-11E > P2-11E > UBA4735. The sequence continues at coordinate 10,541 of CAZMLV010000039.1, read as the reverse complement.
CGAGCTCCACCACGATCGGCGGAATCTCGTTCTTGCTCACCCCGACCGCCTCGGCGGACCTGTACACCGAAACGACGATCTCTAGCGTCGACGTGCAGCGACTCGCGGCCGAGCTCAGCGCGGACGTCGCTCAAATCCAGAGCGATTACCTCCAGCCCTACGCCGTGCGCCCGGTGGCGTACGTGCTAGCCAGCTCGACGACGTTCGCTCAGGCGGTCCAGACCATTGGCGGGGCGACCTCACCACCGCCTTCATGGTTTGCTGGCGAGTGTTGCTTCGGTCCGAATCGGAGCTGGGTGTTCATCGATTGGCCGGTCGTGTCTGTGGACGCGCAGCTCACGGCGATCCGGCACGAACTCACGCACATGATGGAACGCCAACTCGCTCCCCAGGCGTCGCTGCCGGCATGGTTCAACGAGGGGAACGCGCGTCTTGAGGAGCTCACGATCAACGGGACGCTCTGGTACGCGATGTTCGAGCGCTACATGGCGGCCTCGATGACCGCACAGGGTTCGCTGTTCTCGCTCGCGGATCTCACGTCGCAAGCGACGTGGAACGCACGTGCTGAACCGCAGGTGACCTACCAGTACGCCGTGGCCACGGAGGCTGTTCAGCTGCTGCGGAACGACGTCGGGCTGGGGGGCGAGCTAAGCGTGTTCAGATCCATTGCCCAGGGCCAGACATTCGAGGCGGCCTACGCGACCGTCGCGACGCACCCGTTCTCCGATTTCTCGAGCGCCTACGCGGCGCGGATCCGAGGGCTGGCTCAGGTGTACCCGGGTATCGCGACTGCGGGCGACACATACGCCGGCCCGGGCGTCAGCTTCGTGATCTATGGTCTGCCAGCCAGCGCGCCGTTCACTCTCGCGGTCACTGGCGACAATGGCTACAGCCTCTCAGGCAGTGGCAGCCGAAATGCCGACGCGTATGGCGTCTCCCGCGGCGCCCTGTCCACGTCGAACGGTTGGCCGGCCGGGACGTACACGATCAGCGCAACCTGGAGCGGTGGCGTGGTGTCGACGTCCGTCGCGAAGACATCGTCGTTCGCGGTCGCAACGACCTCCTCGCTCTCGGCCACGTTAGGTATTGCGCTTGAGCAGGGAGCTGAAATGATCGGCGGTCCTCGCTGACCAACGGACGCTCATTTGTCGGTCAGTCGAATTTGCGCACGATCCTCGGGCGGGCCGACCCGGAAGCCGGAGTGAGAGCAACCCAGAGTCTCTAGGTCGCAGCTGCGCCGTCGGCCGCGAGTGGGGTGTTTCGCGCTCAACGTGCGCCGAGACCGAAGATCTGGACGCGAGGCGAGGCCGTGTTCACACAGTTCAGCCGGACGGCCAGCGCGGCTGGATGCCAGGTGAGCGACCAGCCGATTCACAGTCCGGCCTCCCAGTACGTTGGTCGCCTTGTTCACCTGCTTGCGACCGGATACGGTTTCGCGCCCGTGCGCTTTCTCGTTGCGGCACTCGTTTCAGCCGGCCTGTCACTGACCGCGGCACAACCGGCGGCGGCCGCTCCGCCAAGTTGGTACCCGCCGGTCCGGTGGCTCCCCGCGGCGTCCACGAATTTCGGCGTGGGCCGGGCTGGCGCGGCCATCAACACGATCGTGATCCATGCCACGGATGGCCGGTACGCGGGCACGCTCTCGTGGTTCCGCGATCCGCGCGCTCGGGTGAGTGCGCACTACGTCATCCGGGCGAGCGACGGCGAGATCACCCAAATGGTCGCGGAGGCTGATACGGCATTCGAGGTCCGCGGCTTCAACCGCGGCGCCATCGGTATCGAGCACGAGTTCGATCCCCGACACGGGATCGCCTACACGGATGTCGAATATCGGAGCTCCGCGGCGCTCGTGTGTGCGATCGCGAAGCGCTACGGGATCCCGGCCGACCGCGCGCATATCCGTGGCCACAGCGAGATCCCAGGCGCCGATCACTCGGATCCCGGACCGACCTGGAATTGGTCCTATTACATGCGCCTGGTCAGTGCGTGCGCCGGATCGGTCCCGACAGCGGCGGCCACCGACGTGGGCCAGACGATCTGCGACGCTGAATGCGTTCCCGCACCGGGGTTCGGCGCCGGCGCGATCGGCCCACAGGTCGCGCTGCTCCAGTGGGATCTCGCGTACCTCGGATGGATGACACGGTCGGAAGTGCTGCTCGGTGACCAGCACTTCGGTGCGCGGACATCCGCCGCCATCCGGTCGTTCCAGGCGGCCAACGCCCTGCCGGCGACCGGCTTCTATGGGCCGCTCACCGCTGCGGCCCTCGGGCGAGCCCTCGCGCGGGCCCCATCGGGCGCGGCGAACGCCGGTCTCACGCTCGGCGCGCGCTCAACGGAGGTGACGCGCTTGCAGCGCGACCTTCGCGATCTCGGATACATGGATGTCGTGACCGGATACTTCGGTCCGGTGACACGCGACGCCGTCCGGCGGTTCCAGCTGGATCGCGGGATCGACCCGACCGGCGACTACGAGCCGCTCACCCGAGCCGCAATGGTCGTGGACCGCCCGTAGCCGGCGAGCTGCCTACGCGTTCAGGCCTGTGCCCTACGGCAGCTGCGGCACCGGCGGCTTGATCTGCGGAGCGTCGTTCCGCGATGGGAGCGTCGGCAGGTACGTGCAGCCGGCGGTCAGACTGACCGCGAGGATTACCAGAGCGATGCGTGCCGCGACCGTCATGCTGCGACTAACGTGGCCGGCCCTTGGACGGTGCGTGACGTGCTACGTGCCCGCGGCGAGGCGGAGGTAGCCGCCGATGTGACGCGGCCGAAAGGTCACCGGTACGCCCGAATCCGCGATCTGCTCGAACATCTGCACGGTGGCGTCGTTCGGCTGGCCGTAGATCTCCATGCTGGCCGACTCGATGAACTGGGCGGACTCCTCCGTCCGCTCGCTGACCCCTTCCATATGCCGATCCATTGCATCCGCGTCTGGGAAGACGTGAACGATGGTCGCCTCGGTGCCGTCGTCGCTCACGTAGGCGAGGAAGGCCACGGTACCGGGCTTCTCTCGCTTGAGCCGTTCGGTGCCGTCGCGTAGGAACCGTTCCAGCTCCTTCAGCCTGCCCACTTTCACCCTGTTCCTGCTGATGAAGACGACCGGCTCTGGCATCTCTCCCCTCACCGCGGACCGCTTGAGATCCGCGCGGCGTCAGACGGACTGGTCCGATCGCCCTCGCGGGCGGCTATGCGGGTTGCGTGATCCCGAGCGTGCTGCCGTCAGGGTCTGTGAACCACGCGCTGCGGTTGGGCCCGAGCTGCGCGATCGAGTCAGTCGTCTTGAGCGGACCATCGGCGTAGTCGTGGAAGCGAACGCCCTTGGCCTTGAGGTCGCGCACCGTGGTCTCGATGTCATCCACTTCGAAGTGCGCCAGGGTGTGTTCCGTCTTCGTCGGCGGTCGCTTGAAGATCGACAGCTGGCTGCCGGCGCCCGCGTCGTACCGCGCGCTGAACGGATTTTCGTGCAGCAGCGGGAGCCCGAGCGTGCCGCCGTAGAACTGCTTGCTTCGATCGAGGTCGGTCACCGGGATCGTCGCGACGACCATCTTCGATCTGAGCGGGCTGCTCACGGCTGAGAATCTACTCTGCGCCGTGCCGCCGTGGGAGGTGACTGACCGATCCGGAGCCCACACATCTTCAGACCTTTGGGCCACCGCGAGCTCGAGTGATCGGTGGACAGACACCGCATAGGGGCTCGTCGTGTCCGATGGGTCGCGGGCCCACGTCGAGAAGCGCTCCTCGAGTCTGAACCCCGCGGCGGCCGCGGCCCGGTCATACTCGGCAAGGGTCAGATGTCCGGCGCGTAGTTGAAAGCCCGCGACGAGGAGCCCGGACGGCTGCAGATGGCGCGCGACGTTCAGCAAGACCGCGGGCTCCGTGCCCGGCGTGAGCAGGATCATCACGTTGCCCGCCGCCACGACGACGTCAAAGGTGCGACCGAGGTCGAACGAAGCGAGGTCCGCCTGCACCCACTGCAGCTTCGGCGACCGGCGGCGCGCCGTCGCGAGCATGTCCGGGTCGAGGTCGACGCCGACTACCTCGACGCCGCGTCGCGCAAGCTCGCGCGCCACACGGCCGGTGCCGCAGCCGGCATCGAGGACGGACCGCGGCGCGTAGCGCATGACGAAGTCCGCTTCGCCGTGGACGTTCTCGCCCGCGGCCGCGCGTTCGTCGTAGCGTGCGTCGTACGCGTCGCCTGACAGGTCCTTCGTGCGGAGCCAGCGATTCTCCGATCCGGCCATCGGCCGGAGGCTACTCGTCGACCGGCCGGACCTCGACCAGCCCGCCGGCGGGCCAGGCCTTCGCGACCGCGATCGCCTCGTCCCGGTCCTTCACCTCGACGATGGCGTAGCTGCCCACCGACTCCTTCGCCTCGACGAACGGCCCATCGGTCACGACCGGCGCGTCGCCGCTCCGCTGGATCCGACCCAATCGCACCGTCGTCGTGGCCCGCTTGCCGCCGGCCAGCCGTTTGCCCTCGACGATGCGGCCTGCGGCGGCCTCTTCGCCAAACCACCGGCCGATCCGCCCGATCGCGGCGTTCCGCTCGTCCTCCGCCAGGGCCATCCAGGCGTCCTCGTCCGCGTAGAACATCAGCAGGTAGCGCACGTTCTTCTCCCAGCGGGCCCGGTCGACCGGGCATCCACAGTCACGACGAACGGCTCGCGGTGCCTTCGACCGAGCCGCCCCTCACGCCGTCCTATCGTGGCACCGTGATCGAGCGTGCGCCCTTCGGCCGGACCGGACACGAGAGCAGTCGCACGATCTTCGGCGCGGCCGCGCTGTCGAAGGCGTCGGAGGCGGACGCCGACCGCGCGCTGGCTCTCGTCGATCGGTTCGGGCTCAACCACATCGATACGGCGGCGAGCTACGGCGATTCAGAGCTGCGGCTCGCGCCCTGGCTGCGCGGCGGTGGCCGAGACCGGTTCTTCCTCGCCACGAAGACGGGCGAGCGCACCTACCGCGGCGCCCGCGACCAGATCCGCCTATCGCTCCGGCGACTTGGCGTCGATCACGTCGACCTCATCCAGCTCCACAACCTCGTGGACCCGGTGGAGTGGGAGACCGCGCTCGGGCCTGATGGTGCGATCCGCGCCGCAGTCGAGGCAAGAGCAGCAGGCCTCGCGCGGTTCATCGGCGTCACCGGTCACGGTACGACCGTCGCCGCGCGCCATCGCGAGAGCCTCGCGCGCTTCGACTTCGACACGGTCCTGTTCCCGTACAACGCCACGCAGCTTCGCGATCCCGCGTACGCCGCCGATGCCGAGGCGCTGCTCGCCACGTGCGCGACGCGCGACGTCGCGGTCCAGACGATCAAGAGCATCACGCTCAGGCCATGGAGCGTCCGACCGGCCGACGCGCTCACCTGGTACGAGCCGCTCACGGAGCAGGCGGACATCGACCTTGCGGTCCGCTTCGTGCTCGGGCGCGAGCGGCTGTTCCTCAACACGGCGAGCGACATCGGCCTGCTCGCGAAGGTGCTCGACGCCGCGAGCCGGGGCGGAGCCGTTCCGACGGATGATGAGATGAACGGGCTGCTCGAGCGCCGGGGGATGGCTCCGCTCTTCGCGTGACGAATTTCGAGCGTCGGGTCGCGACGGTCGTGCGGCGGATCCCGCGCGGGCGCGTCGCGAGCTACTCGATGGTCGCCGATCGCGTGCGGCGGCCGGGCGCCGCTCGGGCCGTGGGCAGCGCGCTCGCGCGTGGCCTCACCGTGCCGGCGCACCGCGTCGTGACCGCGGACGGCCGGCTGGTCCGGCGGTGGCCGGACCAATCGCGGCTCCTGCGTGACGAGGGCGTATCGGTGCGCGACGGACGCGTCGCGCGGCCGATCCCGTGGTGGCGCGCGTGAGCCGCCGGCGTCGCGGCGATCGCCCGCGTCTTGGCGCGGTGCCGATCGTGCTCATCATCGCGTTCCTGCTCGTCGGCACGCTCGCGACCACGCTCTCGGTCCCGCAGGCATCGCCGTCAGCCACGCCCGATCTCCCGGCCGGCAGCCTTCCGCCATTCAATGATGCGACAGCCCCCCCGACCCAGACGCCGTCGGGGCGCTATCCGCCGGACGCGGAGGCGAGCCTCGTCAATACCTGCGTGTCCGGCATCGATCCGAACACCGTGCCCGGACCCATCGCCGCGGCGTTCTGCGTCTGCACGCTCAACAGGTTCGAGCAGCTGTACCCGACCTATGACCAGTTCCAGCAGGCCACGACGTCGGGCGCGTTCACCGACCAGATGAAGACGGCCATCTCCAACGCGTGCGCGGTGCAGATCGTCGGCGGGTGATCGTCGGCGATCAGCCGATGGGCGCGTCGCCGTCCCGTTCCCACGTGGCCGTGTCGTGCGCGAAGTACACCCGCCAGGGGTCGAGCTGCTGGAAGCGGGCCACCCAGTCCGGGTACGGACCGTGCGGCTCGCCGCGGAGCGCGAGGTCGAGCGAGTACCGCTGCCGCGCATAGTCGGATGTGAAGTTGACCGCCTGACCGCCGAGGATGACCCGGCCGTCCTGTGTTTCGACGACGAGCGATTGGTGGCCGGGCGAGTGACCGGGGGTCGGGATGATCCGGATGCCGGGCAGCGGCTCGGCGTCGCCGTCGAGCTCCTCGAGGGTCGCCCCCGGGAAGTCGGCGACCGACGGCGCGTGGCTGTAGTCAGGTGTCGCGCGGAGGTGCGCCACCTCCGCCCGCTGGACGAAGATCGGCACGCCGGGGAACTCGTGATTCCCGCCTGAATGATCGCTGTGGAAGTGGCAATTCGCGATCTGTCGTACGTCCCGAGGTGTGACCCCGGCCTCGGCGAGGACCGAGCGGATCGGCCGGATGTGGACGGGGGCGAACGTCTCGAGCGCTGCACGGTCATCGGGCGAGAACCCCGTATCCATCAGGAAGAGCCCTCGCGGGTGCTCGATGAGGAACGCACGCACGATGATCCGATCGTTGGGGAAACGCGTATCGGACGCCGGCATCGTGTAGTGGCCGGTATGCAGCGGCCGGATCCGGGACATTGCGGTCGTGGGCATGCGGTGATTCTTACCCAATCCTTAGAGCGTGAGGCCTAGACTCGACCTTCTCGGATGACAGGCTCACAGGCCGATCGCCCATACGGCAATTTCCCCCGCTACGGCGTCGCGCCGACGCCGGAGCCGCCGCCCGAACCCGTCCAGCTCACTCGCCGCCAGCGCGTCGCGGCGTGGCTGCGCGCGCGCACGCGACGCGAGCGTGCCGAGCTTGCGATCACGGCGATCCTGGTGGCCGCGTCGATCGTCCTGTCCCTCTCCGCGCTGCCGAAGGGCTACGAGCTCGGGGTCGTGGATACGACGCCGCCGACGCCCAGCCCGACGATCCCCGAGCTGTACCAGACGCTCGCGCAGACCGTCGTGACCGTCATCGCCGAGCTGCCCGACGGCAAGACGAGCCTCGGCAGCGGAGTGATCATCGACGCCGACGCCGACATCCTCACCGCGCTGCACGTCGTGACGGACGCGACCAAGATCAGCGTGACCTTCGCCGATGGCTCGACGTACGAGGCGAAGATCTTCGCGCGGCAGGAAGACAACGACATCGCCGCGATCCGCGCGCTCGGCCACCCGGACCAGATGGCCGTGGCGACCATGGGCAACGCGAACGCGTTGAACGTGGGCGACGACGCGATCGTCATCGGCAACCCGTTCGGCCTGTCGCGCAGCCTCTCGACCGGGGTGATCTCCGGATTGCATCGGAGCGTCCAGCCGCCGGGCGCGGATAAGCCGATGACCGAGCTCATCCAGTTCGATGCGTCGGTGAACCCGGGCAACTCCGGCGGACCGCTGTTCAACCGCAATGGCGACGTGGTGGGGATCGTGAGCGGGCTGGCGAATCCGAACGGCCAGGCCTCATTCGCGGGCATCGGGTTCGCGGTGACGATCCAGGCCGCCGGCGGCGCCGTCGGCGTGCCACCGGACTAACGGGAACGTAGGGGAGGGACTGATGGACCAGAGCCTGAGCACCGAGCGGCAGACCGAGGTGGGCCGACTCCTCTATGAGGTGAAGCGGGTCATCGTCGGCCAGGATCACATGCTCGAGCGGATCATCGTGGGCCTGCTCGCGCGCGGGCATCTCCTCGTCGAGGGCGTACCGGGCCTCGCGAAGACGCTCGCGATCAAGACCGTCGCCGGGGCGATCCACGGCGAGTTCAAGCGGATCCAGTTCACCCCCGACCTCGTGCCCGCCGACCTCGTGGGCACGCGGATCTACAACCAGAAGAACGGCGACTTCCAGACCTCGCTCGGTCCGGTCTTCACGAACCTGCTCCTCGCCGATGAGATCAACCGCGCGCCGGCGAAGGTGCAGAGCGCGCTCCTCGAGGCGATGCAGGAGCGGCAGGTGACCATCGGCCGCGAGACCCACAAGCTCCCGGATCCGTTCCTCGTCATGGCGACGCAGAACCCGATCGAGACCGAGGGCACGTACGCGCTCCCCGAGGCCCAGGTCGACCGATTCATGATGAAGGTCGTCGTGGGCTACCCGAACGAGATGGACGAGTTCCTCGTGGTCGAGCGGATGGCCCAGGGCCTCGCGTCCGTCTCGCCGGTCATGACGACCGAGCGGCTGCTCCAGCTGCAGCGGGAGACGGACAAGGTGTTCGTCGATCCGGTCCTGATGGAGTACGTCGTCCGGATCTCGACGGCCACCCGGCGTCCGGCCGAGTACGGCCTGCCCGAGATCAAGAAGTACATCACCTACGGGGCGAGCCCCCGCGCATCGATCAACCTCATCCTCACCGGACGGGCGCTCGCGTTCATGCGGGGGCGCACGTACGTGCTGGCGCAGGACATCCTCGACCTCGTCCACGACGTGCTTCGCCATCGGCTCGTGCTGTCGTACGAGGCCCTCTCCGACAACGTCGCACCGGAGCAGCTCATCGATCGCGTGCTCCAGAAGATCCCCGCCCCGACCCAGGCCCTGCAGGAACGTGTCGCAGCAAAAGCCTGAGGTCGTCCTCAGGCGGGTCGAGTGGACCGTGCTGCGCCGGCTCGACGGGCTGCTGCAGGGCGAGTACCGCACGCTCTTCCGCGGGCACGGCATCGACCTTGCCGACATCCGCGAGTACGAGCCAGGTGACGACGTCCGCTACATCGACTGGAACGTGAGCGCGCGGATGGACACGCCGTACGTCCGCCAGTACCTCGAGGATCGCGAGGTCACCGCCCACTTCCTCCTCGACCTCTCCCCCTCGGTCGACTTCGGGACGGTGAATACCCTCAAGCGCGATCAGCTCGTGGACTTCGTCGCGCTGCTGGCCCGGCTCCTCACGCGGCACGGCAACAAGATCGGGGCGGTCCTCTACGCGGGCAAGGTGGAGCGGACCATCCCGGCGGCCACCGGCCGGAATCAGGTCCTCCGCCTGCTCAACGACGTGATGAACCTCCCGCGCCTGCAGAGCGCGCCGTACACCTCGGTCTCGGACCTCATCGAGCACGCTCTGCGGACGATCAAGCGGCGATCGGTGATCTTCCTCGTGTCCGACTTCTTCACCGCGCCGGGCTGGGAGCGGCCGCTCGGGATGCTCGCCCGCAAGCACGAGGTCATCGCGGTGCGGCTCGAGGACCCGCGCGAGCGCGAGCTCCCGGACATCGGGATGGTCGTCATGAACGACGCGGAGACCGGTGAAAGCGTGCACGTCGACACGCACGACGCGAAGTTCCGCAAGCGCTTCGACGCGGTCGTGCGCGAGCGCGAGGCGCAGCTGCACACGGCGTTCACCCGGTGCGGCGTCGATGTGCTTCACCTCTCGACCGAAGAGGACCTCGCCGGTGCGGTCCTCCGCTTCGCGGCCCTGCGGAAGCAGCGGCGCGGTCTCCGGGCCGCGGTGGCGGTGTGATCCGATGAGCTTCCTGTGGCCAACGAGCCTCTTCTTCCTGATCGCCGTGCCGGTGCTGCTCGGCCTCTACATCTGGTCGCAGCGGCGCCGCCGCAAGTACGCGCTGCGCTACGCGAGCCTGTCGCTCGTGAAGGAGGCGCTCGGCCGCGGACCGGGCATCCGCCGCCACATCCCGCCGGCGCTCTATCTACTGTCGGTCGCGTTCATGCTCTTCGCGCTCGCGCGGCCGATCACGGTCGTGAAGGTGCCGAGCCAGGAGGGCACGGTCATCCTCGCGATCGACGTGTCGATGAGCATGCGCGCGACGGACATCAAGCCGGACCGGATCACCGCGGCAAAAGAAGCCGCGAAGGCCTTCGTCGAGAAGCAGGGCGACAGCGTGAAGATCGGCGTCGTGTCGTTCGCGAGCGACGCGTCGATCGTCCAGGCACCGACCCTTGACCACGACCTCGTCATCGCCGCGATCGACCGCCTGCGCCTGCAACGGGCGACGGCGATCGGCCGCGCGGTGCTGACTTCGCTCGATGCCATCTGGGAGGACGAAGGCTCCGAGGGCGATCAGCCGTCGGCGGTGCTGACCCAGCCGCAGAACCCGAACGCGCCGCAGACGCCGGCGAAGACCGCGGTCCCGGGTGCCGCGAAGGCGTCGGCCTCGATCATCTTGCTCACCGATGGCCAGAACAACCAGT
>CAZMLV010000038.1:8419-14429 GCA_964567235.1 uncultured Chloroflexota bacterium | reverse complement strand
CCGCTACCTCCTCGACACCCTCCGCTGGTGGCGGCGCCCCCGAGTCCTTCCGGGGGCGCCGCAGTTTTTTGGAGGCATGCCGTTCGGGCTCGAGCTCCGTTGGATAACGCGGGGATGCACCAGGATCTGATCGACCGCCGCGACCTCGAACGCGCCGTGCTCCGGATCCGGCTGGCCGGCGTCGCCCTCGGCGCGACGCTCCTGCTGCTTTCGCCTCGGTCTGACCAGACCGCCGCAGCCGCGGCGCTCCTCGGCTACGCGGCCGCGGTCGTGATCCAGCGGTTCGCCCGCGCCAGGCTGTCCTCGCTGCCGCTCCTCGCGGGCATCGCGGTCGGCGTCGACGTCCTTTACGCGGCGGGGCTCTCCTTGCTGCTACCTCTGACCGTCGGCACCTGGGCCCTGTACGCGTTCGCCATCGGGACGGCGGCGCTCGGGTTCGGGGTGGCCGGTGCGGCGTCGGCGACGGCCGCCTCGATCGTGGCGTACGACGCGGTCATCGCGCTGCGCGCCGCGGACCTGCGGCCGAGCGACCTCTGGCCTGTCCAGCTGCTGCTCGCGATCGGCCTGCTGGTCGTCGAGCTCGTCTGGGCGGTCACCCGCCGCGACGCGACCGGGCGCCGGCTCCGGACGTACTCGCTGGTCCAACGAGACCTCATCGCCGCGCGGACCGAGGACGCGCTCCTCGACCGGCTCACCGATCACGCCGTGCGGACCTTCGGCGCCAGATCGGCGTGGATCGAGCTGGGCTCCGGCCCGAACGCCGCAGTACGCCATCCGCGCGGTGCGGGCCTGCCCGATGTCCGGACGCCGTCCTCGCGGTCGCGCAGCTGGCCGGTGGACGCGGCGACCGAGACGCAGCTCCGCTGCACGTTCGACGATGACGCCGCAGCAGATGCCGCCGGCCCTGCGATCCGCGACATCGCAGCCGACGCGGCGCCCCTGCTCCTCGGCGCGCGAGAGCGGTCTCGGCTCACGCACGCGAACGTCAGCTTCGACCGGGTGCTCGAGGGCGTCGCCGCGCTCGAGCGGGATCGCGTGACGACCGCGGTGATCGCGGAGATCCTGACCGTCACGAACGCGATCGCCGGCCCCGCGGCCCTCGTGCGGCCAGGAGACGGCGCCATCGTGGCCGGCGACCTGTCACCGCACTACGCGCTGTCGCTCGTTCGCGACACGACGCCGCCCGCGCTCGTCCGCAGCCAGGCGAACGTTCCGACGGGTGCGGTCGTCGCAGCCGGACCGGGACTCGCGCTGGTGACGATCGGGACGAGGCGCGAGCTCGTGGCAGACGACCTCCGCGCCCTCACGCTGCTTGGCGAGATCGCCGCGGCCGCGTCGGGGCGCATCCTCGAGCACGACGGGCTCGTGGAGCGCGCGCAGCTGTTGGAGCGGCGGGTCGCCGAGCTCGGCGAGGAGCTGCGATCGCGGGACGACGCGATCGCCTCGGTGGTGCACGAGCTCCGCACGCCGCTCACCTCGGTCAATGCCTATGCCCAGCTGACCTCGCGGAACCTCCAGACCGTCCAGCAGCAGGTGAAGCAGCTCGATCGGCTGATCACGGACCTGGTGTCGCCGGGCGGCGACCGCCTCGTCCTCAAGCTCGACGAGGTCGATCTCCTGCAGGAGGCGAAGCAGGCCGCCCATCGCGTCACGCTGGTCTCGTCACGGCGAGTGAATGTGATCGTTGCCGGTGACGGACCGTTCACCATCCGCGCCGACCGCAGCCGCGTGGAGCAGGTCATCGAGAACCTGCTGGGCAACGCGGTGAAGTTCTCCCCGCGATCCGAAGACGTGGACATCCACGTCGATCGCGGGGTGGATGAGGTCGTGATCGCGGTGATCGATCGGGGCGTGGGGATCTCGGCAGATGAGCTCGACCGGATCTTCGAGCGCTACTACCGCGGCGCGGACCAACGCGCGTCGGTCAGCGGCAACGGCATCGGGCTCGCGGTGGCTCGCGAGATCGTGACGGCGCACGCCGGCCGGATCTGGGCCGCGAGCGATGGCCCAGGCAAGGGCACCACGGTCTTCGTCGCGCTGCCGGTCACCCAGCCCGCGGCGGCCGAGCACGCCCTAGAGTCGGCCGATGGCCCAGGGTCGCCAGGATCTCGCCGCGAAGCTCCTCATCAAGCCTGACGCGCGCGTTCTGCTGCTCAACGCCCCGATCGGCTACGCCCGGAAGCTCGCGCCGCTGCCGAAGGGCGCGACCGTCACCGACAAACGCGGCCAGGCCGCCGACGTCGTGGTCGCCTTCGTCCGCGATGGGACCGAGCTGAAGCGGCTCGCCAGCGGCTTCGCAGCCCTGGAGGAGGACGCGATCCTCTGGGTCTGCTACCCGAAGGGCGGGACGAAGGCCGGCACGGACCTCGACCGCGACACCCTGCACGCCGCGATGGCGAAGCACGAGCTCGCCGGCGTGACGCTCGTCGCGTTCGACGAGACCTGGTCGGCGATGCGGTTCCGTGCCCCGGACGACGTCGGCAGCTAATATCTCCTTCAGCGCGACGACGCGGACAGTGCCTCGCCGAACGATCGCCGAGCGAGCCGGGAGAGTGGAAGCCGGCGCGATCCAGGCGCAGGAGACCACCGCCGAGCGCCGACGAATGAGCGCCCTGGTGTCACACCGGGGAAGCTGGGTGGAACCGCGAGAGTGATCTCGTCCCAGTGATGGCCACATCACGGGGAGGACGAGATGGCGAAAACAGGATCGATGTCCCGCAAGCCGGACCACGGACCGGATGACCTCTATGCGCTGCGCCACTCGACCGCGCACGTGATGGCCGGCGCGGTCCTCGAACTCTTCCCCGATGCGAAGTTCGGCTTCGGGCCGCCGGTGACCGACGGCTTCTACTACGACTTCGATCTCCCGCGCGCGCTGCAGCCGGACGACCTCGCGAAGATCGAGGAGCGGATGCAGGCGATGGTGAAGCAGGACGTCCCGTTCGAGCGGAGCGAGATGGCCGTGCCGGAGGCGCTCGCGTTCTTCGGCGGCAAGCACCAGGACTACAAGGTCGATCAGATCCAGAAGCTCGATGAGACGATCGAGGACGGGAAGGTCGGCGTGTACACCCACGACTCGTTCGTCGATCTCTGCCGCGGGCCGCACGTCGAGCGGACCGGGAAGATCGGGCCGTTCAAGCTCATGTCCGTCGCCGGCGCGTACTGGCGGGGCGACGAGCACAACGCCCAGCTCCAGCGGATCTACGGCACGGTCTGGCCGACCCAGGCCGAGCTCGACGCGTACCTCGAGCGGCTCAAGGAGATCGAGCGGCGCGATCACCGCGCGCTCGGTCGCGACCTCGAGCTCTTCCGCATCGACGAGGAGCTCGGCTCGGGGCTCGTGCTGTGGCTTCCGAACCTGTCGATCGTCCGCGAGGAGCTCGAGACCTGGTGGCGGGCGGAGCACCGCAAGCGCGGGTACACGCTCGTGTACACGCCGCACATCGCCCACGAGAAGATCTACCAGCGCTCCGGGCATCTCGAGAAGTACGGCGAGAACATGTACGGCCCGCTGTCGCTGGATGAGGGCACCCAGAACTTCTGGATCAAGCCGATGAACTGCCCGGGCCACATCAAGGTGTTCCAGTCGAAGATCCACTCGTATCGCGACCTGCCGATGCGGATCGGCGAGCTCGGCACCGTCTACCGGTACGAGCGCGGCGGCACGCTCCACGGCATGCTGCGCGTGCGCGGATTCACGCAGGACGACTCGCACATCTTCTGCTCGTGGGAAGCGGCCCAGGATGAGATCGGGAAGGTCTTCGACCTCGCGATGGAGTTCCTCCGGATCTTCGGCTACACGGACCCGGCGATCTACCTGGCGACTCGGCCGGCGAAGCGGCTCGGCGCGGACGACCTGTGGGACAAGGCCGAGGAGGCGCTCCGCACCGCGCTCGGCGTGCGCGAGGTCGCGTACCAGATCGACGAGGGCGGCGGGGTGTTCTACGCGCCGAAGATCGACATCAAGATGCGCGACGCGATCGGCCGCGAATGGCAGGGCCCGACGATCCAGATCGACCTGAATCTACCCGAGCGGTTCGACGTGACCTTCGTGAACGAGCAGGGCCAGCGCGAACGGGCGGTGATGATCCACCGTGTCCTGTTCGGCAGCCTCGAACGGTTCGTCGGTGGCCTCATCGAGCACTACGCCGGGAACTTCCCGCTGTGGCTCGCGTGGGAGCAGGTCGCCCTAATCCCGGTCCGCGAGACCGCGCGGCCGTACGCCGAGGAGGCCGCCGCGCTCCTGCGCGACCGGGGCTTGCGCGTCGGGCTCGATGTCCAGCCCGGCGACATGCGGACCCGGATCAAGGAGGCGACGGAGCGCAAGGCGAACTACATCCTCGTGGTCGGTGACCGCGAGGCCGCCGCCCGGCAGGTCTCCGTCCGCCGGCGCGGCTCGCGCGACGAGCAGCGCGGGGTCGCGCTCGATGCGATCGTCGAGCGGCTCGTGGCCGAGCGCGACGACAAGCGGCTGCCACCGGATTTCGTCCGGCCGGAGGGCGCGCCCACGCTCATGGCCGACGCGTGACCGTCCCGCTCGTCCGTGGGGAGAAGGTCTCCCTGCGTCCGATGACGATGGCGGACCTGCCGCACCTGGTGCGGTGGGGGAGCCAGCCGGAGTTCCGCTGGCAGCAGTGGGGGATGCTGCCCGGACGGTTCGCCGAAGCCGACGCCCGCGGGTGGATCGAGCACATGAGCGAGGAGGGCAAGGCCGGCTGCTGGGTCATCGAGCATGACGGCCGGCCGATCGGGTTCGCGAACTTCCGCGACGTGCATCCGAAGGGCAAAAGCTGCGAGGTCGGCATCGGCATCGGCGAGCCGGACCTCTGGGGGAAACGTCTCGGACGCGAGGCGCTGACGCTCGAGATCGGCTATCTCCAGGAGCAGCTCGGGATCCACCGCATCGGGCTCTCGGTCATCTCGCACAACGACCGCGCGATCTGGATGTACAAGAGCCTCGGCTTCGTCGTCGAAGGCATCGAGCGCGACGGCATCGGCCGGGACGACCGATTCTTCGACGACGTGAAGATGGCGCTCGTGACCGGCAAACCGCGGCCGGCCTTCGACCCGCGGCCGGTCACCCTCGAGGGCGACGTCGTCCGGCTCGAGCCGCTGCGCATGGAGCACGCCTCCGCGCTGTTCGCCGCCGGCGACGAGGCCGACCTCTGGCAGCTCGTGCTGCCCCGGCCGCAGGGCCTCGAGGGCTTCACGACATACATCCGCTGGGCGCTCGACCAGGCGGTGCTCGGGCAGCAGCTGCCGTTCGCCGTCATTCGCCGGAGCGACGGCGAGCTCGTCGGATCGACGCGGTACGCGC
The DNA here is from genome assembly GCA_964567235.1 of uncultured Chloroflexota bacterium. Lineage (GTDB taxonomy): Bacteria > Chloroflexota > Limnocylindria > P2-11E > P2-11E > UBA4735. The sequence continues at coordinate 9,112 of CAZMLV010000038.1, read as the reverse complement.
ACATCGACCCGCCGAACCGGACGATCGAGATCGGCTACACGTGGTACCGGAACGACGCGCGGCGCACGGCCGTCAACACCGAGTCGAAGTACCTGCTCATGACGCATGCCTTCGAGACGCTCAAGGCGATCCGGGTGTGGCTGCAGACCGACAAACGGAACGAGCGGTCGCAGCAGGCCATCGCCCGGCTGGGCGCTGTAAAGGAGGCGGAGCTTCGGAACGAGCGCATCATCGCGGACGGGCGGTACCGCACCAGCGTCGTGTTCAGCGTCATCGCCGAGGAGTGGCCGGCCACGAAAAGCCGCCTTCAGGGCTTCTTGGCCAGGTGATATCCTTTCGGTCTGATCAAGACGTCTTCTGACCGCGGAGCCAGCCGATAGCTCCCGAGCTCCGCATCAACGACCAGATCCGCGTTCCCACCGTCCGCCTCATCGGCGCCGACGGGTCCCAGCTTGGGGTCGTACCGACACCGCGTGCCCTTCAGCTCGCCCAGAGCGAAGGATGGGACCTCGTCGAGATCGCCCCGAACGCGACGCCTCCGGTGGCCAAGATCCTCGACTTCGGCAAGTACCGGTACGAGGAGCAGCAGAAGGCCAAGGACGCCAAGAAGAAACAGAAGGCCGTCACCTGGAAAGAGATCCGGATGGCGCCGAAGATCGACGACCACGACATCGAGACGAAGATCAAGGCCGC
>CAZMLV010000038.1:0-8319 GCA_964567235.1 uncultured Chloroflexota bacterium | reverse complement strand
ACGGGGAATCGCGTACACTAGTCGTCCCACGTGGTCGAAGGAGTCGGTATCACTGTGCCCAAGCTGAAGAGCCACAGCGGCGCCAAGAAGCGGTTCAAGATCACCGGATCGGGCAAGATCGCCCGGGCCAAGGCCTTCAAGGGCCACTTGAACGCGCACAAGTCGCCGCAGCGCAAGCGCCGCCACGCAGGCAAGGGCCTCGTGGACAAGGCGGACGTCCGCCTCGTGCGCAAGCTGCTCCCGAACATCGGACGGTAGGAAATGTCACGAGTGAAGCGCGGCGTTGCCGCGCACAAGAAGCACAAGAAGCTCCTCAACGAGGCGGAAGGCCGCCGCGGCGCAAAGCGCAAGCTCGTCCGGCCGGCTCGTGAGGCGGCGATCCACGCGCTCTCGTACGCGTACCGCGATCGCCGCGCCCGCAAGGCGCAGTTCCGCGCCCTCTGGATCGCGCGCATCAACGCCGCGTCGCGCGAGGCGGGCGTGTCCTACAGCCGGCTGATGTCGGCGCTGCGCAAGGCGGACGTCGGGCTCGACCGCAAGATCCTCGCGGAGATGGCGGTCAACGACCCGAAGATCTTCCGTCACTACGTCGATCTCGTGAAAGAGAACAAGCTGAACGCGGAGCCGAAGAAGAGCTAAGGCGGAGGCCTTGTGGAGGCCGAGCCGGCGAGGCCGGTTCGGCCGACACGAGCAGGATGGAGAGCAGTACCGCAGAGGTCGCTCGACAGGGACGGTCGGTCAGGACTGAGAGCCGATCGCGAGAACGATCGCGGGAATTCGCTCCGGAGCCGACCGGTGAAAGCCGGTCCGGGTCGAGCCCGATAGCGCTCGAATGAAGTGTCGGTCACGTCGTGGCCGGAACACGGGTGGTACCACGGAGGTCAGCCTTCGTCCCGAGCGGACGAGGGCTTTTGTTTGTCCGGAGGGAGATGCATGGCGAACGCGCGCGAGCTGGCCGAGCGGACCGAGAACGCGCTGCGAGAGATCGCGGACGCGAAGGATGCGGCCGCCCTCGACGCCGTGCGGGTCCGGTACGTCGGGCGCAGGGACGGCGAGCTGACAACGCGGATGAAGGCCGTGAGCGCGCTGCCGGCCGCGGAGCGTCCGGCCGCCGGAGCGGCGCTCAATGCCGCAAAGTCGGCGATCGAGACCGCGATCGCCGACCGCGAACGGGCGCTGCGCGCAGCCACCCTCGACCGGAGCCTGAGCGGTGGCGCCCTCGACCTCACGCTGCCGGGCCGGCCCGTGCGTCTTGGGCGGTTGCATCCGATCTCGCGCACGATCCGAGACATCTCGCGGATCTTCCTTGGGATGGGGTTCGAGTCGGTCGAGGGTCCGGAGATCGAATGGGATTACTACAACTTCGAGGCGCTCAACATCCCCGCCGGACACCCGGCGCGCGACAAGTTCAACACGCTCTGGGTGGCGCAGGACTCGGCGATCGCGCTGTCGCTCGCGCGGACCGCAGCCGGAGGCGCGATCGCACGCGGCGGCGATGCGGCCCGCGATATGGGACCGATGCTGTTCCGCACCCACACCTCGCCGATGCAGATCCGCACGATGGAGCAGCGCCGCCCGCCGATCCGGATCATCGTGCCCGGACGCTGCTATCGCTTCGAGGCGACCGACGCGACGCACGAGAGCGTGTTCTTCCAGTACGAGGGCCTTGCGATCGACGAGAAGATGTCGATGGCCGACCTCAAGGGCGTGCTGTACAGCTTCGCGCGGCAGATCTTCGGCGGCGAGCGCAAGGTCCGCTTCCGTCCCGATTACTTCCCGTTCACCGAGCCCTCCGCAGAGATCGCGTTCGACTGCTTCGTCTGTGACGGGACCGGCGTGGTCGGCAGCAGCCGCTGCGCGACGTGCGCCGGCTCGGGGTGGATCGAGGCCGCGGGCTGCGGCATGGTCCACCCGGACGTGCTGCGTCGGGTCGGCTACGACCCGGCTCGATACCAGGGCTTCGCGTTCGGCGGCGGCGTCGACCGCCTGGCCGGCCTGCTGACCGGCACGCCAGACATCCGGCTCTTCTACCAGAACGATCTGCGCTACTTGGAGAGCGTCTAGCCATGCCGACGATCCACGTGCCGGTCTCGTGGCTGAGGGAGTACGCCGACGCGCGCGGCACGGCCGACGAGATCGCGCGCCAGCTCCACATGAGCGGCACCGAGGTCGACCGGATCGAGCGTCCGGGCGGCGGGTGGGAGCACGTGTGGGTCGGGCGGATCACCAAGCTCGAGAGGCACCCGAACGCCGACAAGCTGCTGCTCGCGACTGTCGACTACGGCGAGGGTCGCGAGAAGACGGTCGTGACCGGCGCACCCAACCTCGCCGAAGGCGACGTCGTCCCGTACGCCGAGGTCGGCGCGCGCCTGCGAGAAGGCCATGGGGATGGGTGGCTGACGCTCGAGCCGAAGAAGATGCGCGGCATCGTGAGCGAGGGAATGGTCTGCTCCGAGAAGGAGCTCGGCCTCGGCGAGGATCACGAGGGCATCCTCATCCTCGATCGGTCGCTGCAGGTCGGCCGGCCGCTCGCCGACGCGCTCGGCGATCCGGTCCTCGTCCTCGAGCTCCAGCCGAACCGCCCGGACTGCATGGGCGTCGTCGGCGTGGCGCGCGAGCTCGCGGCTGTCCAACGGGTCGCACACCGCGACCCGGCGATGGCGAAGCTCCGCTGGGATCTCGACCCGAAACGTCTTGCGGTCCGCATCGAGGATCCCGAGGGGTGCCGCCGGTTTGGCGCGGCACTGCTCGAGAACGTGAAGGTGGGGCCGTCGCCCAAATGGATGCAGGAGCGCCTCATCGCCGCGGGCATGCGGCCCATTCACAACGCGGTCGACATCACGAACTACGTCATGCTCGAGCTTGGCCAGCCACTGCATGCGTACGACGCCGACCAGCTCAAGGGGAGCGCCCTCGTCGCGCGCCGCGCGCACGCCGGTGAATCGCTCCGCACCCTCGATGGAGTGGACCGGCTGCTCGCACCGGATGTGCTCGTCATCGCCGACGGCGAACGGTCGCTCGGGATCGCCGGCATCCTCGGCGGCGCCGATTCGGAGATCCGGCCGGGCACCACGCGGATCGCGCTCGAGTGCGCGAGCTTCGAACCGCGCGGGGTCGACCGCACCGCGCAGAAGCTCGGGCTCTCGCAGCAGAGCGCCGCGAGCGCTCGATTCCGGCTCAACCTCAGCCCGGAGCTCGTGCCGCAGGCGCTCGCGCGCGCGGTCCAGCTCCTGGTCGAGCACGCCGGGGCGACGCTGGTCGGCGCGACGGACGCGTACCCGAAGCCGTGGCGGCATCCGAACATCAAGCTCCGGTTCAGCGACGTGACGCGGATCCTGGGCGTGGAGTTCCCGCGCGAGGAGTCCCTGGAGGCGCTGAAGCGGCTTGGCTTCCAGTACGCCGAATCCGGCGATACGTTCGTCGTGACGCCGCCGCCCATCCGCACGGACATCGGGATCACCGAGGACGTCGTCGAAGAGGTCGCGCGCATCGTCGGCTACGACCGCATCCCGGTCCGCGTGCCGGACGGCCCGCTTCCGCTGCACGAGCGCCATCCGCTCGAGGAGCTGCGCGAGCGCGTGCGCGACCGGCTGATCGGCTTCGGGCTGCAGGAGACCGTCTCGTACTCGCTCACCGACCCGGCCTGGCTCGAGCGGCTCACGCCCGACGGCGCGCCCATCGCGCCCGATCCGATCCGGATCCAGAACCCGACCTCGGTCTCGCAATCGGTCGCGCGGCCAACACTCCGCGCGAGCTTGCTCGACACGGCCGCGCGCAACCTCAGGCACCGCGACGGTGTCGCGATCTTCGAGATCTCGCCGGTGTATCTGCCACGCCCGGGTGATCTGCCCGAGGAGCGCTGGACCATCGGGATCCTGGTCGCCGGGCGGGCCCAAGATCAGACGTGGCTCACGCCCCCGCGCGACTGGGATCGCTGGGACGTGAAGGGCTTGCTTGAGGCATTGAAGCGCGGCATCAACGCGGGAGACTTCTCCGGGCCAGGCGAGCCCGCACCGGGAATGCACCCCGGTCGGTCGAGCACGCGACTCCACGATGGCCGACCGGCGATCATGATCGGACAGCTCCACCCGCGCGTCGCCGAACGGTGGGACGTGCCAGCCGAGACGTACATCGGCGAAGTCGACCTCGCGTCGCTCCTCGCGGTGGTCCGGCCGCCCGTCGCGATCGTGCCGCCGAAGTACCCCCCGGCACTCCGCGACCTCGCCTTCGTCGTCGACGAGGCACTCGCGTACGGCGATCTCGCCGCCGAGGTTCGTGGCGCGGCGAAGGACCTGCTCGAATCGGTGACGCTGGTGGACGTGTACCGCGGCCCGCAGATCGGAGCGGGGAAGAAGTCGTTCGCCCTGCGGCTCGTCCTGCGGTCGCCGACCGCCACGCTCACCGACGCCGAGGTCGAGAAGCTCACGAGCCGGATCGAAGGCCGCGTGCTGCACAAGCTCGGCGGGACCATCCGGGGCTGAAGCGCCTCGGGCCGCGCCTGCCGCGGGCGTTCTACGACCGCCCGACGCGGGCCGTGGCCCGCGATCTCCTCGGCAAGATCCTGGTCTTCAATGGGCCGGCGGGTCGTCGCGCCGTGCGGATCGTCGAAGCCGAGGCCTACCTCGGCCAGCGCGACCCGGCGTCGCACGCCTATCGGGGGCTGACCGCCCGCACCGCGCCGATGTTCGGACCCGCCGGCTTCAGCTACGTGTACCTCTCGCACGGCCTGTACCCGTGCATGAACGTCGTCTGCGAGGGCCGAGGCATCGCCGGTGCCGTGCTGCTCCGCGGCGCGGAGCCGGTCGACGGCGTGATCGAAGATCCGCGGCGGCTCGCGGGGCCGGGCCTACTCTGCCTCGCGATGGGCCTGACGACCGCGCAGACGAATCTGGACCTCGTGCGCTCGGCCCTGTCGATCCGGGACGCGCCGAGCGTGCCCGCGCGCGCGATCTCGCGCGGGCCGCGCATCGGCCTCTCGCCGGGCGCGACCTTCGCCGAGCCGTGGCGGTTCTGGGTGACCGGATCGCCCGGTGTGTCGCGGCGATGACCACCGAGAAGACCCTCGGCACGCTCGAGTTCACGACGGTGCGGACGCTGCTCGCGGAACGCACGTCGTTCACGCCGGGCCGCGAGCGCGCCCTCGCGCTCGAGCCAGAGACGGACCTCGCCTCCGCGGAGCGGCTGCAGGATGAGACCGCCGCCGCGAAGGCCCTCGTGCGAGCCACGCCGTCGGCCGGATTGCGCGGCGCGCAGGACGTCCGTGATCCGCTGCGCCGCGCGGACCTCGGCGGGATCCTCGACCCAGAGCAGCTCGTCGCGATCGGCGAGACCGTGCGCGCGGCGCAGTCGCTGTTCGGCGAGGTCCACGCCTACCCGCCGCTCGCCGCGCGGGCCCGGTTCGCGCGGCCGCCGATGACCGTGGCCGACGCGATCGAGCATGCGATCGGCGGGACCGGTGAGGTCCTGGATCGAGCGAGCGCAGCCCTCGCGACCGCGCGGGGCGAGCTGCGGGCGGCGCAGGCGGGCCTGCAGCGACGGCTCGACGGGCTCCTGCGCTCGGACCTCGCACGCTACCTCCAGGACCCGATCGTCACCCAGCGGGGCGGACGGTACGTCGTCCCGGTGAAGTCCGAGTACCGCGGTGCGGTGAAGGGCATCGTGCACGACTCGTCGGCGAGCGGTGCGACCGTGTTCATCGAACCACTCGAGGTCCTCGAGGCGAACAACCGGGTGCGCGAGGCCGAGCTCGCGGAGCAGCAGGAGGTCCAGCGCATCCTCGACGGCCTCTCGCGGGCGGTCGAGCGCGCGAGCGAGGACCTGCACGCGACGCTCGAGGCGCTCGCGTCGCTCGACGTGATCCTCGGGAAGGCGCAGCTCGCGGAGGCGCTCGCCTGCGAGCGTCCGGCCCTGAACGACGAGGGCCGGCTCGATCTCATCGCGGCTCGCCATCCGCTGCTCATCGAACGAGGCACGCCGGTCGTGCCGATCGACGTGCGGCTCGGGTCTGACTTCCGGGTCCTTGTGATCACCGGACCGAACACCGGCGGCAAGACCGTCACGCTGAAAACGATCGGTCTCTTCACGCTCATGGGCGCCGCGGGGTTGCAGGTCCCGGCGGAGCGGGGGAGTGCCCTCCCGGTCGTGCGCCGGATCTTCGCCGACATCGGCGACGAGCAGTCGATCGCGCAATCGCTCTCGACCTTCTCGTCACATATGCGCAATGTCGTCGCGACGCTCGCCGAGGCCGAGGCCGGCGATCTGGCGCTGCTGGATGAGGTCGGTGCGGGGACGGACCCCGACGAGGGCGCGGCGCTCGCGATGGCCATCCTCGAGACGCTGCTCGCGCGCGGCGCGCTCGTCGCCGCGTCGACGCACTATCCGGAGCTGAAGGCGTTCGCGCTCAATACGCCCGGCGTCACGAACGCGAGCGTCGAGTTCGATGCCGAGACGCTGCGGCCGACCTATCGCGTGCACGTCGGGCTGCGAGTGGCATCGATCGCGTTCGCGATCGCGGGACGGCTGGGGCTCGCCCACGACGTGCTCGGGAAGGCCGAGACGCATCTCTCGGATCTCCACCGGTCCCTCGAGCGCACGCTCCGTGAAGCCGAGCGGCAGCGCACCGAGCTCGCAGCGTCGCTCGAGGAGGCCCGGGTCGCGGCTGCCGACGCGACGAACGCGATGACCGAGGCCGAGCGCGACGCCGAGCGGGTGCGCGAGCAGGCCCGTGACGCGCTGAAGCGCGCGCGCACCGAGGCGGACGAGCTCATCCTGCAGGCCCGCCGGGCCCTCCGTCAGGCCGAGTCCGCGCGCGACGAGGCCGCGAAGCGCAACCTCGTCGACGACGCCCGCGCCGCGCTGCACGCCGCGGAGTCCTCGCGCGATTCGGCGGCGCCGGAGCCCGCGAGGCCCGCGGCGCTCCATGAGATCGCGGTCGGCTCGCCGGTGCTCGTCGACGGAGTGACCGAGCCGGGCACGCTGCTCGGCATCGACGACCGGGGGATCGCCGAGGTCGCCTCAGGACCGCTCCGCCTGCGGGTCCCGCGGGCCTCGCTCCGTCCCGCCCCGCGACAGGCCGAGCCGATCCGATCGACGCGCACGGTGGTCCAGGGCGCGGCGCAGAACGTCCCGCTGCAGCTCGACCTCCGCGGCGCGCGCGCCGAGGAGGCCCTCGCCGAGCTCGACCGGTACCTCAATAACGCGGCCGTCGCGGGTTACGACCGCGTGCGCGTCGTGCACGGCAAGGGCACCGGCGCGCTACGGAACGCGGTGCGCGAGGCGCTCGCCGTGCACCCGCTCGTGCGCCAGCAGGCGCCCGCCGCCGCGAGTGAGGGCGGGGATGGAGCGACGATCGTCACGCTGTGACGCCTTAACCGAGGGGCTCCATCGTGATCCCCGCGTCGGCGAGCGCCGCCCGGATCGCCTGATCGTCATCCTGCGCGACGTGCGCGTCGAACATCTCGCGACGCAGCGCGGGATGCCGGTCCGGGATAGCGGCGGCATCCGCGAACCATCGCGCGTCGCCGCCGGGCTCCGGCACGAGCGTCCCGGTCGCCGGGCCGCGGAACATGAGGACCGTCAGGTAGTAGCCGTTGCCGCTCGTGTGGTAGCCGGTCACGTAGCGCGCGTCGGTCATGGTGAGCCCGGTCTCCTCGCGGACCTCACGAACGAGCGCGTGGACCGCGCTCTCATCGTCGCCGACCTGGCCGCCGGGGAGCAGCCACGATCCCGCGAACGGACCGCCGCGCTGCTTCACGAGGAGGACGCGGCCACGCTCGTCGGTGATGAGCGCGATGGCCGCGACCGGCACTAGGGCGTCTTGGTCGGCCGCGCGGTCGGACTCGGGACCGGAGTCGGTGTGCGGCCGGGCGGCGTGAAGATCGGGATCGTGTTCGTCGGCAGCCCGCTGCCACTCGGCCGCGGTGCTGTCGGCGACGGCGTGCCGGGCGACGCGGTCGGGCTCGGGCTCGGGCACTGCCCGCTCGGCGGGAAGAGATTCCACGAGTAGCGGCCGTAGCTCCGCGCGCCTGCGATCGCCTCGGTGATCCACTGATCGGTGTACGGCTTCCACGCCGCCGGTCCGACCTCCTTGATCTGCATCGCGACTCGTTGCTGGCCGCCGGCCGCGGCGCAACCCGCGGTGTACCAGTCATCGACCTTCCGCGGCTCGGTGCCTTTCACGAAGATCTCCTTCGTCGCGAAGGGCGTGAGGCTCGACGGCAGAAGACCGGATCCGTACCCGCCGAACGCGCCGGGCGCGGTCACGACGCTCACGTCGACGATCTTGGCCGGGCGCTTCCAGTCCGACGCCGGGAAGTCGGA